>NZ_QJTG01000001.1:0-478064 GCF_003217275.1 Bacillus sp. 196mf
AAGAATATGCTTCTCTCTAAAGCTATCGATGTAATCATAGACCATCTTTTTGAACGTGCGTGTAAAATAACCAATCGGATTTTTCATCAAAGTACCGTTATGCTCAAATTTCTGTGTTTTAGAGAACAGGACAGAAGAAGCATTCGCAAGAAGGTTGTGAAATACATCGGTATCCGCTAGTAAATTAAATTTCTTAGCAGCTTTCTTCGCAATGTTTCTGGCATTTTGGAATGATTCATTAATTATTTTAGGGCCAAAAGCAGTTTGTAATTTCATACGCATAGATTGCGGTACACGGTAATCGATGAAATCTTTATCATTTACATGAGATTGAATATCGTCCTCTTTACGTATATGTATATCTTTTATATTTTGTTTTAAAGAAATAGTATTTGTTTTCTTGGTAGGACACTTTTCAGTCATTTCGGTAGGGGTCTTGTCGGACACTTCTTCTACAATTGGTTGAATGATAATCGCATTGGCAGTTTGACGCATATCTTTTTTACGTTTCATTGCCACTTGATTCACTATTCCTAAATCCACAAGTTTTTTCATGAGACGTTGTACAGTTTTATATGAAACTCCTATCATGTTAGCAATTGAATTTTTGCATAGGAAACTTAACCCTGCATATTTGCAGCTGTGGCGTTTTAAAATATCCAATAATGTAAGTAGCTTAGCTTGTACATCGGCACGTGTAACAGACGTTCGAATAACGTCTCTATATGTTCTAACTACTTTGTTTACTTCTTCCACATCAGTAAATGTGGATAAAATGTGATAGGATTCTTTTTGAGCTATGACATCAATACGTTTCTTCATAATAATAGGCTCCTTTGTCTAAACAAAAAAGCAACAGAATGCCAAATGTAAGCAAACTGTTGCTAGGAGCCCTTACGTACGGTAAAATAGTGCGTGAGGGTACAGCAGGTGTTTGCCTAGTTATGGTAGGCGGACGGTATAAGAAATGTTGGACGCACTTCTTATACACGCTGTGCTTTTTGTTCTTGGAATTTTTTTAATAGTACTAAAAGGTGTGTTAGGAATAGCTATACCAGATGCATTTTCTAGTGGGGGATGGCCCCACAATTTGCCCACATACTTATCGTTTTGTATCGGTTGTTATCGGCAACAGTAAAATATGAAAATAAGATGCCAGTTGATTTATAAAGCTTTGTATAAGTTTTTCGGTGGGTATCTTGATGTGGGGTAGAAAAAGTATTTCTATAAGCAAATGGATTGATTTTGGTGGTGGTTGAAATGAATCGAAATTGGGAAGAATTTTTAGCACCTTACCACCAAGCGGTGGCAGAGCTGAAAGTGAAACTAAAAGGAATGCGTACTCAATTTGCAATGTTAACAGAGCATTCTCCAATTGAGTTTGTAACAGGAAGGGTAAAGTCGGTTGCAAGTATTATTGATAAAGCGGAGAAGAGAAATGTACCGCTAGACCGATTGAGAGAAGATATGCAGGATATTGCTGGGCTTAGAATGATGTGTCAATTTGTTGATGAGATTAAGCCTGTTGTAGAATATCTTCGAAAACGAAATGACTTTGAAATCGTGGAAGAACGTGATTATGTCACGCAAAAGAAAGATAGCGGTTATCGTTCTTATCATGTTGTCATTAGTTATCCTGTTCAAACGATTCAGGGTGAACAAAAAGTATTGGTAGAAATCCAAATACGCACGCTAGCAATGAACTTTTGGGCAACAATTGAGCATTCTTTAAATTATAAATATAGTGGACGTTTTCCTGAAGATATTAAAATACGCTTGCAACGTGCAGCTGAAGCGGCGTTTTTATTAGATGAAGAAATGTCTTCTATTCGTCTTGAAATTCAAGAAGCGCAAAAGGCTTTTTCAAGAAAGCAAGAAACGAAAGATTCCGAATCATAAACTAAAGGGTGTTGGGCGATGAAATTTACAATTATGTCAAAGGGAGATCAATCATCAGATACACTGGCAAGCACGATGAAAGAGTACTTGCTAGATTTTGGATTTATAATGGATGAAAAGGAACCCGATATTGTAATTTCTGTTGGGGGAGATGGAACGCTTTTGTATGCGTTTCATCGTTATTATAATCGATTGGATGAAACAGCATTTGTTGGTGTACATACAGGACATTTAGGTTTCTATGCAGATTGGTTACCGACAGAAGTAGAGAAATTAGTAATTGCGATTGCAAAAACACCATTCCAAGTGGTGGAATATCCGCTTTTAGAAGTTATTATTCGCTATGTGAATGGAAGTAAAGAGTCACAGTATTTAGCGATGAATGAGGCGACTGTAAAAAGTGCAGAAGGTACATTAGTAACAGAAGTAGAAATACGCGGAGAATATTTTGAAACATTCCGCGGGGACGGTCTTTGTATTTCTACTCCTTCAGGAAGTACTGCGTATAATAAAGCGCTTGGCGGAGCAATTATTCACCCATCTATTGAAGCGATTCAAATTGCAGAAATGGCGTCCATTAACAATCGTGTGTTTCGTACTGTAGGATCGCCACTCGTATTGCCGAAGCATCATACATGTGTGTTAAAGCCGGCTGCAGGAATGAACTTACAAATTACAGTGGATCATTTAACAATGGTCCATCAAGATGTGAAATCAATCCAGTATCGCGTCGCAAACGAGAAAGTACGATTTGTTCGTTTCCGCCCGTTCCCGTTCTGGAAACGAGTTCGTGACTCGTTTGTTGCAGATAAATAGAAAGGGTTATATATTTGAACAGATTTACATTGAAATGGGATATAGGGCTGGCTGAAGAGGGAACTTTAGTTAGGGAATTTTTGAAAACGAAAGGTATTTCTAAAGCCGCTTTAACGGATATAAAGTTTCACGGCGGGGCAATTGAAGTAAATAGTCAACATGCGAGTGTTCGTCATCAGTTGCGCGCTGGTGAAGAATTAAGTGTCTTTTTTCCAGTCGAGGAAAGAAGTGAAGGGATGATGGCAGAAGATATCCCTTTATGCATTGTATATGAAGATGATGCGGTTCTTATCATTGATAAAGAGGCGAACATGTCAACGATTCCGTCTAGAGAACATCCGACAGGGAGTGTTGCCAATGCGATTTTATCTCATTATGATAAGCAGCATCTTGCAAGTACAGTGCACATTGTAACACGGTTAGATCGTGATACTTCAGGGCTTATGCTTATTGCAAAAAATCGTTTCGTGCATCATCTTTTATCGAAGCAGCATCAACAAAAAGCTGTGAAACGAACGTATGAAGCAATTGTTCACGGAAAGATTGTAGAACGAGAAGGAATGATTGATGCACCAATTGGTCGAAAATCTGATAGCATTATTGAGCGAACGGTTTGTGAAGATGGACAAAGGGCAGTTACTCATTTTAAAGTAATTGATAGTACATATGATAAGACACATGTAGGGCTTGAGCTTGAGACAGGAAGAACGCATCAAATTCGTGTGCATATGGCTCATATAGGACATCCATTACTTGGTGATAGCTTATATGGAGGGAGAAGGGATGAAATGAAACGGCAAGCACTTCATAGTAAATCTTTGACGTTTTATCATCCTATTTTAGAGAAAGAGATGTCTTTCACTATAAAGCTTCCAAGCGATATGCAAGAAGTGTTGCGGCATACTTAAAAAGGGAACAAAATTCTTATATTATAAAGAATTTTGTTCCCTTTTTTCTTAGCGGAATAATATTAAAATTTGGTTTTCGCCCGTACGCTTTATAACGAAAAATCCACTTTCGGCTTTTGTAGCAATGCCATTGTCATTTGGACGACAATATCCATGTGCTTCGCAAGTGCCGTCATCACGTACTAACATTTGTCCAATTAATCCGACAGGAAGCCACTCGGCGCGATCTTTTCTTGCTACATATTTGCAAGCTGGATCCCATTCTGTATTTAAAAGAGGTTGTATTTCTTCTGTTTCCGTCCATACATATTGGCGTTTTCCAAAGTTATCTGTTTTATAGCGTTTTTGCCAACTTAAAGCCCCGCTATTTCCTATAAGTGCAGGGGTTGCACTAGATATTCCTAAAATGAAAGAATCGTGTGAAGTAGCTATCCGAATTTTTTCTTCGCTACTAAATGCAACGAAATAACCGACATCAATAGGTTTATGACCTTCTGTTTCAAACATTTGTGCAAAATCCGTTCCGCTTGCATTGTAAGACGCGCCCTCAATGTACATTTCTCCATTATGGGCGAGCCATTTAGCCCCGATATTATGGTCGGTGTCGTTTACACCATTTGCAATAAACCAAGAATAAGCTTCTTCTGCAGTGCCGAAGCGCCCCATAATATGGCTACCTGCAAAATGAGCTGTTGATGTATGATGACCTTCCGCATGAGAAGAGGATCCGTTAGCGATAGTTGCGGTTCCTTCTGCGTGTGCTGCTTCGCCTAAAGCAATCGTCTGTTTACCCTCCGCATGAGAATAAGCACCGCTTGCTGTCGTTTCACTTCCCTCACTATGCGAACTATGTCCGGTTGCTTTTGAGTTTGATCCTTCTGCATGAGAGAAAGAACCTTTTGCGTGTGTTAATAAGCCTTCCGCATGTGCTGCCATGCCCTCCGCATGAGAGTGAAGCCCCTCCGCATATGCATATCGGCCGCCCCTTTTAACTTTTGTATTTTCAGGTGTAGGTGTCTCAATTATGAGTGGTTTTTCAGTTTGTATATCATTCGATGAAGCCAATGCCTCTTTTATTTTTTTTACTTTGTTTATAATAGCAGCTGGAATTTCTGGTTCCACTTTTTTATTTATTGCTACAGAAATATTTTCTTCGGCCTTTTCTTCTGTTTGGTTAGAATGTAGTACCTGTTCATCTTGATTTGAGAGCTGTTTATTTTTTTGTTTCATCTTTATTTTTTTACGATCGATTATGCGGCTCATCACAGCATTTTCTAAAGAGACATATGTTGGTTTTACTTTGCTTTTTTTTGATGACTCTTGTTCTTCCAGTTCTTCTATCGCTGCAGCCCGAATACTACACCAGTTGTTAATTCCGTACATGGGCAGATATAAAGGGGGAAATTTTCTTTTTTGTTTAGAAGATTTTTTCTTCATTCTGTCACCTCCTGCGACATTATATGTAGGGTAATTAAAAAAAGATGCACTTTATTGCATCTTTTTTTAATTACTTTACCTAGTTTTATATGAAATCTGCCTAAATAATGCTAAGTAAGGTAGTTATGAAATTGGACGGAATTTCTCAGCGACAAAAGGTAACGAAGAAGGGACAGAGATAGTCTCCATTTCAGGATAACGTAATCCGGTTAATTTGCCACCAAATACAGCACCAGTATCAATATTGACTGTCTGATTGACGAATCGAGGTTCTGCTACTGGTGTATGTCCATATACAATCCAAGCTTGCCCCTTGTACTCTTGCGCCCAATCGCGACGGACAGGTGAGCCATCGGCATGCTTTTCTCCTGTAATATCGCCATATAATACAAAGGTTTGTACTTTTTTATCTCGTCTTCCTATGTAATCTTGCCGAATCCCAGCGTGACATACGATTACTCTTTTTTCATCTAGTATGTGGTAGAGCGGTGATTGTTCATAAAGAGTGATAAACTTTTCTTTTATAATGTTTTGCTTATGAGAAGGAAGTGCCTCATATTCAGCAACAGTTGTTTCAAGTCCGTGAGCGACTGTTACATTACGCCCAAGGAAAAATCGATATAGTTTATTACAGTGATTTCCAGGAGCGTAATAAGCTTCTTTTCTATGTATGACAAGTTCCCATACAATTTCAATCATACGTAATGAATGAGGACCACGGTCTGTAATATCGCCAACGAATGCAAGTTTACGTTGGTCAGGGTGAACCGGTAGACCGCTACTCCAGTTATATCCTAGCTTCTCTGTTAAATTTTGAAACTCTTGGAAGCATCCATGAATATCTCCTATAATGTCATATTTCATATTTAAACCTCCATCGTATTTTTCATTAGTATATCTAAAAAAGGATAGAGATAAAAATATAGCGTTTTTGTGTTGTTCATTTAAACATAAAGATTTTCGTTCTTGAGCGAACATTTAAAATGAATCCAATCGCAATCATGTATGTAAGCAGTGAACTTCCTCCGTAACTCATAAGAGGTAATGTTATCCCTGTAATGGGAAGTAATCCGATTGTCATCCCGATATTTTGGAATACTTGGAAAGTAAACATTCCGATTGTACCAGCGCAAATGTAACTACCGAAGGGGTCATTACTTTCTAAAGCAATATGAATCATTCGAAAAATGAGTAAGAAAAAAAGAGAAATAATGACACTTGCGCCTAGAAATCCAAATTGTTCAGCGACATTAGTGAAAATAAAATCTGTATGTGGTTCTGGAAAATATACTTGTCCATTTTCCCACCCTTTTCCTTGCATTTCTCCGGATCCAGTCGCTAAGAATGCTTGTCTTAATTGATAGCCTTGTGCATCATATTTGTAAGGTGCTAACCATCCGTAGAAGCGATTTAATTGATATTCTTTTAAAATGTGTGCTTTAAAGAAATCTGTGTGAGTAAAAAAAATATATATTAATGTAGATCCAGCAACGAAAGTACCTGAAACTAATCCGAAAATAAAACGCCATCGTATGCCAGAAACTAGTATCATTGCTGCAAGCATCGCTGAAATGACCATTGTGTTTCCTAAATCTGGTTCTTTTGCAATAAGTAGTAGTGGTGGCAAGCTTGTCGCAAATATTTTTCCAAGTAATAAAAAATCATCACGCATTGTTCGGGGAAAATATTTCTCATTATGATTTGCTATAATTCTTCCAATGACGATAATTAAAAACAATTTCATAATTTCAGAAGGCTGAAAATTCCCGATGCCTGGGAGCCTGTACCAAGCGGTAGCACCTTTAATTGTAACGGCACCTGGTACTTGAAGTTCTAGTCCAATAAGTAGTACCATTGCAAAGCTATACAAATACCAAGCAATTTTTTGATAACGATCGAAATCGATAATCATAATAACACCAATGGCTATAAATCCAATGAAATACCATTGGATTTGCTTTAGTACAAAATTGACGTTTTGTAAAAATGGCGGTAAAGAGGCTTGCGCACTTGCAATAGCACAACAACTAACAATCCCAATGGCAAATAAAATAAATAGTAATACGTAGTCTATTTGATATTGAGAATTTGGATCTTTCAATGTAGGTATTCCTTTCTAATGCTCTTTATAGTAATGGATTTTATAGTATGAGAAAGAATGTATGAACTATACGAATGATTCGCATATAGCCCATACACTTTTAATTTTGCAGAGTAATTTAATTGTTTAACTCTTTAATAATTATATCCAAACAATGGGAAAGACGTACATGTGCGTCAGGAAAAATATCTAGTTGATGAAGATAGTATTTTAAGGAACTTTTACACCATTGGTAAGCACTAAGTAGAGCTGCTCTATAGTCCGTAGTATTTTGTAAAAAGCCATATTCTTTTGCTGTTATAACGAGGTGTGTGAAATCTTCACAACCTTGAAGGAGCTTATTGTGTATTTGTTGTCCAGCATGGTAGCGAAATTGACTTAAAGGCTCAGAAATGTATATTGCATTTCCTTTAGAAAGTAAAGAAATCCATGAGGCCATATCAACACTACAAGAATATTGTCGCTCTTTAAGAGTACCAAAAGGATCAGTGAGCAATTCTTTTCGGAACAAAGTAGTTGTAGGCTCACCGATAATATTGTGCCCGCCCTTTAACATCCAATTACCTAAAAATATCCCGTTTAATGGAGTGTCTTCACTATATAACCTTTGTGTTGGATGGGAATCACCTATTAGATTTCCATGATCATCAATACGTACTCGATAAGAAGTAACAAGAGCAAGATTTTTATTGGGATCTTGCTCAAAATAGGTCATCATTTTTTGTATTTTATGCTTATAAAACACGTCATCGTCCATTAAAAAATTTATATACTCACCATTTGATTTTTCTATGAGCATAAGGTCATTGTGAAATTGTCCTAGAGTAGGGATATTTCGAATGTATGTTATATTTTTATAATTTGGTAAGTATTGTTCGCGTATTAAAGTTGCTGTTTCATCATTTGTACTATCATCTCCGATAATGATTTCAATATTTGAATAAGTTTGTGCCAATGCACTTTCTAGAGCAATTTTAAAATAATGAGGCCGATTATAAGTGGGAATAAGGATGGAAACGAGAGGTAGATTTTTTTCATTCATCATACATAACTTCCTTTCAGAAGTTTTTTTTTGTAAGAACAATATCTTGGTAACTTGTATATTCATGTCTGCCGCACCATAAACCGTAATGCGGCTTATTGATTATTTCTAGGCCGTACTTATTCAATAGATTGCAAATATCTGTCTCAGGATAAGCAACTGCAAAATTTGGAATATCTTTATTCACAACGTAGCAATTTTCAATTCGATGATAAAAACCTAATGTACTTTGTCCTGCATTTAAATAATAGGACGATTCAGGATTTATTAGAAAGAATGTAATGAAACATCTCCCGTCTTTTTTTAATACACGTACAATTTCAGATACGTAATGTTCTAATTCTTTTGGGAGAAGATGTGTAAATACAGAAGTTAAAAAGATAAAATCGAATGTCCCATCTTCATAGGGAAAACGATATTGAGAGGCATCTTCTGTTCCTTCTGGATTATAGAATTGATTGTATATGTCAACATGTTCAAAGTGAAAATTATTACGCATAGTTGAAATGTTATTTTGACACCAAATAATTCCATCTTTAAACAAATCAAATCCATAATACGCTCCATCATCATTTAAGTAATTCAATAATGGTACAGCCATTCGGCCGACGCCGCAGCCTACATCTAATACTTTTTCATTTGATTTTAAAGCGCCAATTTGAATAAAATGCTTTAGGAACTCTTTTCCAACTTTTTTGAAGTCGCCACCTACATACTGGACGAGTTCAGGAGGGGGGAGTAAAGTCATTTCTTTGTTAAGTTCGCTCATGAGTATACCCCTTTCTTGTATGAGAAGATGCAGTAAATCTATTAATAAAATTTTCAATTTGTAGTGAGAGAACACAGGAAAACCATTGTTATATGTAAGGAGATTCCGAAAAAGAATACTTAATTGGATTAGAAGTGAGAGAAGGATGAGTAGAAATGGAATCTCCTATAGATTAAATCTTTTTTTATTCTTTTCTCCAATAAACGCCAAATACATCAATTTTAGTAATAGGGGCTTTTAAATTCCGTTGATTTCTAAAGTCTGTCACAGCCTCAGCGCATGGCGGTAGCCCGTAGTCATCGATAATTATATAGCCACCTTTAGAAACTTTATCATATAAGTTCACGAGACCATCCATTGTAGATTCGTACATATCACCATCAAGCCGTGCAATTGCTATTTTTTCAATTGGTGCTGTTGGTAAAGTATCTTTAAACCAGCCTTTTAAAAATTTCACTTGATCATTTAGTAAATCATATTTTTTGAAATTCTCTTGTACTTGTTCTAAAGAGACGCGTAAGTAATCGAATGTGTGTAAATAATCACCGTAATCTTTTGGATATTGTTCTAGATTCGGTGCTGGCAAACCTTCAAATGAATCTGCGACCCACACATTACGATTCGTAATGTTGTTTGCTTGTAAAAAACCATTCATAAAAATGCATGATCCTCCGCGCCATACACCTGTTTCAATAAAATCTCCTTCTATATTTTCACGAACAACGGTTTCCATTGCCTCTTGTAATTGGTTCATACGTTCTCGACCAATCATGCTATGTGCTGCTCTTGGCCAATCCATTCCATCATGACGTTCACTTTTTGAAACATTTGGTTTTACAATTTTTAAGTTATGGTTTTCAGCATATTGCTTAATGAATAAAGGGAGGGGGACTGTAACTGGTTCGAATTCTAGTTCTTTCGAAATATGTAGAGATGCGGGTAAGTATGCCTCATATTCCAACCATATTTCAAATAAAATTGTCTTCTTTAGCAATTCGAGATAAAGCTGAACAGCAGATTTACTTTCCATATTTGTGCCTCCTGCAAAATGTCATACAACAATATGATTATGTAGATAGCGAATGTTTCATGATTGAATTTAAAATTGAAAAAGCAGTAAAACTGATAACAGTTTTACTGCTAAGTAAAAAATTAAGCAACTTTTTCAATAATAATAGATGCATTTGTACCAAGAGCTAATGATAGCCCAAGTCCTGTAACGATTACTTCAACTAATGATGGAGTTGTCGTAATTTGCGTAATTGCTTGAACAACGATAGGTGCTCCAACTGAGATTAAAGTAGCCCCAGTACCTGGTACAGATACCCCATTTACTTGGATTGTAAGCCCCCCTAATACACTTATTGCCGCAGTATATACGATAACAGTGATTTTATAGAATCCAGTTTCAGCAATAACGAAAGTATCAGCATCTAATTGAGAAATTGCTGTACCAAACTGAGATCCAACAGTATTAAATGGTACTGGAGCATTAAGTCCAAGATCTAAAGAAATTCCAGCGGAGTTAAATGCATACAATCCTGCTGGAAGTCCTAGTCCGGATGGGCCAGTAGGTCCAGTCGGTCCA
This sequence comes from Bacillus sp. 196mf, assembly GCF_003217275.1. NCBI lineage: Bacteria > Bacillati > Bacillota > Bacilli > Caryophanales > Bacillaceae > Bacillus > Bacillus sp. 196mf. The sequence continues at coordinate 10,561 of NZ_QJTG01000001.1, forward strand.
GTAGCCCCAGTAGCCCCAGTAGGCCCCGTAGGTCCAGTAGCTCCAGTGTCACCAGTAGGCCCCGTAGGTCCAGTAGCCCCAGTGTCACCAGTAGGCCCCGTAGGTCCAGTAGTCCCAGTGACACCAGTCGGTCCAGTCGGTCCAGTCGGTCCAGTAGGCCCCGTAGGTCCAGTCGGTCCAGTAGTCCCGGTAGGTACAGTAGGCCCCGTAGGTCCAGTCGGTCCAGTAGGCCCGGTTGGCCCAGTCGGAAGGGTAAACGGTGGTATCGGTGGTAATGTAGGTCCTACAAGATTAGGGTCAAATGCACTAGCAGATAAAGATTCATCGGGATTTAATCCATTTGAATAATTATTATTTGACATAAATTCACCTCCATAAAGCGTTCATTATATAGTAGATGCAAAACCGAAAGAAAATGACACGGACATTTGAATTATTGAAAAGAAATCTTAAACTACTTGAACAATTTAAAAAAATGGAAAGTTTAGTATATGTATAACATATGATTGATTTGGAAGAGGGTGATTATGTTGAACAAGCAAGGAATTACAATTAGTTTATGTATGATTGTTCGAGATGAGGAGGAGACAATAGCCCGTTGTTTAGAAACAGTTGAAAAAATTGTGGATGAAATTATAGTAGTTGATACAGGTTCCGTCGATCGAACGAAAGAAATCGTAGAGAACTACACTTCTAACATATATGATTTCCAGTGGATTGATGATTTTGCAGCAGCAAGAAATTTTTCTTTTTCAAAAGCGACGCAAGAGTATATATTGTGGCTAGATGCAGATGACGTATTATTAGAAGATGCTCAAGAAGCATTGAAACTTTTAAAAAGAGAATTAGATCCTAAAATTGATGCTGTTTCGATGCCTTATCACCTTGCAATGGATTCTAACGGGAAACCTTTATATTGTACAAAAAGAAATCGACTTGTAAAGCGTGAAAAACAATTTCAATGGTTTGGAAAGGTTCATGAGTATTTGGCTATTTCTGGTGAGGTTTTTAGTAGTAATGTTGCTATTACACATAAAAAAGAAAAAAAAGTAACAGATCGTAATTTGAAAATTTTTCAAAATACTGTAGCTGCAGGTGAAGAATTGAGTCCGAGAGATTTATTTTATTACGCAAATGAATCTACGGATAACCAAAAATATGATGATGCAGTTCTTCTATATGAAACATTTCTTAATCAAGACGAAGGATGGTATGAAGAAAAAATTTATGCATGTGGTAAGCTAGGAGATTGCTATGCGAAGCTCGGAATGTGGGAGAAGGCAATCGAATCTTGTGTGAAGTCGTTTCGGTATGACGTCCCTAGAGGAGAGAATTGTACAAGAATAGGATATATATATATGGAACAAGAAAAATATAATGAAGCGATATTTTGGTTTAAACTTGCTACGGAAGTACCAATGGCAACGGAAAGCCCTTTCCATAGTCCAGCTAGCTACACATGGCTACCCTATTTACAAATGTGTATTTGTTATAGCAGGTTAGGGGAGCAGGATAAAGCGTATTATTACAATGAATTAGCAGCTTCTTATGTTCCGAATAATGCTGCAATTGAATATAACCGTAAATATTTTCGGGGAGTTTTTGATAAACCATATAAAGTGTAATAGGTTTCGTTTCTTAGAAATGATTTATCGCTATTCTAACTCTAATAGATTGGTTATATATTAGAGTATCAGTAACGTAACCAATATAAATAAAAGATTTTATACTGCTATTTGCGGGCTAATAATCATTGGGGGATGAAAAAAATCTGCACTTTATAGAATTCATATGAGATTTATATTTCTAATTCAATTTGCATAAGGAGTGTGTGAAATGAATCGCGAAAAAAGTTCTTTATATGAAGAAAAATCCGAGCATTATTATAATGCAGCGAATCCGAATTTATTAAAGCATATAAAAAAGGAATGGAAAGAAGTTCTTGATATTGGTTGCTCGAGCGGTGCATTGGGAGCGGCTATTAAAGAAAATGGTACACGTGTATCAGGAATTGAGGCATTTCCAGAGGCGGCAGAAAAAGCGAAAGAAAGACTAGATCATGTTATTTTAGGGGATATAGAAAAAATAGATCTTCCTTATGAGGAGGGGCAATTTGATTGCGTCATATTTGGGGATGTATTAGAGCATTTATTTGATCCGTGGGCTGTAATAGAAAAAGTAAAGCCATATATAAAGCAAAATGGTGTGATTTTAGCAAGTATACCAAACGTTGCTCATATTTCAGTATTAGCTCCCTTACTTGCTGGAAATTGGACGTATACAGAATATGGTTTATTAGATAAAACACATATTCGTTTCTTTACATTCAATGAAATGCTAAGAATGTTTTTAAAAGCAGGATATTCAATTAGTAAAGTAGATCGTGTATATGTTGATCATAAAATGTATGAACCACTTATTGAGGAGTTATATGGAATTTGTAAAAAATATCGTCTTGGAAGTGGCTTCATGGCTGAGACAGTTGTATTTCAGTATATTATTGAAGCTGAAAAATCACAATTATGAGTGCTGCAGACAAAACAATATTATTTGTTACATGTATAAATGATCGGAAATTGTATGCAAACTGCGTGCGACATATATTGCAATTGTTAGTACCGCCAGGATATATTGTCCAATTTATGCCGATTCGAAATGCGAAAAGTATGACGAGTGGATACAATCAAGCCATTTCGCATCCTGCGAAGTATAAAGTTTATTTACATCAAGATGTTTTTATTATAAATAGGGCTTTTTTATACGGATTACTTCAATTATTTGAGGAACATGAAAACCTTGGGATGATTGGGATGGTTGGAGCGCAATATGTTCCTCCGACTGGTGTATGGAACGAAGGGCGTGGAATTGTAGGGAAGGTCATTGGTTATATGAATGATTTGTTTTATATGGCAAGTTTAGAACAACCGTATCATGAATCAAAAACATTTATTCCTGTAGAATGTATTGATGGTTTATTAATGGCGACACAATATGATGTTCCGTGGCGAGAAGACTTATTTGACGGATTTGATTTTTATGATGTATCTCAATCGTTTGAATTTAAAAAAGCAGGATATACAGTTGGTGTACCTGTACAGCGCGATGCTTGGTGTATCCATTATCATTTTGATGTGAATATGACGAACTATGAAAAGTATCGAAAAATATTTGTGGAACACTATATGTCAGATATAAATAAGGAAGAATAAAAGGGGGGACAAAAATGAAAGATCATACAATATTAGTCGTTGTTTGTGTAAATAATGAGGAGCTTTTCAAACAATGTGAGAGCCAAATAAGAAATATTTTTGTTCCCCCTGGTTATGTCGTGCAAATTTTTCCGATACGAGATGCGCAAAGTATGGCAAGTGCATACAACCGAGCCCTTTCATATCCAGCGAAATACAAAGTGTATATACATCAAGATACATATCTTATTAATCGAGACATGTTTTCTACACTTATATCTCTTTTTAAAGAAAATGAAAAGCTTGGTTTAATAGGAGTCGCTGGGGCTCAGTTTTTACCGAATAACGGGATATGGTGGGAAGGAAAAAATTTAGTAGGGAAAGTGATTGAGTATAGAAGACAGAATTATCAATTATTAAATTTAGATCAGGTTTTTTATGGTAATCAACCATTTTTGTCAGTTCAGGCAATTGATGGTTTATTCATGGCAACGCAGTATGATATTCCGTGGCGAGAAGATTTGTTTCAAGGGTTTCACTTTTATGATATATCACAGTCTTTAGAGTTTCAAAGGGCTGGTTATTTAATCGGTATCCCAAATCAAGCAAATTTATGGTGTATTCATTACAACGGGGATGAGTTTGATGCGGATACATATGAGAAGTACCGGAAAGTGTTTGTAGAACATTACAAAGATATATTATCTCCATCATAAAGGAGAGATGCAAAGTGAAAGGAATTATTTTAGCAGGTGGTACTGGATCGAGATTATATCCAATAACGAAAGTAACGAATAAACATTTACTTCCTGTTGGTCGGTATCCGATGATTTATCATGCGGTATATAAGCTAAAACAATGTGATATTACAGATATTATGATTATTACAGGTAAAGAGCATATGGGGGATGTTGTTAGCTTTTTAGGAAGTGGTCATGAATTTGGAGTGTCCTTTACGTATCGTGTGCAAGATAAAGCAGGCGGTATTGCACAGGCGTTAGGGCTTTGTGAAGATTTCGTCGGGAATGATCGTATGGTAGTTATATTAGGGGATAATATTTTTTCAGATGATATTCTTCCGTATGTTGAAGAGTTTGCAAATCAAAAAGAAGGTGCGAAAGTGCTATTGCAATCTGTAGAAGATCCCGAAAGATTTGGCGTAGCACATATTCAAAACCGAAAAATAGTTGAAATTGAAGAAAAGCCGAAAGAGCCGAAAAGTTCTTATGCGGTTACGGGAATTTATTTGTATGATTCGAAAGTCTTTCCTTATATTAAAGAATTAAAACCTTCTGCACGGGGAGAACTTGAAATTACAGATATAAATAATTGGTATTTAAAACGAGGGGTACTTACTTATAATGAAATGAGCGGCTGGTGGACTGATGCGGGAACTCATGCTTCGCTTCAAAAGGCGAATACGTTAGCACGGGGTATTAATTTTGGGAAACAGTTTAACGGAGAATAGGTGAGAATATGAAAGTTGTAGAAACAAATTTTACCGATGCAAAATTGTTAGAACCGAGGTTATTTGGAGACGAGCGTGGTTTTTTTTCAGAGAGTTATAATAAGCAGGTGCTAGAAACATTAGGGATTACGTATTCATTTGTACAGGATAACGTATCTTATTCGGCTAAGGCTGGAACGATTCGAGGACTACACTTTCAAAAAAAACCGAAAGCACAAACGAAACTCATTCAAGTTATGCAAGGGGCAATTTATGATGTTATCGTTGATTTACGAAAAAAATCACCAACATTTAAACAATGGAAAGGGTATATTTTAAGTGCAGATAACCATCGGCAATTACTAGTGCCAAGAGGGTTTGCACATGGATTTTGCACGCTTGTCCCGCATACTATCGTTATGTATAAAGTAGATGAATATTATAGCGCAGAGCATGACTCTGGATTACTTTGGGAAGATAAAGATCTAGCAATTCCTTGGCCAGTAACCGATCCTATATTGTCCGATAAGGATCAGATATTACCATTATTAGAGGAATATGAAGATAGTTTTTAAGTAGGAGCGTTGTTTATGAATATATTAGTAACAGGTGGGGCTGGATTTATTGGAAGTAATTTCGTTCATTACATGCTACAAAGTTATGAATCATATAAAATTATTAATTACGATGCATTAACATATAGCGGGAATTTAAATAATGTAAAATCTCTTCAGAATCACCCGAATTACTTTTTTGTAAAGGGAGAAATTCAAAATGGAGAGCTATTAGAACACGTTATAAAAGAGCGGGACGTACAAGTGATTGTAAATTTTGCAGCTGAATCACATGTGGACCGTAGTATTGAAAATCCGATTCCTTTTTATGATACAAATGTAATTGGGACGGTCACTTTATTAGAACTAGTTAAAAAATATTCGCATATAAAATTTGTGCAAGTATCAACGGATGAAGTGTATGGCTCTTTAGGAAAAACAGGGAAGTTCACAGAGAAAACGCCGTTAGCTCCAAATAGTCCATATTCTTCAAGTAAGGCGAGCGCGGACATGATAGCTCTATCTTACTATAAAACATATCAATTACCGGTTATAGTAACGCGTTGTTCTAACAATTATGGACCGTACCAGTATCCTGAAAAATTAATTCCATTAATGGTTACGAATGCACTAGAAGGAAAAAAACTACCGTTATATGGTGATGGTTTAAATGTAAGAGATTGGTTACATGTAACGGATCATTGCAGTGCGATTGACGTTGTTTTGCATAAGGGACGTGTAGGAGAAGTATATAATATAGGTGGAAATAATGAAAAAACAAATGTAGAAGTTGTGGAACAAATTATTACTCTTTTAGGAAAAACAAAAAAAGACATTGAATATGTTACAGATCGTTTAGGGCACGATCGTCGTTATGCGATTGATGCAGAGAAAATGAAGAATGAATTTGATTGGGAACCGAAATATACGTTTGAACAAGGATTACAAGAGACGGTGAAATGGTATGAAAAGAATAAGGAATGGTGGAAACCACTAAAAGACCAGTAAGGGGCATGTTACATGAAAGAGAGGGTTATCATAACAGGAGCAAACGGTCAATTAGGAAAGCAACTATTTGAAGAGTTAAACTCTGAAGAATATGATATATATCCATTTGATAAAAAGTTATTAGATGTGACAAATATATCCCGAATACAACAAGTGGTACAAGAAATAAAACCACATATAATTATTCATTGTGCTGCCTATACGAAAGTAGATCATGCGGAGAAAGAACAGGATCTTGCATATAGAATAAATGCAATCGGGGCTAGAAATGTAGCGGTTGCTTCACAATTAGTAGGGGCGAAGCTAGTTTATATTAGTACTGATTATGTATTTCAAGGCGCTAGACCAGATGGATACGACGAATTTCATAGTCCAGCGCCGATAAATATATATGGAGCCTCTAAGTATGCGGGGGAGCAGTTCGTCAAAGAGTTACATAATAAATATTTTATCGTTCGCACATCGTGGCTATATGGTAAATATGGAAAAAATTTCGTGAAAACGATGATGCGATTAGGAAAAGAAAGAGATGAAATATCTGTTGTAGCGGATCAAGTTGGCTCGCCTACGTATGTGGCGGATTTAAATATGGTTATTAATAAGCTCATTCATACTTCTTTATACGGTACATACCACGTATCAAACAGAGGCTCATGCTCTTGGTTTGAATTTGCACAAAAGATATTTTCGTATGCAAATATGAAAGTGCATGTATTACCTGTTTCAACGGAAGAATTCGGGGCTGCAGCTGCGAGGCCCAAATATTCTATTTTTCAACACAACATGCTACGATTAAATGGTTTTTCACAAATGCCTTCTTGGGAAGAAGGATTAGAGCGGTTTTTTATAGAAACCAAAAGTCATTAACAAATTTCTGTTAATGACTTTTTTGTTTGCCTTTAAGCGGTTTTATGGTACTATAATTATAGTATCAGGTACTAATAACAAGTATAAGTATTTCTGGGAGGATATATCATGGAACTATTACAAGGGAAAACATTTGTTGTTATGGGCGTTGCGAACCAAAGAAGTATTGCATGGGGAATTGCTCGCTCTTTGCATAATGCAGGTGCAAAATTAATATTCACATATGCAGGAGAACGTTTAGAAAGAAACGTTCGTGAATTAGCGGACACATTAGAAGGACAAGAATCACTTGTATTACCTTGTGATGTAACGAATGATGAGGAACTTACAGCTTGCTTTGAAACAATTAAACAAGAAGTAGGTACTATTCACGGTGTAGCACATTGTATTGCTTTTGCAAATCGCGATGACTTAAAAGGTGAATTTGTAGATACTTCTCGCGATGGATTTTTACTTGCACAAAATATTAGTGCATTCTCTTTAACAGCTGTAGCAAGAGAAGCGAAGAAAGTAATGACAGAAGGCGGAAATATTTTAACGTTAACATACCTTGGCGGCGAGCGCGTTGTGAAAAATTATAACGTTATGGGTGTTGCGAAAGCTTCATTAGAAGCGAGCGTGAAATATTTAGCGAACGATTTAGGTCAACATGGTATTCGTGTCAACGCTATTTCTGCAGGACCAATTCGTACGTTGTCTGCAAAAGGTGTAGGCGATTTCAACTCAATCTTAAGAGAAATTGAGGAGCGCGCACCACTTCGTCGTACAACAACTCCAGAAGAAGTTGGCGATACAGCAGTATTCCTATTCAGTGATTTAGCACGTGGAGTAACAGGAGAAAACATTCACGTTGATTCAGGGTATCATATCCTAGGATAAATAGAATATTAATTTTTAAAGGACAATCTCTAAATGCTGAGATTGTCCTTTTTATTTGTTCTGAGAAAGAACGATTTTTAACGAAAGTTCTTGCCACGTGATGAATATAACTATAATAGTACACGATTTATTCAGCTACGTATGGAAGTGGGAGGGACGAGTGTGAAGAATAAAAATAAAAGTTCAACAGTTGGAAAACCGTTGTTATATATTGCGCAAGTAAGTTTAGAACTTGCTGCACCGAAAATAAAAAGGATTATCCTGACAAACTTTGAAAATGAAGATCAAAAAGAGCAAAGTAATAGACATGAAAATATTGTAAGCGGTGCTGTGGAAGAGGTAACAGAACAAGAACAACAAGAAGAGCAGCAAGGGGAAGAAAAAATAGAAGAAGAAAAAGAAGAACACGCAGAACAAGAAGAGCAAGAAGAGCAAGAAGAGCAAGAAGAGCAAGAAGAGCAAGAAGAGCAAGAAGAGCAAGAACAACAAGAACAACAAGAACCAGTAAGAACTGTCCCGTATAATAAATCATTTAAGGATATGAATAATGATGAAAAAATTCATTTTTTATTAAACCGCCCTCATTATATTCCGAAAGTAAGGTGCAGAATAAAAACAACTACAGTTTCTTATGTTGGATCGATCATATCGTATCGTAATGGCATTGTATCTATTATGCCGCAAAATAGTATGAGAGATATTAGGTTGTCTATAGATGATATCCAATCGATTAGTATGGCTGGCTTTTAAATATGTAAAGGTGGTAGAAAGCTTCTACCACCCCAATAGTTTTTTAGTTTACTTAACGATAGAAACGTCGCGTAAGCATTGAATCGCACAGAAACAGCTTAAATCAACAGTAATACAAGTAGTTGTAGATATTAATCTTGCATTTGGTACAGCTAAAAACGTACAAATTGGATCGTCACCAGGTGGTACCGGAGAACTGTCACCTAAAACTACAGTTAATACACGTAGTACAGCACAGCTATCGTCATCTACACTTTCCACACGGAAAATTGGAGATCGGCAGCTAGTAAGGCTTGCAGATGGTGCGAATGCTTCAAAAGGTTCTCCAGTTTTTGTGTATAAAATAAAAGGGCGTGTATTAGCTACTGATGCAGTATTGTGTGCACCTAAGAATGGGATTTCACAACCAGATCCACATGTTGTTGTAGAACAATCTTGTAATTCATTGATGAATTTTACAACGTCAACTACACAATGAGAAGAGCCATGGTGTTTATTTTCGTTACAACTCATTAATGTCACTCCTTATCTTCTTGTTTGTATTTACATTAATAAGATATTGGAGTCGAGGAGATTTGGTCACAATCTCAAGACCTTTTTTTTTAAATAGGCGAAAGAGGATAAGGGAAGGTGGAATTATGCTGTTTACAAGCTGGCTTTTATTTTTTATTTTTGCGTTAGCTGCTTTTAGGCTCACTCGTTTAATTGTATATGATAAAATAACAGCCTTTTTGCGAAGACCATTTATTGATGAATTAGAGATTACGGAGCCGGATGGAAGTGTATCAACATTTACAAAAGTAAAAGGTAAAGGATTAAGAAAGTGGATTGGTGAATTGTTAAGCTGTTATTGGTGTACAGGTGTATGGGTTAGTGCTTTTTTATTAGTTTTATATAATTGGATTCCTATCATTGCGGAGCCGTTACTTGCATTATTAGCCATTGCAGGTGCAGCAGCAATCATTGAAACGGTTACAGGATATTTTATGGGAGAATAATATTTTTTCATAATAAGAGAAAAAGCGGAGTTTAAAAGAATCAGGGAACGGAAATAAAGAGTTGTTCATATAGTAAATAGACAGAATTGACAGTAGAGGAGATGTTTGCTGTGAGCAATAATCCAAGGCAAAATTCATATGACCTGCAGCAGTGGTATCATATACAGCAACAACACCAAGCACAACAACAGGCATATCAAGAACAATTACAACAACAAGGATTTGTGAAGAAAAAGGGATGCAATTGTGGGAAAAAGAAGAACGCAATAAAACAATATGAAGAATGAAACACTCATGCTACTGTGAGTGTTTTTTATTATATAAAAAGCGGTATTTCTGTATTAGAAATACCGCTTTTTACTAACTAATTTGTGCAACTGTTAATGCTGCTGCGCGGATGTCTACAGTTCCAATTAACTGAACTGGCACAATTTGAATTAAGTCACCAGGATTTAAGTTAATAAGAATAACACCACTGGATACATCTACTTCACCAGTACCAATAACGTTAGAACGAACTGCTGTACCTGATCCAGGAATAATGTTAGCTGGCGTATTTAATGATAAGAAGAAACGACCAGCTTCTGGTGCAACAGGTGAGTTATCAAGACTAATTGTTAATGTATAACTGATTTGATAAATACCAGCTCGTAGAATTCGAATGCCATCTCCGACACTTACTGTATCGTTGATTACAGGAACAGTAATATTTGGATTTGGACTTACGCTAGGTAATAATAGTGGTGTAAATAGTGAAGCAAACTGAGGTGCAGAAGCATTGAAAGCAAAACCAAAGGCAGGTAGTGTACTAGCTGGCTTCGCCTCACAATCGATTTTAGTAAATTCGCAATCAGAAGAGAACATGTTTTTCACTCCTTTATCTGTTTCTACTTTCAGTTAATGAAAAGGACAGGTTCTATGTTCTAGACAAGTTCCCAATTTTAAGAAATTTACATAAGAATACTCTTTAAGCATGGATTGGGTGGCAGAATTATCTGCCACCCAATCCATGCTTAACTCATTATTTAGTTTTAAATAGAAACATCGCGTAAGCATTGAATAGCGCAGAAGCAACTTAAATCAACAGTAATGCAAGTGGAGGTTGATATTAGTCTTGCATTTGGTACAGCTAAAAACGTACAGATTGGGTCGTCACCAGGTGGTACAGCGGTACCATCACCTAAAACTACAGTTAATACACGCAATACAGCACAGTCATCATCATCTATACTTTCTACGCGGAAAATAGGAGATCGGCAACTAGTAAGGCTTGAAGATGGTGCGAATGCTTCAAAAGGTTCTCCAGTTTTTGTGTATAAAATAAAAGGACGTGTATTAGCTACTGATGCATTGTTATGTGCACCTAAAAATGGAACTTCGCAACCAGATCCACATGTTGTCGTTGCACATTCTTGTAGTTCATGTATAAAACGAACAACATTCGATACACAGTTGAAATCACACTCATGTTGATGATCTTCATTACAATTGCAGCTCATTATGTTCACTCCTTCTCGTGAGTTCTGACATACACTATTACAATATGAGTGGGATATGGTTGATATTACGTTAATTCTTATGATAAAAACAAGGAATTTATATAGGAGGGATGTACATAACGCATTATAAAAAAAGACATCCTTATTTAGTGGATGTCTTTTCAGGTAAATCTTTTCGCACAGTATATAAAAAACGAGATATATCTAATTTCTTTCCTCTGAAAAATTGCGGAGAAGAAATGTAAAGTTCTTCTTTCGCACGTGTAATGGCGACATAAAGTAATCGGCGTTCTTCTTCTAATGCTTCAGAAGTTTCCGTAACACGATCATTTGCATCTTTTAAAGAAGAAGTATGCGGCAGGATCCCATCACTCGCTCCAAGTAAAAAGACACATGGAAATTCAAGGCCTTTTGCGTTATGAATTGACATAAGTGAAACGGCATCTTTTTGCGGCATTGTTTTTAATGCTTCCATTTCTTTTTGACCTTGAATTGCTTCGTCAATAAATTGTAAATAAGCTGGAATATCGGTGAAACGAGTTGCAGACTCCATTAATTCTTCCAACATTTCTTCTTGTATGTCTTTATGCATCGTAAAGGAAGAACGATCGTTACTTTGTAAGTACTCTAAATATTTTCCTTTACCATGAATGATTTCTTTTAATGCTTTTTTCGGTTCTAATTCTTTAATAAATTTAATAAAATCAATACGCTCATTTACTTTTTTCACTTGAAAAGGTTTTAAGCTCGGATTTAATAATAAGAAATGAAGAAGAGAAGGAAAACGGCCTTCACCATATTTCCATTGTTCACGCTCAATAAATGAAATACAATCATCACGTCCGATATACATCGTCGGCAATATGTTTGAAAGTGATTCTAGTCGAAACGGCTCAATCACGAGTCTTAAATGATCTAATACAGGCTTAATTAAAGAATGTTCATAAAATGATTGGCTCGCCCCGTGTTTAATAAACGGGATTTTATGAATGGTAAGCTGATCAAGTAACGAACGGCTTACAGAATGTGTGCGATACAGTAAACAAAAATCTTTATAGTTTCGTTCACCGCTATCCACTTTTTCTTGAATGAGCTGTAAAATTTGATTTGCTTCATCAAGAGTCGTAGCAGGTCTTGAATAAAAAGGTTGTACACCTTCCTCACGAACGGAGTATAGCTCTTTATCAAAACGTTCTTGATTTAATTTTATAACTTCATTTCCAAGCCCGACGATAAAGGGATTGGATCGATAATTCGTATTTAGTGCAATGATTGTTGTGTTATCAAATTCTTTTGGAAAAGATAAAATAATTTGGTGACTTGCCCCTCGCCAGCCATAGATAGCTTGATCATCATCACCTGCGATGAACAAATTATTTCTTGGTGTGGCTAACAATTTTACAATTTCATATTGTGCATACGATGTATCTTGAAACTCATCTACTTCAATGTAGTGAAAACGTTGTTGTAATTGAGTTAGTAAAGGAGCATTATTTTCTAACATATAATATGTTTCCAATAAGATGTCATCGAAATCAATATAATTGTATCGTTGTTTTACTTCTTCAAAACGTTCATATACTTCTTTAAATTCTTGTTCCACTGGTGTTTTCGCTTTTACATCTTTCGGACGATTTAATTTGTTTTTCTCAAGTGAAATCATCGCGAGTATCGTTTCCGCATCATAATCGTCTTTTAAACGCAATTCTTTTAAGATTTTCTTTATCATAATTTGTTTATGTTTTTCATTTGCTAAAATTTGCTGATTATACCCTTGACTACGAAGCAATTTTAAGAAAACAGAGTGGAATGTACCAGCAACAACATAGCTACTTGCTGCATGATTCATACCCGGTAACTTCGCAACACGACTTCGTATTTCTTCAGCTGCTTTTTGTGTAAATGTAAGTAATAAAATATTTCGTGGATGAACTTGTTTTACATTTACTAAATAGCCAACGCGAGTTGTTAAAACAGATGTTTTCCCGCTTCCAGCACCAGCTAGTGTGAGAACAGGACCTTCTGTTGTGCGCACGGCTTCTAATTGTTTTTCGTTTAAAAAAACATTTTGTTGTTCGAGAGCGCGGAAATAAGCCGCATCTACATCTTCTTCCATAATTAAATGGGTAGATGTTTTCGGAATATGATATGTCGCACGCGGAATATCGGCGTGTGTTAACGATTTTTGTGAAAATTTTTCTTGTGTCATATGTTCACCTTCAAAACTATAGCATCAACATTTAACTTTAGCGGAAGAAAAAGAAAATAGCAATGTAAAAAACAGGAGGGGTCACCTCCTGCTTTCAAATTACAATTCTTTTATCATTACGACGTGCGGGATATTTGCTTCCATAAATACATCAGAACTCGTTACATAGCCAAGTTTTTTATAGAAATCTTCAGCATGTGTTTGAGCATGAAGTTTCAATTTTGGTAGCGAATTTTCTTTTGCATACGCTTCAAGCGCATCCATAACAATTTTTCCGATACCTTTTTTACGATGGGAACCTAGCACGCAAATGCGTTCCATTTTCCCTATACCATCAAGGGTGCGAAAACGTCCAGCACCAACTGGAACATCATTGTCATATATAACAACGTGTGTTGAAGTTTCTTCAAACTCATCGTACTCTTCTTTAGCAGAGACACGTTGTTCATTTACAAACACTTGTTTACGTACAGAGAATGCATCTCTTAGTTGTTCGTCCGTTTGTACAATCTGTGCGTGCAAATTAGTTGTTCCCCTTTCCAAGGTGGAATGTTTCGTGTACAGTCCATGTTCCATTTTCTAATTGATATAGAAGATGGAAACGATCAATTGGTTGTTCATAATAGAAATCTTTCATACGTAATCGACCCAATACATCAGCATGCTCTGCATCTGATAAGCCTTGTCCGATTGTTAAGTGAGGTACGAAAGCATATTCGCGTTCTTGTGTGAATAACCCGCCATGCATTTCTTCATTTAAGAAAGTAAGTTCAGGTGTTTTTTCTACTTTAAAATAAAGGACGTTATTAACAGGTGCGAATGAACCAACTTTCCCAACATGAAGGGTGAAAGGATTCGTTTTACCTGCGATTGTATGTAGCTCGTTTACAATCGATTCTAATTGTTCATCTTGCGTCTCAAAGGGTGTTTTCAATGTAATATGTGGCGGAACTAATGCGTAGTGCGGGTCATAACGCTTACGCAATCCGTTCGCTTTATCTTGAATCATTTTAGATGGAAAAATTACAATGCCTAATTTCATGTTCCAATTCCTCCCTTTGTAAGTCTAGTTAGATTTTGAGATAAATAAATCTCTTTATCTATTATATCAAATTATTCTGAATACTGCTCTCTATTATTTCATTGATAGAATATGAGAGAAGGCTTTCGGTAAATCAGTTTGCCAATATTTCCAAGTATGATTACCTTCAAACTCCTCGTAATGCGTAATGAAATTTCTATCTGTGAGAAGTGTATTTAACTCACGGTTTGGTTCTACGAAATCAGATACTTGTCCATCAGTACGCTTTACAGCCGTTTCTTCTGTACCAATGACGTGATACAGTTCTAATGCTTGTGGATCTTTGAAGTCTTTTGCTAAGTTCATCACTGTCTCATCCACAAATGGTGATTGCATAACGACTTTACCGAATGTATGCGGATACATAAGTGCAGTCATAAAGGAAACTGTTCCGCCAAGAGAATCACCAATTAAAACACGACCTTTTCCCATTTGGTACGTTGGATAATTTTCATCAATATATGGTGCAAGTTCATGAGCAAGGAAACGAATATATGCAGCATTTTTCACTTCACTTGGGAAATATTTTTCTTTACGATCCTGTACATTTTTATATGGAATACCGACAATAATTGTACGGTCAATTTCTTCAGTTTCACGAAGGCGCTCAATTACACGGTGCGCTTTACCAAGCTGAAAATAATCTCTACCATCTTGTGCAATTACAACTGTATGTTTGTGCAGTGGTGTGTAATTTACTGGCAAATAAACGAGAAGCGTAACGTCTTCTTGAAGTGATGCGCTATAAAATGAAATTTCTTCAATTCTCCCTATTGTTTGACTCATGTAGATCCCCCTAAATAAAAATTTACTGTAACGATTGTAAGAGCGACGCTTGTAGTGAAAAAGGAAATAAATATTCACTAATTGGTGCCTTAATTTCTATTTTACCATAATGGTACGAAGAATCTAAAAAATTAGTATTTAAGTTACGAAAGAAAACGGATATAATGAAGTGGGATTTTTGACAGGTGAGAGGGGAGACAGGATTTGAAACAAGAAAAATCAATCGCACTACCATTGGCTATTTCTATAATTGCTATTTCCTTTGCAGCAGTTTTTGTAAAGATGTCCTCAGCACCATCTTCAATATTAAGTATGTACCGCTTATGGATTATCGTACTTATTATGCTGCCTATCGTATGGAAAAAAAGAGAGGAATTTAATAGGATTCAAATGAAAGATTGGGGCTTTTTAATTGGATCTGGTTTCTTTTTAGCACTTCATTTTCTTTTATGGTTTGAATCTTTAAAGCATACAACAGTTGCTAGTTCAACAATTATTTTGGCACTTCAACCGATCGTATCTTTAGTTGGAGGTTTTTTTCTGTTCAAAGAAAGAACAACATATTCAGCCATTGCAACGATGGGAATCGCTATTCTAGGCGTAATGTGCATTGGTTGGGGAGATTTAGGTTTAAGTAAGCAAGCAATTTATGGAGACATATTATCCTTTCTAAGTGTAATAGCAGTTGTCGGTTATTTATTTATCGGGCAAACGACAGTAAAGAAAGTATCACACTGGATTTATAGCTTTACAGTCTTTGCATTCGCAGGTCTTTTTATGGGGATTTATAATGTCATATTGCAAGTCCCCTTTACAGGTTATACGAAGTGGGATTGGACCGTTTTTCTTTTACTTGCGGTTGTGCCGACAGTGTCACATGTAATTAATAACTGGCTATTAAATTATGTAAATGCAACGACAATTTCAATGAGTATTTTAGGAGAACCTGTTGGAGCATCTATACTTGCGTTCTTCTTACTTGGAGAAAAATTAAATGCAATGCAAATTATCGGTAGCATGCTCGTATTGTTTGGTGTATCTGTTTTCTTACTGCAGCAACAAAAGCGAACATCAAAAAATGTCGTAAACGAGCCGGTGTACACACAGGAATTATAGTGTTAGGGGAGAAAAGAGAAGTTATGATACTTCTCTTTTTGTTTTATAGAAATGCGGGCGTAGAAGGGGGAGGAAAATGGAAGAGATATTAAAGAAGTATATGAATAGATTTACAACACTAAGTGAAGAAGAGCAGCAAATGATCCTCAGGGAATTACAAATTGAAGAATATAAAAAAGGAACAGTGCTCCTAAGACAAGGAAATGTTCCGTTAAAATGTTATTTTGTATTAAAAGGATGCGTTAGGCAACATAGTATAGATGAAGCAGGGAAAGAAGTTACATCAAATTTTTATACAGAAGAACAGGCAATTTCGAATTTCAACCATCATAAACAAGATAAATCTTCATCATATACGTTAACGTGTTTAGAAGATTGTACTGTAGTTGTTGGTGATCTACATAGTGAAAAGGACATGTATAATAAGTATTCACAATTAGAAGAAATGACGCGTAAAATGATCGAGTACAATTTCGGTGAAGTACAAGATGAACTTGCTGTATTTATCTCATCGACACCAGAAGAGCGATATAAAACATTGTTACGAAAACGCCCGTATTTAATTCATCGCGTTCCACAATATCAGCTAGCAAGCTATCTTGGCATGACACCAGAATCATTAAGTAGAATTAAGAAACGGCTTAATTAGAGTGTTTACCACCTTTCAATAGTAGCCATATCGCAAGTCCTAATTCACCTGCAATCATAGGTAATTGGAATAGTGATTGTATGAGTGAAATCATTGTATCGTATTGTGTAAACATTGTATTCATGACGTGAATTAGCATATAACCGGTAGCAGCAATGAACAGCAGTATACTAATAAACTTTGGTATCTGTTTAGAGAGAAAAGCTACATAGCCTAAAACGAAAAGATGCAATCCAAAAATGATCAATCCTACAGACCAAATGTATTCGAATGCACTGAGAAACAACATTGTATATGTTTCTGGATTTGCAATTGTATTTTTTGAAAGCAATAATGCCAATATTAGATTGAATATAGCAATCCCAAGTATAGCTGTATACATAAGACGAAGCAAAGCGGCTAGTAATGAGAGGCTAGTATGAATTGGTTTTAGAAAGAAATAAAGAGCCCATGCAGCGACAATATCAGTGATAAAAATGATAATCCACCCAAAAACTTCCGCTTTGAAAAGTGAATTTGAAGTTTGGATATTATGGAATGTTGTACTCGCATCTCCTTGTATAACGAGGTTTCCATGAACAAAACCGTAAGAGAAAAATGCAATGAATGCCATAACAAGAAGAGATGTGCTGGCAAATAAGGCGTACTTTCGTTCAGTCATAATATGTCCTCCTTTTCTAATATTGTTTTCATTATAATAGGGAAGAGAAGAAGATTCATTGACTTAAATCAAGACGGTGAAAGTTTAGTAGAATTTCCATCAAAAAAAATGTATGGTTATATACAATTTTTTATTAACCTTGTAAAAAGTAAAAACTAAAACATTGAAATCAAGTAAAAGAGTGGCTACAAAGCCACTCTTTTACTTTGGATTTGTCATATAAGGTTGTACATGAATGACACATAGGTCACGGAATTTGCCTTCAGCAGTTGTGACAATTACGACTGCTCTACCTGCGCTTTTTCCAGTAATTGTCACGGTGTCGCCTTTTGGATATATGGTGATGATATCAGAATTCATATTTGACCAAATAAGCTCTTTATGCGTTGCTTGTATTGGCAAAATGGAAGCTGATAACACAATGTTTTGTCCCGTTTTTATTTTTAATTTATGTTTTTCCATATGAACACCGATGACTGAAATAACAGAAGGAGCAATTGAAATTTTAGGCGGGTTAGGTTGCATGTTTAAACAAGACGCAGAAGTATTTGTGATAGGTGAAAATTTTCGTGTTTGTTGTTGCTGGAAAGCTGCTAACATGTTGGAGTCCCCTTTCTGTATAAGTGCTGATACTCATACTATAAAGGAGTAGTGTTATGTTAAATTTAACGAAACATAAAGAATTTGTTAAATTTGATAAGAAGATTGTCGAACTGTAAAAAATCTCTGCTGTTACGATAACAGCAGAGATTTTTTTTATAAATTATGACGATGTTGTTTTTCGAAATCCTCAAATTGCTCTTCAACTTCTTTTGAAGGTTGTGTTAGTAAACTAACAATTACGATGGCTAGTAAACTAATAGCGAAACCTGGAATCATTTCATATAAGAAATCTTTTAAGAATTTGAATTGAGTCCATATAATAACAGTAGCGGCACCAGAAATCATACCAGCAAGCGCGCCCCATTTCGTCATACGTTTCCAATATAAGCTTAATAAAATAGCAGGTCCAAATGAAGAACCAAAACCAGCCCAAGCGTACCCAACAAGAGCTAAAATCGTATCATTTTGTTTAAACGCTAAAGCGCACCCAACTAAGGCAATAACAAGCACAGCCATACGACCGACAAATACAAGTTCTTTATCAGATGCAGAACGTTTGAAGAATGTACGATATAAGTCTTCCGTTACGGCACTAGAAGTAACGAGTAACTGAGATGAGATTGTACTCATGATCGCTGCTAAAATAGCGGCTAATAAAAATCCAGTAATAAGTGGGTGGAATAAAATTTTTCCAAGTTCAAGGAAAATTGTTTCTGGGTTAGATAATGTTAACTCTTGTTGTGAATAGTAAGCAATACCAATAAGACCAGTAAACATAGCTCCAACAACAGAGAAAATCATCCAGCTCATACCAATTCTTCGTGCACTTTTAAGTTCTTTTACAGAAGAAATTGCCATAAAGCGTACGATAATATGAGGTTGTCCGACATAACCAAGGCCCCATGCGAATAGAGAAATCATTCCTAAAGTAGAGGCACCTTTAAAAATATCTAGACGTGTTGGATCTACAGATCGAATTGTATCAAATGCAGGTCCAAGTCCGTTCGAATTCATAATTGTTACGATAGGAACAAGAATAAGAGCGACTACCATAATGATTCCTTGTACGAAGTCTGTCCAACTTACTGCTAAGAAACCACCAAATAATGTGTAAGCGACAACAACGCCTGCAACAATGAATAATCCAACATGATAGTTCATGCCAAATGAATTTTCAAATAATACAGCGCCTGAAACTAATCCTGAAGCTACATAAAAAGTAAAGAAAATCATAATAACAAGTCCGGATACTAAGCGTAGCATATGAGATTTGTCGTGGAAACGGTGTTCCAAAAATTCTGGAATAGTAATAGAGTTGCTTGCAATTTCTGAGTAGGTACGTAAGCGAGGAGCGACATAAAGCCAGTTTGCATATGCGCCTAGTGTTAGGCCGATCGCAATCCAACTACTACTTAATCCAACGCTAAACATTGCACCGGGTAATCCCATTAAAAGCCAACCACTCATATCGGATGCTCCAGCACTTAATGCTGTTACTGCGGGGCCTAGTGTACGCCCGCCAAGCATATAATCTGTTAAGTTGGACGTTCGTTTGTAGGCGAAATAGCCGATTACTAACATCCCGAGCATGTAAATAGAGATAGAAGTTAAAGTTAACATCTGCGTACTCATGTAGTTCCCCTTTCTTTTGTCAGGTCTTTTGATGGGTTATGCATATTTTTATCCCGCATTAACGGGCAGCAAAACTCCCACCTTAAAATTGGCTGGGCAAGGAAGTTAGGTGGGAGATCAACTGTCCGTTAATGCCCGATTGGTTCAACTAATAATCAGTGGGGATGAACACCCTCTACTGATTAAAGTTTCACTTTATAATCTATCATGATTATTCTGAAAAATCCATATAGAAATACGAATTTTCAGAAATGTAAGCGTTTTTTGATGTTATTTTACTTTTTTAATATATAATATTCATACAAAAAACCTTATTTTTAATAGAGTATTTATTATATTTACATAAAAAGAGGTTGTTTTGTCAATATAATATTGAAAGGAAAGAAAAATAAAATTTTTAAAAAAGTATTGACTTGTGAAAAAAGTCAGGTCTATAATGAGTGCAACTTAAAAAAATGCAAGCGTTGATGAAGAAGAGTACACATGATGAACATGTCAGAGAGCTGATGGTTGGTGCGAATCAGTATGGAATTGATGTGGAATGGGCTTCGGAGCTTCCAAACCGAAACGAAAGAAGTAGGCTTTGGCGACATGATCTCATCGATACAAGAGACACGTATTGTTTTTGATACGGTAAAGTGCGTTACATTTGTAACGAATTAAGGTGGCACCACGGGAGTACCCGTCCTTTCTATAGGATGAGTACTCCCTTTTTGTGTATAAAAAATTAAATAAATGAAATCGTTTAAGTAAGAAGAGTACGTATATTGGAGACGTTACAGAGAGCCGGGAATAGGTGGGAGCCCGGTACGGTGCCATATACGGAATGGGCTTACGAGAGGTATGCTGAACAATTATTTTTAGTAGGCAACCCGGGTTCCGCCGTTACAAGGATAAGGTATAAAATTTGTACCTGAACAAAGCGGGATGCTTTTGCATCCAACACGAGGTGGTACCGCGGTATATTTATCGTCCTCTACATATTTTCGATATGTAGGGGACTTTTTTATTTTTCAGAGTGAGGTGAAGGACATGATGACGAAAGAAGAATTTATAAAACAAAAAAGAGAGAGAAAGACATTTTTAGTAATTACTGAAGAAGAAGGAGATAGCATTACGCCAATTTCTTTATATAGACGTATGAAAGGAAAGAAGAAATTTTTATTAGAAAGTTCACAGCTTCATCAAGATAAAGGGCGTTATTCTTACTTAGGATATAATCCTTATGGAGAAGTAAAAAGCGTTGGTACGGAAGTAGAACGAACGATTTTCGGCCGGGCAGAAAAGTTACAAGGTAACGTACTACAAGTGTTAGAAGAAATAATCGCACCATCACAAGTAGACAGCCCATTTCCATTTTGCGGAGGAGCAGTTGGTTATATTGGATATGATGTCATTCGGCAGTATGAAAACATTGGAGCGGATTTACACGACCCATTAAATATTCCGGAAGTACACCTCTTACTATATCGTGAGTTTATCGTTTACGATCATTTACGCCAAAGGTTGTCGTTTGTATATGTATGCAGGGAAGATGATTCAGCAGATTATGAGGAAGTATACGAAAGGCTACGAGTATACAAAGAGGAAGTGCTACAAGGAGAAGAAACTGAAGTAAATGCAATACAATCCACATTATCATTCACTTCTTCTATAACGGAAAAAGAGTTTTGTGAGATGGTAGAAATGGCGAAAGAACATATAAGAGCCGGAGACATATTCCAAGTCGTACTGTCACAGCGTTTACAAAGTGAATGTATTGGTGATCCATTCGCGTTATACCGAAAACTTCGAATTGCAAATCCATCACCATATATGTTCTATATCGATTTTCAAGATTATGTTGTACTCGGTTCTTCACCGGAAAGTTTGCTATCAGTAAGGGAGGATAAAGTAATGACGAATCCAATTGCTGGTACAAGACCGAGAGGGAAAACGAAGAGGGAAGATGAGGAAATCGCAAAAGAACTGTTAGACAATGAGAAAGAGCGAGCAGAGCATATGATGCTTGTAGATCTTGGGCGAAACGATATTGGTAGAGTGAGCGAAATCGGCTCGGTTACGATAGATAAATATATGAAAGTAGAAAAATACTCTCACGTTATGCACATTGTATCTGAAGTTTACGGAACATTGCGAAAACAAATGAGTGGATTTGATGCATTAGCGTATTGTCTACCAGCAGGAACAGTGTCGGGAGCTCCGAAAATTAGAGCGATGGAAATTATAAATGAGCTAGAGAATGAAAAAAGAAATGTATACGCGGGTGCAGTTGGATACGTTAGTTTTTCAGGGAATCTTGATATGGCGCTCGCTATTCGAACGATGGTCGTAAAGGGTGAAAAAGCATACGTTCAGGCAGGAGCGGGAATTGTTTATGATTCAGACCCAGTAGCTGAATATGAAGAAACGTTAAATAAAGCGAGAGCACTATTGGAGGTAATGAAATGATTGTACTAATTGATAATTATGATTCATTTACTTATAACTTGTATCAACTGTTAGGTGAATACGAAGAAGATATTGTAGTCGTAAGAAATGATCAAATAACGATAGAACAGCTAGAAGAGATGAATCCAAGAGGAATTGTACTTTCACCAGGACCAGGAAAACCAGAGGATGCTGGCATTTGTATCGATGTCATCCGCCATTTTTATAAGAACGTTCCCATATTAGGGATTTGTCTAGGCCACCAAGCGATCATAGCTGCATTTGGAGGAGACATTGTTAGAGCAGAACGTATTAAACACGGAAAAACATCGCGTGTGAAACATAACGGAACGTCAATCTTTTCATACGCTACACAGCCGCTAACGGCGATGCGCTATCATTCCCTTGTTGCAGAGCACACGAGCTTGCCAAAGTGTTTTGACATACTAGCGACAGCGATGGACGATGGAGAAATTATGGCAGTTCGTCACAATTATTATCCGCTCTTCGGATTACAGTTTCATCCGGAATCAATCGCAACAGAAGAAGGCGGAAAGTTAATACTTGCCTTTTTAACAGAAGTAAAAGAGGAGGAAAGAGTATGAATAACTATCTTCGTAAATTAGTGGAGGGTCAACATTTAACAGAAGAGGAAATGTATAAAGCAGGACTACTTTTATTAAGTGAAAACATATTAGAAAGTGAAATTGCAGCTTTCTTAGTCTTACTGAAAGCGAAAGGTGAAACTGCAGAAGAAATATACGGCCTTGTTCGAGCTCTTCGCGAAAAGGCATTGCCGTTTTCGAACCATATACAAGGAGCAATGGACAATTGCGGGACGGGTGGTGACGGTGCTCAAACGTTTAATATTAGCACAACTTCAGCATTCGTACTGGCAGGAGCAGGTGTAAAGGTTGCAAAACATGGTAATCGTGCTGTTTCTAGTAAAACAGGAAGTGCGGACTTATTAGAAGAATTAGGTGTAAATATTAGCAGTACGCCAAGCGAAATTGATTATTTACTAGAGCATGTGGGCATTGCATTTTTATTTGCACCAGCGATGCATCCAGCACTAAGGCGCATTATGAAAATAAGAAAAGAGTTAAACGTGCCGACGATCTTTAATTTAATTGGCCCTTTAACAAATCCAGTGAATTTAGAAACACAATTTGTCGGTATTTATAAACGAGATATGTTATTACCAGTTGCGCAAGTATTACAAAAGTTAGGCCGGAAACAAGCACTTGTCGTAAATGGAAGTGGTTTTTTAGATGAAGCATCATTACAAGGGGAAAATCACGTAGTCCTTTTAAAAGATAATGAAATAGTGGAAATGAGTATTGATCCAGAAAAGTATGGTTTTTCAAGAGTGAAAAATGAAGAAATTAGAGGGGGGAATTCAAAAGAAAATGCAAAGATTACAGTCGGCGTATTGAGCGGAGAAAAGAGTGTTTATCGCGATACCGTTTTATTAAATGCAGGTCTAGCTCTTTTCGCAAATGGAAAAACGGAAACGATTGAAGAAGGAATTAAACTCGCGGCACATAGCATTGACTCTGGAAAAGCATTAGCCAAATTAAACTTATTAATTGTAGCAAGCAACGAAAAATTAGAAAGGGTGAACTAAAGTGGGGACGATTTTAGATGAAATTTTAGAACAGAAGAAAAAGGAAGTTGCGGAGTTATATGAAATATATACACCAGTAAAAACAAAAAGAAAGACACATTCACTTGTAGAAGCGTTACAGCAGTTTACTGTCATTGCAGAAGTAAAGCGAGCATCACCATCAAAAGGAGATATCAATTTACACGTTGACGTACGAAAACAAGTGGGAACATATGAGAAATGTGGTGCAGGAGCAGTATCTGTTTTAACAGATGGTCAATTTTTTAAAGGATCGTTTCACGATTTACAAACAGCAAGAGAAGAAAGTAACATTCCGCTTTTATGTAAAGATTTCATAATCGATAAGATTCAAATCGATAGAGCGTATGAAGCGGGAGCAGATATTATTTTACTAATCGTAGCAGTGTTAACGAAAGAGAAGTTAAAAGAGCTGTATAGCTACGTGTTAGAAAAAGGATTAGAAGCGATTGTTGAAGTTCATGATGAACAGGAATTAGAAACTGCGATTGTATTAAATCCGCACGTTATTGGCATTAATAATCGTAATTTAAAAACGTTCGAAGTAGATTTAAGCCAAACTGAAAAGCTTGGAAAAAGATTGAATGAGGAGAAACTACTTTGGATTAGTGAAAGTGGCATTCATTCAAAAGAAGATATTATTCGTGTTAAAAGAGCTGGAGCCGAAGGTGTATTAGTTGGAGAGGCGCTTATGACATCATCTTCTATTAGTAGTTTTTTTGAAGATTGTAAGGTGAATATATGAAAGTGAAAATTTGCGGCATCACTGATGTGGAAACAGCGAAAAGTGCATGCGAATATGGCGCAGATGCACTCGGATTTGTTTTTGCAGAAAGTAAGCGGGAAATCACTCCAAAGAGAGCGGAAGAAATCATTCAGGAGCTTCCAGCCAACGTGTTAAAAATCGGTGTTTTCGTAAATGAATCAGTAGAAGTGATCCAGAAAATTGCAGATGAGTGCGGGTTAACACATGTACAACTACATGGGGATGAAGACAATTATCAAATTAGAAGATTGAATATTCCGTCTATAAAGTCACTAGGAGTAACTTCAGAGAGTGATATGAAAAACGCCCAAGGGTATGAAGCGGATTATATATTATTTGATAGCCCGAAAGAAAAGTTTCATGGAGGAAATGGAAAGACATTTTCATGGGAACTACTTAGAGATATGCCAAAAGAATTGCGAAAGAAAATGATATTAGCTGGTGGATTAAACGCTCTTAATATAGAAGAAGCAATTCGAACTGTTCGGCCATATATGGTCGATGTGAGCAGCGGAGTAGAGACAGAAGGAAAGAAAGATGTAGAGAAAATAAAACAATTTATTATAAAAGCGAAGGAGTGTTCCAAATGAACTACGCATATCCAGATGAAAAAGGACATTACGGTATATACGGAGGACGATACGTTCCAGAAACGTTAATGCAATCTGTACTAGAACTAGAAGAAGCATATAAAGAAGCGATGCAAGATGAAGCATTTCAAAAGGAATTAAATCATTATTTAAAAACGTACGTCGGAAGAGAAACACCGCTATATTATGCTGAAAATATGACGAAGTATTGCGGTGGTGCAAAGATTTATTTAAAACGTGAAGATTTGAATCATACAGGAGCTCATAAAATTAACAATACAATCGGTCAGGCACTACTTGCAGTGCGAATGGGCAAGAAAAAAGTTGTCGCTGAAACAGGAGCTGGACAACACGGAGTTGCAACAGCTACTGTATGTGCTCTTCTCGGATTAGAATGCGTCATTTTTATGGGAGAAGAAGATGTAAGACGTCAAAAATTAAATGTGTTCCGAATGGAATTACTCGGAGCGAAAGTAGAAAGTGTAGCGGCAGGTAGCGGTACATTAAAAGATGCGGTAAACGAGGCGCTTCGTTACTGGGTTTCACATGTGCATGATACGCACTACATTATGGGATCTGTTCTCGGACCACATCCATTCCCGCAAATTGTCCGTGATTTCCAAAGTGTAATTGGAAATGAAACGAAAAAACAATATGAGGCGTTAGAAGGAAAGTTACCAGAAGCAGTCGTTGCTTGTATTGGCGGTGGTAGTAATGCGATGGGGATGTTTTATCCGTTCGTACACGATGAAGAAGTTGCTCTTTACGGCGTAGAAGCAGCTGGAAAAGGCGTTCATACAGAAAAGCATGCAGCAACTTTAACGAAAGGAAGCGTTGGCGTTCTCCACGGATCAATGATGTATCTTCTGCAAAACGAAGAAGGACAAATTCAAGAAGCACACTCTATTTCAGCAGGACTTGATTATCCAGGTGTTGGTCCAGAACATAGCTTGCTAAAAGATATTGGCCGCGTTTCTTATCATTCGATAACAGACGAAGAAGCATTAGAAGCATTTCAATTATTAACGAAAAAAGAAGGCATTATCCCGGCGTTAGAAAGCTCGCATGCTGTCGCATACGCATTAAAATTAGCTCCGAAAATGAAGGAAGATGAAGGACTTGTTATTTGTTTATCTGGCCGTGGTGATAAAGATGTAGAGAGTATAAAACGTTATATGGAAGAGGTGTAAAAAATGGGAGTAGAAAAAATTAAAGCAGCGTTTGAAAATGGTAAGAAAGCATTTATTCCGTACGTAATGGGCGGAGATGGTGGCTTTGAAAAATTAAAAGAAAGAATTCGTTTTTTAGATGAAGCAGGAGCGAGCATCGTTGAAATCGGCATTCCGTTTTCGGATCCAGTCGCAGACGGTCCAACGATTCAAAGAGCAGGGAAACGAGCGCTAGATAGCGGTGTAACAGTAAAAGGTATTTTTCAAGCATTAATAGAGGTAAGGAAAGAAGTGCAAATTCCGTTTGTACTCATGACATATTTAAATCCAGTACTCGCATTCGGAAAAGAACGATTTGTAGAGAAGTGCTTAGAGGCCGGTGTGGATGGTATTATCGTTCCAGACTTACCGTATGAAGAACAAAATATTATTGCGCCGTTACTTCGAGAGGCAAACATTGCGCTTATTCCACTCGTTACCGTAACGAGCCCTATTGAAAGAATTGGAAAAATCACGAGTGAATCAGAAGGGTTCGTTTATGCTGTTACAGTAGCGGGCGTAACGGGAGTACGTCAAAACTTTAAAGAGGAGATTCATAGTTACTTAGAAAAAGTAAAATTACACGTCAACTTACCAGTAGTCGCTGGATTTGGCATTTCAACAAAAGAACATGTAGAAGAAATGGTTACAATATGTGACGGTGTTGTCGTTGGAAGTAAAGTGATTGAGTTATTAGAAAATGAAAAACGAGAAGAAATATGTGAATTAATACAGGCAACAAAACAAAAAGAAGAGGCGTAGTCTCTTCTTTTTGTTTTGCGTAATAAATGTTAAAATATACAGAAAATACATATAATCTAGAGGGTGAGAAGGCATGCTAAGACGTAAACTACTATATCTTCTTTTAACTGTACCGCTATACGCTTGGCTCATTAGCATGACGAAAATAGAGTTGATGGCTCTATTTTTAGGATATGTATTTATCTTTTCCAACTTAAATCGCATTCAAGAACAGTCTATTTTAGAAATATGTCTATTTTCGATTAGTATAGAATTATTTAGTATCGTTTCGATTGTATTATTAAACGAATTATTTCTACGGATTCATTTATTTACATTAATGAAATTTTGGAATATTGCATTGCAAGCAATATGTACTTACATTGTGTTTGTTGTGTTGAAAAAAATAATCGGACAGCAGACAGTTTTTCAGGATAATAGAAAATGGGAGTGAATGAAAAGGGGCCGTTTGGCTCCTTTTTTAAATCTGTCTTAAAAACAATTGAAAATTACAACATCTGTTATATAATAGTTAAAAATTGTATTTTAAACGAAATGAGATGATAACATGGCCATATTGTTGGCACTTATCCCAATTATGATGATTTTCATTTGTTTATTTTTATTTAAACAAACGTCATTAAGGTCTTCGTTAATTTCTTATGCTGTGTCTGTTGGAATCGTTTTACTCTCGCCAATGTTTCAATTAGGGATAAGTGAAACTGTGCACGCAACGATTAAAGGATGGTTAATTTGTTTTATTGTCGGGTACGTTTTATTTTTCGGTATTTTTTTATTTCACCTCATGAACAAAATGGGGTACATCGACCAAGTAGCGCGTTTTTTAGAAGAAGTGACGCAAGATCGTTTATTACAAATGCTTCTTATGTGCTTTGGTATTTGCCCACTAATTGAATCGGTAAGTGGATTCGGAATTGGCTTCATGGTTGCAGCACCTATTTTTCTTTCACTAGGATATAAACCATTTCAAGCTGTACTGCTCTCATTTATCGGCTTACTAGCTAGTTCATGGGGCGCAATGGCAACTGGTACGATTATCGGTTCGCAGCTAATAAATATGCCTCTTACAACACTTGGTACAAATACAGCGCTATTAAGTATTCCGATGTTTGCTTACTTTGTTATTCTTTCTTTACACGTTGTTGGCGGCTGGCAAGCGGTTATAGAAAAGTGGAAAGAAGGAGTAGGATTCTTTCTATTATTTTCTCTCGGAATCTATCTTTCTAATGCGTACGTAAGTGTTGAACTAGCCGGGATATTAAGTTCTATCGTAACGATTACATTTGGCTTTCTTATCATTAAATTAAAAGGAAAAAGTGGGCAAAATCTTATAACAGAACATGCGGCTGCAACGGAGAGAGAAGTATCCATTATAAAAATTATTAGCCCTTATATATTTCTAACAGTTTGTATTTTACTTTCTCGCCTCGTTCCAGCATTACATGATTTGTTCAGATCATATGGGGTTCTTGATTTGAAATCATACTCTTACAAACTAGAGTTACTATATTCACCAGGATTTTGGCTCGGTATGACTTGCTTATTTACTATTATTTTCTTCCGCATCCCGTCTAATATTATTAAAAAATCACTCTCGCAAACAATCAAACAATGGATTCCTTTTGCTATTACTACGACAATGTTTATCGCCATTTCAGAACTAATGGGTGCATCAGGCATGCATTCATTACTCGCAAAGACAGCTGGTGATACATTTGGAACCTTTTTCGTTTTCGTTGCGCCGTTTATTGGCGCTATTGGTGGATTTTTAACAGGTAGTAACGCAGGATCAAATGCAATGTTTATAAAACTACAAATGCAAACCGCACAAAACGTAGCACTCCCGTGGCAATATGTCACAACACTTCAAAACACCGCATCATCAGTAGCGACAATCGCTTGTCCATCACGGATTACACTAGGTGCTTACTTATGTAATATCCCTTACCGTGAAAATGAACTATTAAAGAAGACGACGTTAATGATCTTTGGTGCGGTTTTGCTTGTATTGGTAGAGGTTATTGTTTGGTATATGTTGAGAAATTAAAAATCCTCCTAACATAGGAGGATTTTTTTTATGAATGGATAATGATTTAAATATGAATAGCTTCTACTAGATGAATAGGAGATGAAATGTATGCCCCTAAAAAACTACGGTGTGTTAAAAGGTACAGTTATACAATCAAAGATTGGAAAAGGGAAGACACCTCATTATCAAGTTCATTTACAGGGCGAGACTGGAGTAGATTATCGTATTGCTATTAACGTAAAGTCGCAAAGTTATCCGTCAGAAGTTTTATATTTTGCGAATAACAATATTAGGTCAGAGGCGATTCATATTTTACCGACATTACCATTTGGTTTTACGGAAGTAAAAAATAATGAACCGAAAGTAGCTTTAGATTATGTAAGAGGAAATCTATTTGACTCAAAACAAATGATTCCTTTGCCTCCCGAAAAAGCAGGAGCAGATAATGATTTAAACGAAAAAATAGAACGTTATATAAAGCGAGCGATGGAAGAAAAAGCAATTATTTACGCGTTTGGCGAAAGATGGGGACCAGAAGAAAACACACCAGATTCTTATTTTCATTTCAAACCAGGAAACGGTATACATGATATTCACATGAATCAAGGGAATGTAGAAAAATGGCAAGGTGATGATGGCATCTGGCAAGATGGAGGAATACTTATTCACTTTGAAAAGGAAGAAGAATGGATTGGTATCTTTCTTGCATTCCAATCACAGTCATGGTGTACCGATGAAGAGGGGCATGCTCGTGTGCCTGTTGAGCATTGTGATTATAAGGGGAATAATTAATAAGAAGAGGGCGTTCAAAAAGAACGCCCTCTTCTTATTTTATAAAACGAAAAACTAACGAGTGTAGAAAGACAAGAGAACAGCAGTGCCACACTAGAAAACGCAATGAGATACATATTATATTTCATAACCTGTCCAATTAGCTGATTACTGTCGTATTGAAACAGTCCTGCTATTATGTTGAATAAAAATAACACGATAAACATGACGACAACACCGTCTATTGATCCTTTAATGTCTGGTTTACTTAAAGCGATATGTGCGGAAATGCAAATGGCGATAAATAAAAATAACCAAAAGGAAGGATTCAATAAATTGCCGATTGTAAATAAGCTTTTCAATAATACAAACGTCGACAAGAGCATGTTTTGAATCATTTCTACATTAATAGAAGTAGAAGCAATCGTTTTTTCGAGAGTTGTATTAAATAAAAAATATGATTCTGGTACGAAATAGCGCATTAAAAGGATTAATGCAGTAATACCAGAAATAATAGGCCCAATGCCGATAAAGAAATTCCCAATTCGTTGATACACACTTTTTTGATTGTATTGATGTTGTATATAACCTAAAGCCCCTTGACTTGTATCTGTTGGGAAGAACTGAGTCGCCACAATTTTATGACGGAACAGTACGCACATAATGGCATGTCCAAGTTCGTGAATCGGAACACCGACCCAAGCCGTTAATAGGAATCCTTTTCTTCCAAAAGCTCTCGACCAATACATGCGTGTGAGAGATTCTAAATAGCCTAATAGAAATCCAATTACAATGATAACGCCAATTAAAGATAATAATTGGATTACGCTTGTAAGGAGTATTTGAAAAATTGAGTTTACCAATTCCATTTTCTTTCATCCAATCTGTTAAAAATATTATTTATTCTGTTTCATAATAGCATTTTTTTTCAAGATTGCTAGCACATATATTTTCTTTCGGAAGAAGGATTTCAGAATCTTTTTCTTGTAGTCATGTTTTATGTACAAATTCATATATTGAACTTGTAACACCCTATAAGGTATATGCTTAAGGAGGGATAAGAGAATGAAATGTCCGTCATGTCATACAGAACATGCAGTAGAGGCAAAGTTTTGCGGGAATTGTGGACATTCGTTAACGGAAGAAGTAGTGGCAAGTAGTGGCAAAGAAGAAGGGCCGGAACAAGCGCGCGCGGCACAAGAAAAGGAAACGCGTCCAAATGAAACGGTAGAACAAGCGAAGCGGTTTGCGAGCGGCTATTTTCAATTTTTTAAACATGCATTACAAGCACCGACAGCGATTATGAAAAGCGGCACTATTGAAGTGCGAAATGGAATTTTAAGTCTTGTTCTTATTTGTTTTTTAGGAGCATGTATTTTTTATAGAATGATGAGTGCAGCATCAGCAGTTACGAGAACATTTGCACCAGATATATCTACTCCCACGTTTTTTGGAGAATCTATAACGGTCTTTTTCTTTTTATTAATTTTAACTTTATTTGTTGGATTTATTATTTTTGTAAGTGGTAAGATGATGAAATCATCTTTTTCGTTTCTTGAAGTATTTGGTATATGGGGAACGATAGCGACGCCGGCTATTGTCATATTAGTTCTTTCTTTTCTTTTTAGTTTTTTATTAATCTTTTTCTTACCGATATTATTATCGGTAGTTGCAACTTATATAGGGATTAGTATAACTGTAGCCGTATTAAAACTAGACAATGGTGGATTAGATCTCGTTTACACACTTATTATTGCAAATGTTTTAATTGGAATTGCAACGTTCATTGTACTTTGGTCTTACATTAGCACGATAATTCAAGCCTTAACACAGGGGATAACTGGCTTCTAATGAAAAGGTGGTTGACTGAATGAATGTATGTACAAAGTGCGGAGTTCAGTTTGAAGATGGTGTACAATTTTGTCAAAACTGCGGGATGAAGAGGGGAAGTCCTGTAGTAAAGAAGAACATGAGCAGTGGTACAAAAGTTGGCATTACACTGTTAGCACTATTTGTTATAGCGATTATTGGATTGTATTTGTACGGATCATCGTATTATACACAGGTGGCACAAGTAGACCGGATGATTACGATTTTACAAGAGCGGGACGGAGAGAAATTAGCTGAGATCGTTACGGCAGATGATCCGTCGGTTATGATAACGAGAGAGAGTTTAACGCCTCTATTTTCATATATAAAAGAAAATCCATCTTACGTAAATGAATTAAAAGGATATTTGAGACAAGGTGAAAAACAACGGGACGGAATAGAAAGAGCTGATTTTTCATTAACGAAAGACGGAAAGTATTTCTTTATATTTGATCGGTATAAATTGAAAGCGAAGACGTACTATACAACTTTGCTTACAAATGAAAAAGGCGTATCGTTAAAAATGAACGGAAAAGAAATTGATAAGACAGATGACAAAAAGTTTGAGAAGCAATATGGGCCATTTCTTCCGGGAAATCAAGTGTTTCAATCAGAATATAAAAATGACTATGTAAAACTATCACGTGAGGAAAAGGTTGTACTTATGAAACAAAGCCAAAATAACGTAACGATAGATTTAACGTTGCAAGGTCAATATATTACAGTTCAAACGAACGCGCCTGGTGCAACATTGTACGTAAATCAAAAACCAGTTACAGCGCTCGCAGGAGAAGAAATTACATGGGGGCCTGTAGCGACTGATGGAAGCGCGAAAATTTATTTAGAACGAAATGGAGAAAATGGACGGGAAACGACAAAAGTAGAGACGGTAACGGCACTTTCGTCTTATAATCTTCCATTCCAAACGAAAAGTGCAGAAAAAACAGTTGTTTATAATGTTACTCCAACGCCCGCGACTGGGTATGTATATAATGGTTTCATCTTTCCTGATAGTGATATTCGAAAATTAACGAGCACAGATTTAACCTATTTATCGAAAGAACAGTTGAAAATTGCTAGAAATGAAATATATGCAAGGCATGGACATATTTTTCAAACGAAAGATATGCAAGCGTATTTTGCAACACAGTCTTGGTATAGAGAAAATCCTTATTTTAAAGGAAAGTTAACAGATATCGAAACTTATAATATTGAACTAATCAAATCAAGAGAATAGAGCGCGTGAAAAAGGTACAGTGCATAACTGTACCTTTTTTATGGTTTTTTATCTGAACCAGGATCCCTTGAGAAAAAGATATGAAAGAGGAATGTGACTTTACTTGCTCCTCCTGATGTACTTGCTTGCACGTCAGATAATGCGTTAGATGTTAAAACACCTTCAGAATGAGGGGGTACGACTATTTTGAGAGTATCATCTGATTCTGATGATGCAGTAACTGTTATTGTATCATCAGATAAGTTTAAAATTTTTACAGTACCGATTGGTAAGATGGACTTGCCAGCGTGTGATGCGGAAGCAAAGCGAGAGCCTTTCCAAATCGTTTGTGGAAAAGTTTCATCATTAGATAACCAAGCACGAGCACTATAAATGGTTGCGTTAATAGAAAATTCTTGATCAAGCGACAAGGCGGGTTTTGGTTCTTTCGGTTCCTCTGGAAACTGAGCGAGAAGACCAGCGCACATGTATATTTCACCTACTTTCAATTGGTTACTGTTATAGCATATTAAACATGTTGTTTATAAGACACGACAGTTACCTATTTATACATAAGTTTGTGCACCAAATTTGAAGATGAAATTCTCTTTCTTTACAATGGAAGTAGGTGTTATTTCTATAAAATATGGAAAACGTAAAGAGTATGTAAAAAAGAAGGAGTGGTAAAGTGAACTATGTCATTATTGGCGGAGATGCAGCTGGTATGAGTGCGGCTATGCAAATTGTTAGAAACGATGAAAATGCAAATGTTGTAACTTTAGAAAAAGGTGAAATTTATTCATACGCTCAGTGTGGATTACCGTATGTCATTAGTGGTGCTATCGCTTCAACTGAAAAGTTAATCGCGCGCAACGTAAAGACGTTTCGTGAGAAATATGGAATTGATGCGAAAGTGCGTCATGAAGTAACGAAAGTAGATACGGAAAAGAAAATGGTGTACGCAGAGCATACGAAGACGAAGGATGTCTTTGAATTTCCATATGATCGATTATTAATTGCGACTGGAGTGCGTCCTGTTATGCCAGAATGGGAAGGACGGGAATTACAAGGCGTTCATCTTTTAAAAACAATTCCTGATGCTGAGCGCATATTAAAAACGCTAGAAACGAATAAAGTTGAAGATGTAACGATTATTGGCGGTGGTGCTATTGGACTTGAGATGGCAGAAACATTCGTCGAACTTGGTAAGAAAGTAAGAATGATTGAGCGAAATGATCATATCGGTACGATTTATGATGCAGATATGGCAGAGTACATACATAAAGAAGCAGATAAGCATCATATTGAAATTTTAACGAATGAAAATGTAAAAGCATTTAAAGGAAATGAACGAGTAGAAGCAATCGAAACGGATAAAGGTACGTATAAAGCAGATCTTGTTTTAGTGTCGGTTGGAGTGAAGCCAAATACTGATTTTCTTGAAGGGACAAATATACGTAAGAATCATAAAGGAGCAATCGAAGTAAATGCATATATGCAAACAAATGTGCAAGACGTATATGCAGCCGGTGATTGCGCAACACATTACCACGTTATAAAGGAAATTCATGATCATATCCCGCTCGGAACGACTGCCAATAAGCAAGGGCGACTTGCTGGACTGAATATGCTTGATAAACGAAGAGCTTTTAAAGGTACGTTAGGCACAGGCATTATTAAATTTATGGATTTGACACTCGCAAGAACAGGGTTAAATGAAAAAGAAGCAAAAGGGCTACACATTCCGTATAAAACGGTCAAAGTAGATTCTACAAATATGGCGGGCTATTATCCAAATGCAAAACCACTTTACTTGAAATTACTATATAGCTCCGATACGAAACAATTATTGGGCGGGCAAGTAATTGGAGAAGAAGGCGTAGATAAACGTATTGATGTGATCGCGATGGCACTTTTCAATAAAATGAGCATTCATGATTTAGAAGATGTCGATTTAAGTTATGCACCACCATATAACAGCGTGTGGGACCCAATTCAGCAAGCGGCAAGGAGAGCAGAATAGCACTTTTTAAAGTGCTATTTTTTTGTTAAAGGGGAATTATCATTTTTGTCGAATGAAGAGGATCGGGAAATAGTTACATATGAGGAAGGGGAGTTTTTTTATGATTGTAGCACTTCAAAAGGTTCAAGAATCAGAAAAAGAAATATTACGTAATTTGTACGCTTTATATCTTCATGACCTTTCTAAGTTCACTATGAATATAACTATCGGAGCGAACGGATTTTTTGAATACGAAGATTTGCATATGTTTTGGAAAAATGACGGAATCACGCCGTATTTTATAAAAGTTGATCATAGTATTGTAGGATTCTTATTACTACTGGAACGTCCGTTTTTGAAGAAGGAAAATGATTTTGGTATTAATGATATTTTCATATTGAATCAATATAAAGGAAAAGGAATCGGTAAACAAGCTGTTGAGAATTTACTAGAAGAGAAAAGAGGACAATATTTCGTTATCGAACTTCTAAAAAATGTACCAGCAGTGTCGTTTTGGAAGAAAGTATATAAAAAACTGAACATTGAATTTGATGAGAGAGAGCAGTTAATTGATGATGAAGAATGTCTCGTTCAAACGTTTAAAATTTAATGAAATTGGTTTTCCTTTTATATTACTTTGAAATTTAACTTTATCCCGCTATTTGCGGACAGTAAGACCCCCACCTCAAAATCCAGCGAAAGCAAAGAAGTTAGGTGGGGGATCAACTGCCCGTAAAAGCCCGATTGGTTCAACTAATAATCAGTGGGGATGAAGACCCCTATTGATTAAAGTTTCGCTTTATTTTGAATATACCGTTCCCCCTTGAAAACATATTACTAATCGCTTATATTTTCATATAGTATTTATTTTTTTAACGAAGCAATGAACGAACCAGGGGGCGCAGTATGGCAATTAATATGAAAACAATCGAAGAATGGATTGTTGAATCAAATACAAGACATGAAGAAGACTTTGGACACGTTGTGGAAGAAATGAAAGAAGTATGTGTCGGACTTGATAACGCGACATTAATTTATACGAAAAATGTATTTTGTTTCGGTAAAAAAGTAGAAGTATTTTTCTTCTTCCAAGACCATGTCGTGATTGGAAAAGAAAAAGACGAATATATTGAAATTGAAAAATTAAAGTATGATGACATTACAAATAATAATTTAAAAACAAATGACAAAAATACAACGTTAGAATTAAAGTTTGCTAACGGACAATCTATTAATTTAGATAGTTTAAATGATAACTACGGTACGAAAAATTGGTTATTTGCTAGACAAATTAAGAGTATTTTTAAGTTAATCTAGTAAAAAGCAGACCTCAAAGGGTCTGCTTTTTACTTAATTCCTATTACACAAAGGCAACCTCTTTCTTCATAGCATTTCACACTTGTAAATCCTGTTTTATAAAATAGGTTTATTAATTCTTCATTCGTTTTCCATTTCTCCATATGATATTGAATTTTGAAAGTTTCAGCTACTAATAAAAAAGATCCATTCGGTTGTAAGACGCGAAATATTTCTTTTATATCTTGTTCCACATCGGGCCAAAAGTAGTGTGTTTGAAAAGCGGTTATGAGATCGAAGAAGTTTGTATTGTAAGGAATAGAGGAGACACTTGCCTGATGAATGATTACTTTTCCTTTTTTTACGTCCTGTATATTGGCTTTCTTTGAGTTTTCAACAGCTTGATCTGAATAATCAATTCCATATATTTTCCCAAATGGAATTCGTTTTGAAAGAGTATGTATTGTTTTGCCGCCGCCACAACCAATATCTAAAGTAATTGCATCTTTACGTATATGTATTTTTTGTAATCCCCAATTTGTTAGTCTCATATGTGCAGCGTTCATAATACAAAGCATGGAAGAACCAATTGTCCCGCGAGGGTTTTTTGCTTGCTGAATTAATCGTTGTAAAATGTTCAAGTTACATTCTCCTTTTATGTAAGAATATATACTCATTTCGCTTTTTATAAATTAAGTCCTTTAAAAAAAGCACGCCGTCTACCGGCGTGCTTCTAATTATGCAAAGCCCCTTTTAACCAATTCCGCGCCCGATATGCCCCAACTGGAACTTGAATAAGAGACGTTTCATTCCCAGCATCAATTCCGTACAATTGATCACATGAATTTGTATCAAAACTTAGTAAAGGATGCCCGCCCATCCCCATAGCAGTTGCAGCAAAAACGAGTTTATGAACGAGGATACCAGCTTCCATTTGGTGAATACGGTATCCTCTATAGCCTAATGCATTTGTATAGTAATCTTTCTTTCCGACTACATGTAAGCAAAGTGGTACTTGAAAAAGGTTTACGTTATCCATCGTCATACTAGATTGAAGGAGATAACGAAGGTCCCCATACCGAATTGGTTGTATGGAATGTGTTTTCCTGTTATAAGTGTAAGCACCGTTTTCTATATCTTTTACGTTATAGAAACATCCATATAATGAGACGCGTGCATTTTCATTTACATACTTACCATCAAGGTCGCTGTAATAGGGGAAGGAGAGGCTCGCTTCTTGTAGTAAAGTAGCGAGCTCAGCTGCATCCCATTTCGTTAAAATAAAGTCCGCATCAGGAGAATATCGTTTTTTACAAAGTTGTAGGAAATCATACGATAACCGTTCTACTTTCGGTAGCTGTACAGCGTACGTATTATGTTGATAGTGCTCTTCATGATGTAGTGTTTGGAAGTGTTCTGTCGATTCAATCATAGAAGCTTCATTTATTTTTGTTATCATCGGATGTTCATTTACATGTTTTGAGCGAACGAAATGTTCATGTGCGAGTGGCGGAATGTGTTGCAACAACTCATGAGAAGTAACTGTTTTATTTTCACGGTAATCATTGTGAAACCAATTAGTTTCTGGCTCTGTACTTAAAGGAATAACGGCATACACACTTTCTTCACCTTCTGACAATCCGAGTAAATGGTTCAGTGCACGGTCTAGAAATTGAAAGTATACGCCGTTCGTATAACCGAACTGTTTTGCACATTCTAGTAATTGTCCAATGAGAACCCCGCTATCTAATCCTTGAAGGCGATATGAAAAGTTATTGTATTTAAAGAAGTTTTTCCAAAACATAGTGGATACGAATGCGGCACCGAAACAATCATGTATATTACAGCGATTACCGAGTGCGTCTGCTAAATAAGAATCGAAATTTCCTTCGCGAAGTAAAATAAGTCGGTGATGCGCGGCGTCATAATGGTAAATGCCGTCTGGATAATCGTCAATCTTTAAATAGATATACAATTCATTCGGATATAAAGCACCGCCTGAAGGAATGGATCTGCGTAATACATTTCTCTCGCTATTTAGCTGACATAATTGTGTTACACCAAATGAATACCAAAGGTAGTGACCAATCTCATTTAGAGTAGGTGTAGTAGAAGAGTTCGATAAAGATAACGGGATTTCTAAGGAGAGCGGGATGGTAGGTACATTTCGATATAATTTATAAGGAAGCGGTGCGTCTTTCCAGTCCACCTCATGATTCGGCATAATTTCATCAATAGAGAAATGGAGATGATGTAAAAAAGTATCTAGCTGCATGAAATCCCTCCTTTACTATGGAAACGGGTGCGGATTTGGATTTAATTGTTCATTTGTTAACGGTTCAGTGCTATATCCAAGTGTCATCGGTACGGTATAGACTCTATCTAATCCTGTAACACGAGTAAGGTGATGGCCGAATGTCATCGGTAACATGCCTGGAATAATGACTTTTACACAGTGTAGTCCGTTCTTTTCTATAAGGGGAACGGTTTGATCTACAACGATTATTTCAAGATTAGATTGATGCAAACGATTTAAAAGTTGGTGGAGATCGGATGTTAAATCCATATCAAATGACTGTGATACATTCATTTCTTGGAACGTTTGCACCGGTGCATCTTCTCGTAAAAGGAAGTGAAGACGTTCTTCCGTTTCTTTCAATCCATACAGCATACTATGGTCTTCCATTTTATTAACGAAATAAGGATCTTGTAAGCATTTTTCATAGTATTCTCTTTTGTGCTCGAGCTCATCGTCTGTTATAAGTAACATGCCTGCTATTTCTTGAATGGCACTTTTTAAAGCTCGAATAGGATCTAAATGAGCGCCTCCCGCACAAACAACGTTCATTCCATTTTCACGTGTATTTTTTGCAATTACCCATAAGCTCGGGATGCCGTGTTCCATCGTCGCATTAAAAGCGTGTAATTCATATCCAGTAATCGTACGTAACCGCTGAATCATTAATTGTAATTCTGTATCATTTGCTGAACTCAGATCAAGGCGGGGAAGAGGTAATTCGGCATACCAAGTGAGTAAGAAGGCATCACGCTCTACAATTTCTAAAATGCCGTGAAAAATCGCTTCTTCTAAACTACCGCCAATTGCACATCCATTTGATGTTTCATACACGAAAGCATCTCGATGACCGAGGCTATAATAAGCAATTGATTCAGGAACTAAAAGCGGTCTGTTTTGTGATAAAGAATATCCCCATACCCAGTTTTGCTCATAATCAGGATCAAACGGCTTAAATGGAAAATTATCACGATTGTAATGTTCATTTGTATGTACACCGAGTGTGAGGGGATTTAGTGCATGTTCCTCTAAATCATGAAAACTACCATGCACATTTGTCTTTTTCCCGCGAGGCGACATACCGCAATATCGTTCTAAACCTTCTAAAATAGCAGTTGCTTCACTCACTGCAAATGAATGAGTTCGGCCTGCAACACCTTCATTTCCAAACATTAATGGCATGTTTATAATGACGTCAGCAAATGGCAATAAAGAATGCTGCATTTTGCCGTTCAACATACCGATCCGATAATCTAAATAGTCTTTCGTTAAAAATGTGTTTAATTCATGAATGGAACGGCAGCGATACGTTTCGGTGCTTACTTTTAAACTCGGTTGTAAAGAAACTTCCGCCGCATCCGCAGTATCATCAGGTAAATTGCTACATACAGGACAGAGAGGATCTGGAAGAAAAGAATGCCGCGTACATTGTAATGTTTGTAAGTTTAGTAAAATAAGTTCATTTTCTAAAGAAGAATGGTTATGAGTTAATATTTTTTCTGTTTCTGCGCAAATAAGATGGCACATTTGTAACATTCCATTTTGGGTGGCACGTACATCACGCCTCGTTCCATTTTCGGCTTTAAAGGCATATTTCCGCTGTAGTTCCCACATTTCTTTTTGATCAAAGCCAGCGATAAAACGGCGTCCATCAGAACAATGGGAACATCCGGGCGTAAGAGGATGAATGTAAGGACCGATAATACCTTCGCCAAATGAAGTGAAACCACGAAGCCACGGAATATGATTTGAGCGAAAAATAAGTTCGGCATCATGATGAATAGTAGAAGGAGATCCGTCATGTAATACGAGAGCGAGATGAATATTTTCAGGGAGTTCTTCTGTAAGGGTATGTTGACGAATGATGGAATATTGTTCGCATAATTGATCATGTACATAGTCTGCAAGTAGGCCATCTCCTATAAGCAATATATTTTGAATCATAAACCGTCCTCCTTTGCAATTAATACTCCGTACACACCGTCTAAGTTTTCTTTCAAAAATGGTTCAATCGCTAAATCAAATACGAATGGATAAAAATTATGTTCTTCTAAATGTTGTAAGGCGAGTTGCAAAGATTGTACGCTTGGAATTTCTTCTTCCGCTTGTATTTCCACCCTAAAAGAATCAGTGTCATATAAAATAATAGATGAGTCATACAAAATATTAGCTCTGTAAGGAATTTCTTCATTTTGAACGTGAAAGAGTGATAGTTGTAGTGCGTTTCGTAACGCTAACGTCATATTAATATTAGATGCACCGTACCATCTATCATTTATACCAACCCAAACGGCTGGAAAACTGAGAATCTCTTCACTCATTGCGATTTTAGGTGTTTCATGAATTGTAGAGAGAGCTTCGTAATAAAATCTACAATGTTTATCGTGAATATCAGTTAAATCAATCGTTGTAAGTTCTTCTAGCATATGTGACTGCCGCTCATACAATTTATTGTTTAAATGTTGCTGTAGTGCCCGGTAAAATCCTTCTGTCATCGTTTCTCCAGCACCGATACCGATATCGTTATGTTCAGGAATAAGGCGGTGAATGATTTCTGCTACATATGTTTCAATTCCTGTTAAACCGGCTTCTCGGCGTGCTTCATTATGAGTCAATCCACTGCAAGTCATAAGAGGCAGAAGGTGAGCTGGGCCATCTGATAGTGGAGTGGCTACTTGAATATAGCACTGTGATAACGGTAATTGATATGAATCTTGTTCATCCCATACATGGAATATACCGGCTTCTTTAGAAGTTAATGAGTCAAAAAATCGGAATACATCAGTTGAAGTATGTTGGTTCGACCGATGCTCAAGTTTTTCAGAAAGATTTTCTATCGTATCAATTGTAAAACTTTCATCAGTTGCAAGAGGATGTTTTATAAAAGAATGCCACGTTCCTTCAAGTGTTTCATAGTTTAATAAAAAGAATTGTGCTTCTTTTTCCCGATGTGAATCATCTGCGACATGCTTAAATAATTCAAAAACGATTACATTTGTTAACATTGCAGATGTAATTGGTGAGAAGGAATCAGATGAATTTTCATTTTGTAAATTCGTTTCATGTAGTCGATGCCATGCGGATTCCCAGCATTCATCACGATTTTCCGTTACGACAGGCCCAGCTATACCGAGTATAGATAAACAAATAGCTGGTATGAAATTCTTTTTCGTTTCTCTACAAATAGTGTGAACTGTTTGTAAACCATCAATGTCTCCATTTTGGGAAACATATAAAATCCAATCAAAAGGTTCGAACACTTCATGCAAGGGACGGTCAATTGTAGTATCGATTTCTTGAAGGAGTACACTGTTATCAACTTCATATGCACGTTCTATTAGCTCATGTATTCTGTCATAGTTTGTTTCATCCCGATCTGTAACGAGGTAATGAAATGTAGGTAAACCAGATTCTAATAAAGAAGAAACTAAAGAAGTAAGCATATCCCCAGAACCAAGTACAAGTACATTTGCCCCGCGGTACGTTTCGAATTTTAAAGCACCTGAATGAGAATCAGCTTCTAAAAATTCAATTTGTGAAGCATATCTGTCGAGTAATGTACTGTTTAATTCATGAGGTGCATCTTGATTTGCATCACGAACGAAACCATTTTCATATAAAACCTCTCCAATTTCAAATACACGATTTTGATAGGGGAGAGGGAGTCCATCAGTTATTTCTGCTAAAGAATAATTACCGTTAAACATGGGCATTAATTTTTCAATCCAGTCATAAATTCCATCACCGTCCATGCGAAATGAACTGGCGTTATTTCGAAAATAGACACCCCCGTTTGAATCGGGGAGGAAGAAAGTGTCCTTATTTACTTTAAGTTTTGCATGAATTGGAAGGTTATTCATTTTAATCCTCCTTACGTTTAGGCATACATTAATACTTTATGTCATGAAATTTGTCCCGTATGAACACAATAAAAAAAGGCTGTAGAATGATTCATTCTACAGCCTTTAATAGATTTTAATCTATCAACCTTCTAATAATAATGACTTTGGATCTTCAAGCATATCTTTAACAGCAACAAGGAAGCTAACTGCTTCTTTACCATCAACAATACGGTGATCGTAAGATAAAGCAATGTACATCATTGGGCGGTTTTCCATACGCTCGTTATCAATTGCAACTGGGCGTACTTGGATTTTATGCATTCCTAAAATACCAACTTGAGGGCTATTTAGGATTGGTGTTGACATTAGAGAACCGAATACACCACCGTTTGTAATTGTAAATGTACCACCTTGTAGTTCTTTTAATGAAAGTTTGTTATCGCGTGCTTTCATACCTAAATTACGAATTTCACTTTCGATTTCAGCGAAGTTTAATTGGTTAGCATCGCGTACAACTGGAACAACTAATCCATCTGGAGCTGCTACTGCAATACCGATATCATAGAATTTTTTGATGATAAGCTCGTCACCTTGAATTTCAGCATTTAATAATGGGAATTGTTTTAATGCTGCAACAACTGCTTTTGTGAAGAATGACATGAAGCCAAGACGTACATCATGTTTTTTCTCGAAAGCATCTTTGCGTTCTTTACGTAATTCCATGATCGCGCTCATATCAACTTCGTTAAATGTTGTTAACATTGCAGATGTTTGTTGAACTTCTACAAGACGTTTTGCAATTGTTTGACGGCGGCGGGACATTTTCACGCGCTCAACTGGTTTTTCGAATTCAGTTTTTGCAACTGGAGCAGGAGCTGGGCTCTTTGGAGCAGCTGGTGCTTCTTTTGGTGCTGCAGCATGAGCTTGTACATCATGTGGTCTCACGCGTCCAAGTGGATCTGTGCTACGTACGTCGTTTAAGTCGATTCCTAATTCACGAGCCATTTTTCTAGCAGCTGGTGATGCGATAGGACGGTTCGTATTTGGTAAGCCTTGTAGACCCGTAGTTTGTTCAGCATTTGGAGCCGCAGCTTTCGGTGCTTCAGCTGTTTCTTGTTTTGGTTGCTCAGCAGCTGGAGCA
The DNA here is from genome assembly GCF_003217275.1 of Bacillus sp. 196mf. Lineage (NCBI taxonomy): Bacteria > Bacillati > Bacillota > Bacilli > Caryophanales > Bacillaceae > Bacillus > Bacillus sp. 196mf. The sequence continues at coordinate 54,351 of NZ_QJTG01000001.1, forward strand.
GGTGTACTTACTGCAACTGGTGCTCCATTAGCATCTAAAATTGCGATAGTTGCGCCAACTTCAACTGTATCCCCAGGTTCGCCTAGTAACTTCGATACAATACCTGAATCTTCTGCAATGATTTCTACATTGACTTTATCAGTTTCAAGCTCAACAACGCTGCCACCTTTCTCAACTTTGTCGCCTACGTTGATAAGCCATTGTGAAATAGTTCCTTCGGTAATAGATTCTGCAAGCTCAGGTACTTTAATTTCGATCATTTTAAATGTCCTCCCCTTATTTGCCTAACGGTGTGTTTTTTCTTCTTTTGTCTTCGGTAATCTCCATTTGTTAGCCTGGCCTTGGGCAGATATTCTGCCCAAGGAACAAGCTAGAAACCTTCATTGTTACTTTTTAGTTGCTGTAAACTTCAATTTCTTGTTTATCTTGACGGAAGTTATACTTCACATCTAAAGCATGTGCAACAATTAGTTCTTGCTCAGCTTTGTGAGCGAATGGATCGCCTCCAGATGGACTAGAGCGATCAGGACGTCCAATGTAACCTGTTTTCACTTTATCTCCAGCAAGTTCGAACAGAATTGGAGCCATGTAATGCCATGCGCCCATATTACGAGGTTCTTCTTGAACCCAAATGATTTCTTCTAAGTTTTTAAAGCGTTTAATAATAGATTGAACTTTCTCAGCAGGGAATGGGTACAATTGCTCAATACGAACGACATGAACTTCGTCTAAGTTGTACTCATGTTTACCAGACTCGATTTCTGCTGCTAAGTCAATCGCCATTTTACCTGTACTTAAAACAAGACGTTTTACTTTATTTGGTTTCATACCAAGGTTTTCTTGTTCTAAAGCAGGTTGGAATCGTCCTTCGCTTAACTGACTAGCAGTTGAAAGCGTAAGTGGGTGACGTAATAAACTCTTCGGCGTCATCAGTACTAATGGTCGAACAGCTTCTGTTCCTAAGATAGATGCTTGACGACGCAGGATATGGAAGTATTGTGCCGCGCTCGTTAAGTTTGCAACTGTCCAGTTATTCTCAGCAGCTAACTGTAAGAAACGCTCTGGACGTGCACTAGAGTGCTCTGGTCCTTGACCTTCATAACCGTGTGGTAATAGAAGAACTAAACCAGATTTTTGACCCCATTTTGCTCTTCCAGCTGAAACATATTGATCAAATAATGCTTGCGCAGTATTTGAGAAGTCACCATATTGCGCTTCCCACATAACAAGAGTTTCTGGAGCGAATACGTTATAACCATATTCGTAACCAACAACAGCAGCCTCTGATAACGGACTGTTATGAACAGAGAACGAAGCATTAATGTTTGGTAAACGGTGTAATGGTGAATATGTTTCGTTTGTATCAGTATCGTGTAATACGATATGACGGTGTGCGAATGTACCACGCTGTGAATCTTGACCAGTTAAACGAATTGGCGTACCTTCTTGTAAAATAGAAGCGAATGCTAACGACTCAGCAAGTGCCCATTCAATTTTACCGTTCTCTTCAAGAGCATCTTTACGGCGCTCAAGAATTTTCTTCACTTTTGGATATACGTTAAATCCTTCTGGCCAAGATAGTAGACCTTCATTAATTGCACGAAGTGAGTCAATCTCAACACCAGTATCGATTGGTTGAATACCTTTTGCAACAACATCTGGCACTTTAACGTGAATTGTTGCATCACCCGTATCAGCTGGTGGTACTTGTGCATAGTCGGATTTTAATTGCTCTTGTATAAACTGCGTAATTGTTTCAACTTCATCTGCATTTAGAACATCAGCAGCTTGTAATTGATCTGCATAAATTGCTCTTACAGTTGGGTGATTTTTAATTTTTTTGTACACTTGTGGTTGCGTAACTGCTGGGTCATCCATTTCGTTATGACCGTAGCGGCGGTAACCGATTAAATCGATTAAGAAGTCTTTTTTGAACAACATGCGATATTGAATCGCAAGGTTAGCAGCAGCAAGACAAGCTTCCGGATCATCAGCGTTCACGTGAACAATAGGAATATCGAAACCTTTTGCAAGGTCACTTGAATATTTCGTAGAACGAGAATCATAACTATCAGTCGTAAAACCAACTGCATTGTTTGCGATAACATGAATCGTTCCGCCTGTTTGATACGCGTTCAATCTGCTTAAGTTGAGTGTCTCAGATACAATACCTTGACCAGGGAATGCAGCATCACCATGAACTAAAATTACGAATGATTTTGAAGTATCTTGATCTGGAAGACCAGATTTTTTACGATTCTCTTGAGCAGCACGTGCGAAACCTTCTACTACAGGATTCACGAACTCAAGATGACTCGGGTTATTTGCTAATGTCACGCGAGTGCTAACTTCTTCGTTACTAACGACTTGTTCTCTACCTAGGTGGTATTTTACGTCGCCAGTCCAGCCAGAATTGGCTACTGCGCCTTCTATTTTTGCATGTTTGAACTCAGCAAACATGTGACTATATGGTTTTTCTAATACGTGAGCAAGTACGCTTAGACGACCGCGGTGAGCCATACCAATCATGACATCCTCTACGCCGTTCTTAGCACCTTCTAGAACAATTTCATCTAAAACAGGTACAAGCATATCAACGCCCTCGATAGAGAAACGTTTTTGCCCAACGAATGTTTTATGCAAGAATTGCTCGAAACCTTCAACAGCTGTTAAACGTTTTAAAAGAGCAGTTCGTTTTTTATTTGATAGTGGTTGACGCAATGAATTTGATTCCACCATTTGATGCAACCACGCGCGTTCTTCACTATCTTGTATATGAGAAAATTCATAAGCTAAAGATTTTGTATAAACGTCTTTTAATCTATGAATCACATCAAGTGCAGTGTGAATACCTTCTGGTGCATCTTGCCATACTGTTTTCGCTGGAATCGCTTTCAAGTCAGCATCGCTCAGTTCACTCATTGCTTTCTCAAGAAGTGATTGTCCATTTGCAGCATCTTCCATCGGGTTAATGTGAGCCAACGTGTGCCCGAAAGAACGAATTTGCTCAACAAGTTGAACGACTTTAAGAATTTTTTCAATGTTACCTGTGTTTTGAGGAGAAAAATGTGTTGCTGTGTTGTCCCCTGTTACGACATCATCTTGAAACGAAGGAGCTCCAAAAATTTCAAAAAGCTCTTGTAATTCCGGATCAACAGAACCTGCTCCAGTTACGTAAAGATCATACTGCTCAATAACATAACCAAGGTTCGGACCGTGGAACTTGGCCCAAGGGTTTGTCGTTGTATTCTTCCTCGTCATTTGTTTAAACCTCCCAATGCATATAATCCTTTTCCATACAAAGGTGCATTTTGCTCTTTTTCAATAAGTAATGAATCAATAATCAATGTAAATGTTTTCTTTACTCTTATGTTATTACAATAATTTACATAATACCAAACACTATTACTTATCTGTTTTGTAAAAAAACATTCACAATAACTTATCACCCAAGTTAATCTTTCACTTTATAAAGTAATTTTACAGAAAAATGGAGTGGATATATTTGGTATGCCTATACTAATAGCTATAATTGTTGCATTTAAATATAGGTATAATAGTTAGAATGTTTTGATAAAATTTAGTTTGAATTATGTATATTGAAATAATAAGCGCTTTCATAGATATTATACAACAATATAACGGAATATAGTATAAAAAATAAAAAATTATGAATTTATCGTAAACTTTATTTCGATAGTGTTAAATATCGAAAGGAAAATGAAGGATTTCTACAAAAAAAGTTGCTAAACATAAAAAATGGTTCATAACCCGTTAGTTTCTATAAATATGCCAAAAAACACCGTAAAACCAATAACACATTTCATCTAATAAAGAAGAGAATGAAATATTTTAAAAGGATAAAACAAATATGAAGATATTAAATTTTAAAAAAGGTGAGGAGGAAATATAGTAACGATTACATACAGTGTTCCATGTTTTATTACAAAATAGACGTGCTCAAATCGAACAAGTTTCTTCTATATAAATAGAGTGAAAAATGATTGAAATAAATGTAAAGGAACCTTGACGTAAAGTTTACTTTACATATATACTCGATATATGGAAGGAGGGAGAAATTTCCTTGGAAAATAAAATGGTCGAATACCGAAAAAAATTTGGACTATCTCAAGAAAAGTTGGCTGAGAAACTTGGAGTTTCCAGACAAACCATCATTTCAATTGAAAAGGGGAAATACGATCCATCACTTCCGCTAGCATTTGAAATAGCGAAAACATTTCAGACAACGATAGAACATGTATTTATTTATGAAGGAAAAGAAGAGGGGGAATAGGGATGAATTATTCACAAAAGTACTTTGTAATTATGGGGATTATTTTTCTATTTATGAGTGGATTTATGATATTAACAGGTATAATGACGCATTCTGCACCGCCAGCTATAACGTATCCATTGCTTGGGATGATGATTATGAGTTTCTGTCTAAGCTACTTGCACCCGCAATTTAAAGAAAAAGACGAGCGAATGAAACTTATTCGTTATAAAGGAATGTTTGTAACCTTTTTTGCATTAACAGCATATTATCTTCTTTTCTCTATCGGCTTAAACTTAAAAATACTTACACTATCTGCTACTGAATTATTGAATATACTTATGGCACTTACGATGAGTACCGTTTTTATCTCATTTGTTGTTTTGGCAAAAAGATATTAAGATGGAAGAGAGAGAGGAAGATTAACATATGCAAATGATGTATGCTTTTGGCATTGGGCTTGTATTATTTTTAGCAGTATTCTTATTTATTCGTAAAGACGTTCAAGGCGGGACGTTAACGAAAAGAGGCTTTTATAAAATGATCGGCTGTTTAGTTGTTATGTTTATTGCGATTATTGTAATGATTGTTTTAATAAGTCGGTCACTATAGAATGTAAAAACGGAACCTTACTGCGGTAAGGTTTTTTTATTGTTAAACCTAAAAATTACCACTAAATCCATTTACTATAAATAACTTATATTATATAATCCAATGAAATGATAGATAAGGAGTGTAGTATATGAATAAAAAAACTATCTTCTATTTATTAACTTGTCTACTACTTGTAGCTAGTACTGCTTATTATAATATGTAACAAACGAGAACAAGTGCCACCTATATTAGTATGGGACGAACAAGAATACTATGTTACGAATGAACCTGCCAAAGTAGAAGAAGTTGGGCAAAAACTTGGCGAAGTAACAAAGAAAATTAAAACAAGTAAAAAACCTACTAAAAATAAAGAATCTAATACATTACAAGAGAAAACAGAAGTATTCACAATGATTGAGGAAGAAAAAAGTGATTACCCGCCTTTAATCATAAAGGAAGCTTATAGTGATAAATATAGGGTAGTGAGGCCGATGTTGAAGCAAGTATTATGATGAAAAGGAGATTCATATGCAGACAGTAATTTCGTATCCGTGGGTGTTAAGAAAAATATTTGTCTTTTTCCTCCTATCGGTGCTGTTTACATTTTGATGAATAGAGGAGCGATACAAAAGAGAGATTTTATATTTATTATTTGCTGCTATGAATATATCACTTTGGTTATTGCTTATGATTTTTGATTGGAGTATGTGGATGGTAGTAGGGCATTATTTGTTTGGAGCAGTTGTTATTGTTTTTTCGAATATGAATAAGAGCTAAGCCAGCAACCTTAAAGTTGCTGGTTTTTATTTTGCTATTTATAATGAAGAAACAAATTTTTAATAGAGAGTAGTGGGCGTTATGAGATGGAAAGAGGGAACGTTTGAAAAAATAGACACGATTGACTCATCTGTTGAGCAACTTATAAACACGTTTAAGGAACAAAACTTAATTGGTGGAGCAATAATAAGCTGTTTTAAAGTGCATAACGAAAATTTTTTTAAAGAAATACCACATTCGAAAGATGGACATGAGCACTTCTTTAGAAGAATCTTCAACTCTTTAGATATAATTAATAACTTAGAAGAGTTAAAAATACATACATCAGACAAATATAAGTTTCGTTTTAAAGAGCAGCTGGCAGTTATGCTTGATGGTAGCATTGCTGCGCAAATTTTGTGGGGCGGAGCATATGAAGGGTTTAAGGAACGACCAGTTATCGCAAAACAATTAGCAGTCAATGTATGTCAATATATGTTCCAAGATCGATACGAAGATATTAAAGTGTTCGAAAGCTATCGCCCTTGGACAGATTGGTTTTACGATGTTGCGTGGGATGTTACTTGGATGGTGTTAGATAGTAGGGAACAGAAAATGTGGTTCATTTGTGCTACGGATACAGATTGATAGAAGAGGGACCTTGTAGGAATGCTGCAAGGTCCTTTATCTTTTGGGAATTAATAGAAAACGAATCATATAAATGCTATACTAAAAATGTTTGTAATGTCAGTTTCATAATATTGTATGATGCTGACTTACTAGAAAAGATAAGAGGAGAATGAACGTGCAAAAGATAAAGAAATTATTGCTATTAATGATGGTAGTAGGATTAACAGCAGGTGTTTTAGCAGGGTGTGCAAATCCGAAAGATACTACAGAAGAATTTTTAACAGCGATACAAAAAGGTGATGTAGAAAAGGCTCGTACATTTGTTGAGAGTGACAAGGAATTTAATAAACTAAATGAAAAAACAGATGATGCTGAGGCAAAAGCAATGCTAAGTGCAATTACAAAGAACTTTAAATTTGAAAAGATAGAAGAAGTATCGAAAAAGGAGGACAAAGCAGAAGTGAAAGTGAAAATTACATCTGCTGATCTATCCGTTGCTGTAACAAAAGCAGTGGGAGAAGTTATGCCAATGGCTTTCGCTAGCGCATTTAGCGAAGACAAAGAACAATCTGAAAAAGCGATCGAAAAAACAATGACCTCAACTATCATCAAAAACTTAACGGATAAAGATGCAGCAATGGCAACTCGCGAAGTTACCTTGAACTTAAAGAAAAACAAAGATGGCGATTATAAAATCGTTGCAGATGATAACTTGAAAGAAGTATTGTTTGCTAATGCGAAGTCGTTGGAGAAGATGTTTGGTGGAAAGTGATTGAATTAGATAAAAAGAGACACCATATCACGTAGAAGGTTGATATGGTGTCTCTTTTTTATGAACCTGGAGAGGTTTGAACGCACGAAGTTAATTATATAAATTAGATATTATGTTTTTTGAATTCAAGACATAAAGCTAGTTGTAACAGAGGAGGTACTGTATTCTATGTTTTCTTATGCGGATCCTGTAACGTAGAAAGGTAAAATTTCTGGACCAGATTTTAATTAGTGTTCCTTCAGCTTTAATGAGGAGGTGTACGAAGATGTTGTGACTATGCCTGCTGGATACTATTAATTGTGAAGTTAAATAAGACAACAATTTATTAGAGGAAGATTAGTTAGTTTAAGTATCAGATTTAGGTGTTTAACAGGGGTACTAATTAATTTCAGTTCTTCCATGAAAAATTATAGAAAAAGTATGGATAAACAAATTCTTGTTTTAAGTGAATTTTGTAAATGTGGGGGCTGCTTTAAATAAAGATGGTCAAACACTATGTAAATAATTGAGAGTATTAAAATATGCAGAATTGCATATTAAATATTTAAAATCTTATGCTAACCTTATAATGCGAAATATAACATTTGTTGGTAATGATTCATTTTTGAAAGATAAAAAATGAATCATTACAGTGGTATACAATTCACTGTCCTATAGCATAAACGATAATAACGAAAGCTATTTGAAGTCCATTGAAGGAAATAAGTTATTAAAAAAGATTCCTATAGGGAATTTGTTGAAAATTCAGATTCTACAAATGTCATCTTATTTTTAATGTCTTATAAGAGTGACGCCATTAAAGGGCAAAATATTGTAGTTGACTATGGATATACAATTGTATAAATAAATCATCTTGAGAATTAAGGGTGTGGATAATGAGTTTACTAATTAAAGATTTAACAAAGAAATTTGACGAGCATGTTGCAGTGAATAATTTGAATATCGAGATACCAAAAGGTGAAATATTTGGATTCTTGGGCGGGAATGGAGCAGGTAAAACGACTACATTTCGAATGATACTTGGCCTTTTATCGAAATCAAGCGGAACCATTTCATGGAATGGTAAGCCTATAAATTATGATGTAACGGATAAGATTGGGTATTTACCCGAAGAACGTGGGCTTTATGCGAAAATGACTGTCAAAGAACAAGTTAATTTTTTTGCAAAATTAAAGAACATGAAAAGTAAAGATGCAGAAAAAGAACTTCACTATTGGCTGGAGCGTTTTAATATTACTGAGCATCTGAACAAAAAGGTAGGAGAACTTTCTAAAGGGAATCAGCAAAAAATTCAGCTGATAACAGCGATTATACATAAGCCTGAACTTTTAATTTTAGATGAACCATTTAGTGGTTTAGACCCAGTAAATGTTGAAATGTTAAAAGACGCTGTTCTTGATATGCAAAAACAAGGGTCGTCAATTCTTTTTAGTTCACATCGTATGGAACATGTGGAAGAGTTATGCCAACACATTTGTATTATGCACAAAGGTGTACCTGTTGTTCAGGGTGACATTGCCAAAATTAAAAGTGATTTTGGTAAAAAGAACGTTGTAATCATTGGCGATCATGACTTTGACCATTTGAAAGAAATAAAAGGTGTAGAAAGTATGAAGAAACGTAAAAATGCAGTTACTCTTAAAATTTCATATGAAGAAGTTTCACATGTTTTATTTAAAGAGATAACAAAATTAGGATATGTTAAAAAGTTTGCAGTAGAAGAGCCTACATTAAATGATATCTTTATTGCGAAAGTAGGTGCACAAAATGAGTAGTTTCTGGACAATTTTTTTACAAAACTATAAATCTAAAGTGAAATCAAAATCATATTTTGCTATTACAATAATAGTTTCTCTGTTAATTATAGGATTGATGAATTTTGACAAGATTTATAACTTGTTTGCAGGTAACGAGGACGATCAAGTTGTTGTTGTTACAGAAAAAGAAGAATTATATTCAACCATTCATCAAGTGTTTAAAAATGTCGATAGTAAGATACAAGTTAAACGTAGCACGGATAAACAAAAAGCAGAATCAGGTGTTAAAAATGGTGATTATACATATGCAATCGTTGTAGAGGAATTGAATAATAAACAATTAAAGGCTACGTATATAACTGAGACGGATGTAAATCAGCAAGATGTTAGCAAGGTTCAAACGATTTTATCTCAAATACAATCTTCTAACTTCGCCCAGCAATTGAATCTATCGCAAGATGAATTAAAGGTGTTAACAACGCCAGTAGAAATTCATACCAAAACGGTTTCAGATAAGGTTAAAGATGGAGAACATACTGAGGGTGTAGGGATTTTAATTAATGTCTTTATCATGCTAAATTATTTAATGATATTATTGTATGCTGCACAATTAGCTACAGATGTTGCAACAGAGAAATCTTCTCGTGTCATGGAGTTAGTTGTTTCAAGTATTTCGCCTACCAAACATTTATATGCGAAGCTATTTTCAACATTATCAGCAGGTATTACGCAAATCATAATTTGGTGTTCGGTCGCAACTGTTGGGTATAAAACATCAGTTAATGATTCGGAAAATGATATTTTAAACAGTATTGATTTTAATTCTATTGCTCCTACTTTAGTGGTGTATGGGATTCTATTCTTCACATTAGGATTCTTATTATATGGCTCATTATCTTGTCTACTCGGCTCTATTATTAGTCGTATAGAGGAATCTTCTCAAGCTGTTATGCCGTTAACATTTATGTTAATTGCTGCTTTATATATCGCACTTTATGGAATGTCAAATCCAAGTAGCACGGTTGTTACCATTACTAGTTATATACCTTTCTTTACTCCTATTGTTATGCTCGTTCGAATTGGATTCCTCAATATCCCAGTATGGGAGATTGCGCTTGCATTAGCGATTCTAATCGCAACAATATGTATGATGATTGGTTTAACGAGTCGTGTTTACCGCGGTGGCGTATTATTATATGGTAAAGGCGCATTTAGTAATATCAAAAGGGCAATCAAGTTAGGGGAAAAATAAGATTGGTTTATTCATATTTAAAAAGACTACATAGTTAATCTATGTAGTTTTTTGTTGTTACGATAATTTTTATATATAAATTATCGTATTAAGCTATTTTTCAAAGAGAACTTTAAAAAGATCCCAAAAGAGAGTAAAGAATCGAGTTCTGGCGAACAACGCAGAGCGATGATTGATATAATTTATGTTTTTCTCCAAAATGAAGACAAGAAGTAGGGGGAATTTAGTTATTAATAATAATCATTTATTTGCTACATAAAGAAAACCCCTTGAATATCAAGGGGTTTTTCCTATGATCCCGACTGGCCTCGAACCAGCGACCTCCACCCTGTCAAGGTGGGGAAGTGAATGTGGGATATTACTATATGTATAATTGTTGATAATTCAACTTTTCCGATAACTCTATTAACACAATTATACATATTTGATTGAAACCCTACAAGGGATTTTAACAACAATATTTAAATTGATAACCAGTAGGATGTCGCTTATGGGTTTTTAAATAACATTGGATCGTATTCCGTGGAATGCTCAAGTGTCGACTTGCCTCGGAGATGGATTGGAACATGATTTCTTTATGTTCATTCATTGCAACAATCCGTTTTTGTTGTTTTCGATATGCCATTTTCCAATTTTCATCTTTGGAAATAACAACACAATTTTCGAGCGAATATATTTTTCCGCCGTTTAAATCTTTGTCCAATTGATAATCATGGTTATATAATAAATGTCCATTTGGCATGTGATTGTTGATGTCATACACGAAATTATCAAAATTATACCATCTTTCAGCGACTGTAACGCCTTTGGCACCGTAATATTTGTAGTTACCATTTGTTTTACAATAACATCTATCTTTCATATTTTTCCATGTTTGATATAGTGGGTGTTTCTTTTTGTTTGTCATGTCCATTCCTCCAATACTAATGTAATAGTATTGTATTGAAAGGAATTAATTTGTAAGGCTCGCTGAAACATCAACTTTGTTATCTACTTATGAATCCCTAACTTGTTCTATACGGAATACAAACAAACCACCAAGCTCAGTGAACTGGTGACGTTCAGGAAACAACTTGATAGTAAATATCATAAAAATACATAACTTGTGAAGCCGATGTTTGCATTGAAATATAGTTAATAACTATATTAATTGTTATAATAAGTTAATTGATAATAGTGAGAGAAAGGGAGAAGATACTTGGCTAACAAAGATAACGACAAAAAAGAAAATACAGAGCGATGGGCGAAAATTTTTACGTGGATTGGTTTTGCTTTAGTACCTATTGCGGTAGCGATGCCATTTATAGTTTATTACTTTGATTTTAGTTATTTAAAAGAACTTGGAGCAGTAGGGGATTTTATCGGAGGAACAACTGTCACTTTTTTAACAGGAGCTAGCGTGTTTTTACTAATCGCTACAAATATCATGCAACGAAAAGAATTGCAAATTAGTAGAGAAAGTATTGACCAATTAGTAGAGCAGACAGCTGCTTCAATACAGCAAGCTGAAGAAGCGAAAGTGGAAACTCAAATTACCAATGAAACAATGAAAAAACAACAGTTTGAAACAACATTTTTTAATATGGTTTCTTTGCATCAAAATAAGGTGGATAGGATGAACTTTGAAGGAGAAGTTGGAATCCAAATTATTGAATCATGCTTGAAATATATGAAACAAGAATATTCTAACGCCGTAAGTGATAGATTTAAGAAAAGATATATTGATGATGATTATAATGAAATTGTGGGATTGTTTAAATTCTTACGTACAAAAGGGATTACGAAATATAGACATTTTAAGTTGGAGGATAAGGAAGAGGTATTAAAAGCATATGATAAGTTGGAATTTGAATCCATATTAAAATATAAAAAGGAAAACGTCATGATTAGAGAATATTCTAAAGAATTGATGGAATCCGAGGATGAATATAAAATAGGCATGGCATATTACAATATGAAGATGCGCTATAGTAGTATTTTAAAAAGCTATATTAATAGCTTATCTGTAATAATACAATTTCTTCGTGATAGTGAATATGAAAAGGAAGATATAAGAAATAATACCCAAAAGTATAAAATATATCGGGAAATCTTATTTTCACAGTTTGCTCCTAGTGAAATGTTGTTATTATATTATCATGTTCAATATGCTTTGGTGAGTCCTTGGCAAACAGATTCTTCAGAGTCAGAGTCGACGGAAAGTATATGGTTAAAAGAAGAATTAAAGGTCTATGATTTATTTTATACTGATTTACCTATGGATAGATTCTTGTTTAGAGCTACAGATGTGAAGAATATGGTGGAATTGTTAAAATAATGGGGAGATTCGCATAATCATATGTACGTTAGTAAAAAATTTTATTAAATTCAATAGATATATATCCGAATAAAATAAAAACCACCAGTTTCTTACTGGTGGTTCGTAATCATTTAATTTCAATAAAACTAGCTGGTGCGCAAATCCCATTTCGAATTTCGTTAAATTTATAACTTGTGAAATCATTGTTTCTCTCGGCTTTCAGGATTTTCATGATCTCATAAAACGGTTTGTGAGCTATTGAGGCAACATCAAGAGCATAATATATATTGTAATCACTCGTGGTATCTTCGCATTTGTACCATTCAACAATAATACCTGTTTCTGTGTTTAATTTTTCCATAACAAAATCATATGGTTTTTCTGTTGTATATCCCAAAACTTCATCTACATTTGAACCTCTGTGTGGGTCAAATACCATTAAATTATTCATTTCTTTGTTGTGAAAAATTTTTTTCACTTTCCCTGAGCCAAGTTTTACATACGGTTTTTCCAATTTTGTAAATGTGAATGTTTTCATAATAAAAATTCCTCCATTGTATTTATATAGTTATATTTCCGTATATTAGGAGCTCATTCAAGAGCCCCATTGATAATTTATTACTTAGTTGTTGTTATTTGCTTCTAAATATGCTTTACCAATTTCATCATTATATTTTGTTGCAAGATGGCTTGCTAACATCAGGATAATCAAATTAGAGTTGTGAATGATGATTTTTTGAGCTTCAATTGATTCGTCTTGATTTTTGATAATTTTATCTTGTCGCTCAAGGTTGAACTTGCTACTAAGAATATCGTCTTCAAGACAAGTAGCAACTTCTTCAATGAAATATTCATCAAATTCCCCATCGAAATCTCGTTGGATATCAACATTAGCATATGTTCCCATTTCAATTATCCATTCTGATAAATTTTTAAGTTCCGCTTTCAGCTCATCATTTTCCGCTTTCAGTGATACTGCCATTTCTTTTGTTGTTTTTGTTTTTTTAATTTCTGTTGTCATAATAATTAATTCTCCATTTCATTTTTCGTTTTATTTTTTTGTAATTTCGTCTATCACACAACTATTATATTGATGTAGTAAAAAATGTAAGGCAGCCAAATAGACTTTTCTCATTTTTATTTTTTCTTCATATAATGTATCGTTTAGATGTTCATTTTTCATTACACCGCTATTGTAGTGTGAATTTTTCAATTGTAAACTTTTTTTCAAAACTTTTTCTGAGACGAGTTTCTTCATATACATAAGAAAAGTAAGTAATATTTTTTATCTAATATGGTAATAATTAGCTATAACTTATTAGGAGTGATATGTATGTTATCTGAGGTAAATTATGAATGTATGACTACCTCCGAAAGATTGGAACATTTCAGCCGTTTAATGAAAGCTTTTAAGAATAAAAATGATATAAGGACGAAAAACTTTGTCGGTGATATTGGGGAAACGGTGGCAATTGATTTTTATAACAAATCATCATCTTTGCCCAATTTACGTTTGGTCGAAATAGGGGCGAAAGATATTGATGCCATCAGTGATACCAACGAGCGATATAGTATAAAAGCGTCAAGTGGAAGTGCTACAGGAATATTTAAAGGATTGAATCCACCAAATTCCAATTTGCCTGAAGAGAAGAAATTTGATTATGCAATTGTTGTGCTTTTCAATGATGATATGAAGCTAAGAGGCATGTACGAATTTGATTGGCAATCGTTTTTAGAAGTTAAATTGTGGAGTAATACTCATACGGCGTGGTATATAAATATAAGCGAAAAATCGAAACGCAAATCCAAAATAATATACGAGCGATAACATACATAAGAAATAACAAAAGGTAGCTCTAAGCGGAGCTACCTTCATTTCATATCCTTAATCATTTCCATGCGTTCTAACCGTCGAGCTTCCCGTTCTTGTTCTTGCCTTATAGTTTCACTATCTTTATGAAATAAATCGCCCCACACGGTAATAGTAAACATTATCATCATTACTATTACCGGCACGAATAATAGGATCGTTTTTATTCGTTCAAAATCTACTGGTTTTTTCGCCATGAATATATCTTTCATTCGGATATTTGTCTAAAGCTTGGTCTAACCTTTCATCGTGTAGGAACATGTAACATTGCCATTCTGGTTTACTTCGATTGCGTGTGGAATATAGGAACTGGCAATCATTTTTCACAAGATATTGAAACAACGAGTATTTGTATACAACCTTTACAGATTCTTTTCTCTTCATTTGTATTTCCCCTCTCATTGGTAAAACCAACTCCGACAATTTGTCCGAGTTGGAATTTTGTATTTGCGAAATTTTGTCGCAGTTGAAATCTAACATCGCCAGTAACGATGTTGAAGGTCATCTGGAATGACCTTGGGATTCGAGGTAATTTCAAATTACCTCAGGATTTAACACCTTTCAAAACATCTTCGATTTGTTCTGCAACCATCATGTCGAATAGCTTTATGACATGAAGTAAGTCGCAACATCTTGTTTCTTCGAATATTTCCGCTAGTAATCTAGCATCATTTAACAATCCCTTTTCTACATAAAACTCCATTGTTGTCATTCCAAGGAATGTGTCCTTGTGTACATAAAATAAAGTCGTCAGTGCTCCTATTGCTGAATGGACATTTTGTCTTTTCATTTTTAACTAACCTCCTAATTTATTACATTTTATATATTATAATACATTTAGAGTGATTCTTAAATAAGAATTGAAAAAATTTCGTGGCTAAGTTTACATCGCAAAACTTCTCAATATAATAGCGGTGTTATGTAAAAACGACACGAAAAAATTTTAAACCACACGGACAATAAACGCCCAAGAGTTTGAGAAACTATTAATAGAAATCTCGACTTTGTCCGTTTACTGTCCCATAGACGGAGGATATATATAATGAAAAAGAATTACATTACAGATGTTATCACCAAAAAAAATGTGGAAGATATTTTGAAACCAGGATTCAGCCTAATCGCCTCCCCCACAGGGACGGGCACATCAACATTCATCATCGAAGATTTAATCAAACCGATGTTTAGAAATAAAACGTACGGATTCGGTAGTGGAAAGTATCATGATTTCGCTAGTGCAAATTCATTATTACTTTCTAACAGAACAGCGGTACGGATTAAGACCGAAGAAGATGTAACGAATTTATATGAAAAAATGGGCATTTTCTCATCGTCTAGTGTCGATGTAAACAGTTATCAAAAGGTATCAACAACAAAGAAAACAATTAACGATATTGACGAAGCAGACGTTATTATATGCGATGAATCGCATTACTTCATTGCAGACGCTTGGAATTTAACAACTGTTCGTATCATGTTAAAACTTATTGAAGTAGCCAAAACAAAACCTGTTATCCTGTTTACCGCAACACCACAATTGATCCTCGAATATTTGAAGTTCAGAAGTATCCAATTGAACACATTCTTGGATTACCGCAAAGAACTTGGTTGGGAAAACAGAATGGACTTCATTTGCTCCAACAAACCATTAAAGGAAATCCTGAAGGACATTCCTAAAGGTGAAAAATGGCTGGTATTTGTGGAAGATGGCAAATCACGAAAAATGATAAAAAGATTGTGCGAGAAATTAAACGAAGAAGGATATGATGTAGAATATTACCATTCTATGTGGATCCAAACACGAGACGGCAAATTTACTGGTTTGAAAGATGAAGCCATGCAAGCAAAAATCGGATTGTTAGTACAAGACAAAAAATTTACAACTCAAGGAGCCCTTGCAAATAAAGCGATTGATAATGGCATTGACCTAAAGGACAAGAACTTGAAGCATATCATCCTTCTAAATCAATTCGACCATGTGCAAATACAACAGATGATTGGGCGCAAGCGCTTTGACGTAGACGATGAGAGCGACAGATTAACAGTTTGGTTCACAACTGAAAAGAAGCCAGTTTTAAGCAACACTTACAAAAGGCTGACTGATGCAATCGAAGTCTGTTTCAAATACAACAATTATCACGACGATATGATTGATAAATTCCGCTATTCAACTAAGGTGGAATTTGAAATGAATGAAGTAGAGTTCACCGACGAGAAATTGGAAAAAGCAACTTTAGAAAAAGTGTACAAGATGTTTTTGGAGAAATATGAAGACGAAGAAATAGAAGAAAGAATCGTAGCATTAAAATTGAATCGTCACCACTTACAAAATGAACATTACGTGGGATTACTAACATTCCAGAAAAAATATATTATTCCACTATTAATGGAAGACCAAGTGGAAGAAACAGATGCAACGGGATCTTCAAAATCTGTTATGAAAAAGTCCATTGTACGCAATTATCAAAATCTAGTAAAAGAATTGTTCGGGCGCTTATCTAAGTTGTTATGGTCAAGCACGTATGATGCAAAGCAACAAGAATTTAACAATCGTGTAGCAAATGAATTAGCACCGTACTTGGAATCCCTCGAAAGCATCCAACTGATGAATAAAACCAAGCGAGATTTTGAAGCACAAATCAGTTATTACTATGGAGCTTCAAAGAAAAATGACAGATTAGCAAGCTTTACAAATATCAACAAATTTATACGTGAGCATGATTTCGTGGTTAACAAAACACGTAAAACGATTGCAGGAGAAAAAACAACAATCTGGACGATTGAAAAAATATAAATCACATGGGACACAAGACGGACATTTTTTGAATTTGTATTAATATTTTTTCAAAAGCACGTCCGTTTACTGTCCGTAATAAAAAGGAGAGTAAATCATGGAAGAAAACGTTAAACTAGCAATGAGTGAAGCAATGATGGCAAATAAAATTACAGAAGTGTTTGCGATACTAGATAAATATAATATCAACTCTGGAGAAGATTATATGATTATACGATTGTTTGAAGAGTCCGAGGAAGCAAGCAGAGAAGCACGTGAACGTACCAAGCGTATTGAACAAGGTAGAAAAATTGACCGATTAAAAAAGAAATATGGTTATTTACAGGATCTGTCGGATAATCAAGTAGATGTGTTCTATGCACATTTGTTATATGAAAAGAATCCGAATGATATATTCAACACTCGTTACGAGCATCTTGTATTTGAGTGTTCGCATAAACGACGTATCAAACGACAACAAGTAAAACAGGAGCAACTATTTTCTCAAGGTTTGATTAAAAAGAAATACGATGACCGAACACTGGAAGAAGTGTATTCAACATATGCAGGTAACTATGGCTTCGGTTCATATACAGATGAAACATATTATATATTAAGCATATATGAAGCAAAGCATTGTAAAGCATGCGAACATTTAATTGAGTGCAAATGCAAATAGCATAGTAAACAACTATGTATTTGTGTACTCGAGAAACGTATATATATATTATAAATCAAAAATACGGAAAATATGAAAGATACAAGAAATGCAAGAATAGCAAGAAATAATATTTCAAGCCCCCGTCCAAAAAAGAAAAAAGTAAGGAGGGTCAAAGGACAGGGAGGTGGTCCAAAACTAAAAAATTTTTCCCCAACTTTTAGAATTTCAGAAAATGACGTTTTTTAGACGTGGAAAATTGCGTAGAACCGCACCACTGATGGGTTTCCATCCCCAACTTTGATAAAAAACATGCATTTTTTATGTCATTTTTGTGCGTTTTTTACGCAAAAATCTATAGAAAATTGCGTGTTTTATAGGTATATATTAATTCTTAAAAATTATTATCCTGATAAATAAGAGCTCAAAATATAATCAAATTTATTATATATAAACTAAAAAATGGATTTATATAACAATAAAACTTTATAATTTATGGCATAATAGGAATAAATTAATCTTTTATGATGGATAGTGATTGTATAAATATATTCAATAAAATCATGGAATTATATCTTTAATTAAACTGGGATGGAGTGATTGTGATGAATGAAATAGAAATAAAAATGTTTCCTGCTTCATATGGAGATAGTTTTTTAGTGACCTGTAAAGGTGAGAAACATACTCATATTTTAATAGATATGGGTTTTAAGAGTACATATGATAAAACAATAAAAAAAGAGCTTAAAGAGATTAGTAAAGAAGGTGGGAAACTATCTTTATTGGTTTTTACGCATGTTGATGCAGATCATATCTTAGGTGGAATTAAGTTTTTGGAAGAAAACGGTGATGTGGTGAGTCCAAAGATAATTGAAGTTGATGAGATTTGGCATAATAACTATAAGCACTTGCAATTTGAGAAAAAACAGAAACTTAAAGAGAAAAAAGAGATGGAAGATAGTTCGAAAGAAATTTTGACTAGAATAGTTAATAAAGGTCATGGTAAAGAAATAGGTGTAAAAGAATTATCAAACATAAGCTTTGAACAAGCTTGGACTTTGGTAGGAGCACTTTGTAAAAATGGATACACGGATAGGTGGAATAAAACCTTCCAGCATCAAGCAGTTTCAGTATTGAAAGAGGGTAATACTTTAAGGACACTCAGTATTAATGATGAAGTTAAAATTACTATTCTTTCACCTGATGAAAAAAATTAAATGAACTAGATGAAGCTTGGGAATCAAGATTGATTGAACTGGGCTTTAAAGATAAGGTAGAGAGTAATGAATTAATGGAAGATGCTTTTGAAATTCACATGGCAAATATTATTGAAAATAAAAGGAAGTCACGTAAAGTAAGACCCGTCTCTGGAGAGGAAATAGATATTGATGCTATTGCTAATCAAGAATTTGAAACTGACCGTAAACCAGTGAATGGCAGCTCAATAGCATTTATACTGGAATTAGGTAAGAAGAAGGTACTTTTTTTAGGAGATTCTCATTCAGAAACAATTGAACAATACTTAAAAGAAATATTAGCAAATAGTAATCAAGAAAAAATATATTTTGACGCAGTTAAGATATCTCATCACGGTAGTAAACATAATACTAGTAAAGCATTACTAGATTTAATTGATACTGATACTTATATTATTTCTACTAATGGGAAAAGTTTTAACCATCCAGATATAGAAACACTGTATAGAATTATTACAAGTAATAAAGAAAAAAAGAAAAAAATTATTTTCAACTATAAACCAGTACGATTATTTAATAAAATCAATAATCAGGAATTAAAAAATAAATATAAATTTGAGATAGAATATACAAATGATTTAGCGGAAGATATTATAAATGAAATTACCAAGATTAGCATTAAGTAATTTTATTTATGCTAATAAATAGCTATTGGAGGAATAGTATAGGCATGAGTGAAATCTTTTATCAAATAACTGCAAAGTTATCGTGCAGTAATCAAGCTACTGCATTTTTAATTAATGAGAAAATTGCTTTGACTGCTAGACATGCAGTTAAAGCGCATATATCGGACAGTGTAGATATTTCTTTAGAATTCTATACGGACAGTGGAAGTAGTAATATGATATCTGCAAAAGTAATTGGTGAGAGTGAAATATATGATGTTGCCATCTTAGAGTTAGAAGAAAAAATAGTACATGCTAAAAATTGGATTACACTAAGCAGCCAACAGATATCATCAGAAGATAAATGGGAAACAGTTGGATTTCCTAGGGATTGGGATAGTTCAGCAGAAGGAAGTAAATTTTGTTATTTAAAAGGCGATGTATTTCAAGTAAGTGGCTTTGATAATACAGCTATCTATGACATACATTTGAGCAGTAAGCATCTTAATGAAGGATTCGATTATGACCTTAAAGGTTTGTCAGGCTCGCCGATACTGATTGATGGAGAAATTAAAGGGATTGTTATAGCGCAAGAATATAGCATGGTTAACGCACCTATTAAAGTTATAAGTATAAATAAAATAGTAAGGTTTCTTGAAGAATACAATGTGAAAATTAATACATCGTTTGGTTCTAAATCTAATCTTGTTAATATTAGGCTCGATTGTCAAAAAGCTAAATGTGAAGAATTGTTTGGGAAAATAGAATATAAAAGTGAAAATCCACTAGCTAACTTAAAAGTTAATTCATTTCATCTGAAATATAATGATGATGGAACACCTAAGACTGATGAATTATCTCAATACCTGTCAAATGTAATTAATCAGTACGCATGTACCTTAGCGGAAGTTGAAGAAGGACATAAAAATCTGATATATAATTTTTCGAATATAATAATGAAAACAAATGTTGCTATTGCACAGTTACAAAAGGATGATAAATTAGGCTCCTTAATACTTTGGATGCTTGTAGAAGGTGTATTAGGTGCCCCGAAAGGATGTCTTAGGGCAAGCATATATGAAAACCCCGAAGTTTCTACGAAAGTACATATAGGAATGAACTATGACAATCAACTTTTATTATATTTAGGGGATGGTAACCTAAATACAGATTTAAAATCAGCAGTCTCAAATTCAATTGAATCTTTACAATATGTAAACAATATAGAAGAAGATATTTTTATAATGGACGATTACATACATAAACAAGTGGAGGAAAGTAAATTAAAGGATTTATTATCTGAATTTCAAAATCCAATCAGCAGAAATTGGGAGAATGTCTCTTTAGAAATAACTGTATTTACGGGGCATGATTGGGAAGTATTAAAAGGTATTGAAAAGCTGAGATTATCTAAAGATCAAGTTGAAAAAGTTATAATTGAAAAATATATAAAAGAGTGTATTGGAAATGAAGAATATATTTGTAATTTATTAAAAGAAAAAACTCATTTTCACAATTTAAAAATTAATTGGTTCATCCTTCCATTTAAGAATGTTGGTGAGTTTGAGCAATTACTCTTAAATAAACTGTCAAAAATAGGGGGAGCGAGATGAGCTTTAATGATATTGTAAGTGAACTAGATAAGGAGATTTTATTAAACTTATTAAAGAAACTAAAGAAGATAGAAGTACAAAGAGATTTATTTTCTACAGTTACTGAAACTATTAGTTTAACTGAAATTAAGATATTAGCTGAATGTGCTAATATCTTGGCTATGTCTTCAACCCCCGAGAATAAGAGACAAGCTTTAGAAATTGCAATCTCTTTACCCAAATTAAATAGTAGTAAAGGGGTATATTTAAGCTCATTTTTAGCATTAAGAAAACTGGGGAATTTCCCAGCAATTCAATTGCTAGAAAGTAAGAGTGGAATAAGTGAATATAAAGATTTATTGGATGGAGTTACTGCACTCGAAGAATATATTATAGAAAGTTTTAATGAAAAAAGCTTTATTGATAAACAGTATCTTTTAACTAACTTTCAAAAAAAGGTATTCGAGATTGTAAATGGCCATCAAGGAATAAGTATATCCGCCCCAACTTCCGCTGGTAAATCATTTATTGTCTTGAACTATATTTTAGATTTAATTTATCAGGAGCGCAAAAATATTACAGTTATTTATATTGTTCCAACACGAGCACTTATTAAACAAGTGATGAATGATTTTATTGAGTATATTAATGAATTAGGTTTGAAAAATATTTATGTAGGGTGTTCATCGGAAATTGAAAATATTACAGGTAGCGTAGGTAAATCAAATATTTTAGTTTTAACTCAAGAAAGATTGTATCAACTTTGTACAAAGGCTGATGTAATTAAATTAAATATATCTATGATTGTTGTTGATGAGGCACATAATATTCAAAGTGGTGGGAGAGGTGTTTTATTAGAAGGTGCTTTGAAGTTTGTACAAGCACTGTTTCCTAATGCAAAAACATTGTTTGCTAGTCCTTTAGTTAGTAATCCCGAAAAGCTACTTACTACATTTAATATTATGGATGGAGAAAAAGAAAAGGATTACTTCCCATTAGTAATCCAAAATATAATCACGGTAAAAAACATTAAGCAGAATCTTAAGGTAAGTGTTATGTACGAAGATGAAGAAATAGAAGTTAGTAGAATACCATATGAAGACGAAGGAAAATCAAAAGCGAGAATTCTTGCAAATGTTGCAATAAAACTATGGAATAACCAAACTTCCATAGTTTATTCAAATGAACCATTGTTATCTACTGATGTTGCAAGAATCTTATTTGAAAGTGGACACTTCCCTGTGTTAAGTGATGAACGATTGGAAGATTTTGCGGAGTTTATTGAAGAGTATATTTCAACTGAATATGAGTTAGCAAAATTTATAAGATGTGGAATCGCATTTCATTTCGGTTCTTTACCAGCAATTATTAGGGCAGGCATAGAAGAATTATTTAAAGTTGGTGCATTGAAAATTGTGAGCTGCACTTCTACCTTATTAGAAGGGTTAAATATGCCGGCTAAAAATATTTTTATATATAAACCAGAAAAAGGTAGACATAATCCTATGGATAAACTTAATTTTTGGAATTTAGCTGGTAGGGCAGGGAGAATGGGGAATGATTTTTCAGGAAATATAATTTGTATAGATCCAGAAAAATGGCGGGAAAACCCTTTGTTGGGTGAAAGGTCATTTCCTATAGTTCCATCTTCTGAATATAAATTAAAAAATCAAGTTAATGAATTTAAAGATTATATTTCGGATAGAAAAAAACCATCCGGTATGGATGATTACAGTGAACAATTAGTTTCGATGGTAGTTCGAGATAGATTAGAAGGTAAAAGATTAATTGATTCCTCTTATATGGATGAAAATAACGAAGAAGATTTAATGGAAATTGATGAAGTTGCTGATATGATTATTAATGAATTTAAGCCACCTTTAAGTTTATTAAGTAATACTCCAGGGATAATGCCGGACAGAATTAATGATCTATGGGAGTATTTTAAAGAAAATGAGTGGAATTATAAAGAATTGATGCCAGTATTTCCTGTGTATTTATTTGATAAAGGATATTTTAGATTTAAAACCATTGTAGAATTAATTAATAAATTCTTTATGAATGATAAAGAGTGGGGGGAAAGATATGTAAATAAACTATCCATAACTAGTTATGAATGGATGACTGGAAAATCTCTCTCTCAGATTATTTTTTATGACAAGAAGACTAGTAAGTATACTCATAAAGAATTAACTAGACATGTTAAAGCTGAAATAGAGTTTTTAAATAAACAAATTCGTTATCAAATGGTAAAATATACACAAGTGTATTTAGAAGTTCTAAAGGTGTTTTTAGAATCCATAAATAAAAAAGATGAAGCAGAAAGATTAATTAAAATATCTTCATTTTTAGAATTTGGAGCTTGTTCAACTCCTGCACTTGAATTTATGGCAATAGGACTTCCAAGAGAGGCAGCAATAAGGTTAGATATAGAATTTGGCAAAAATCATAAGGTAGAAGATCCAAACTATTATTTAGAGTGGTTAAAAACTTTAGATGTTAATACTCTAGAAATGCCAAATTATTTAAAACAACAAATAGTTCAGGTGCAAAAGATTTTTTAATAATATAAAAATAGGTGATTTATATAAAAGACAGAGAACTGATACATTGTGCTCTGTCTTTTTATTTTAGGTTGTGATATTAATCTTCATAAGTAACCATTATGTAGGAAGGGAGGTTTTTCCTATCATATTCTTCTAAAGTGTCTTTGGTATTGTTAATTAAGGATTCAACATAGGAAGGGAGTTTAGTAAAATTATAAGTAGAGTCCTTGAAGAAAAAATCCCACCCATTGTTTCTACTTTTGAAAAACGTAGAATGATAATGATGATAAGTGTCGTATAAACTACGGGCTAAGGATTTATTGCAATCGTTTGAGCAAAAAAGGGTGTAGATTGGAATACCTTTCAATTCGTTGAAAGAAAAGGTATTTTTGGTTGTCCCACGCTTTTTAGAATGTGGCTGGTTTAATAAGGATTGGACATGGTATGCACATGTATAGGTAAAGCTTAAAGCTTTTTTGTTTAATGGAATATGTGGGAACTGATTTAAATATGTTACTTTGCTTAAAGTCTCATCATTTAAGCAATTATAAAAACAGTAGATTGGAATCGCTCTAATACTTCTTGTATCTCCTAAATTATTTTTCTCTGAATTTTCTATTAATTTATCGACTTGTCTAGTAATAGATCCACTTCCTGTGGCATTTTTATAATTGTGTTTTAGGAAATACTTTTGGTTCTCTCTGAGTTTTTTTGCTTGTATACGAAAGGCAACCCAACTTTTTTTCTTATTAGAGCCTACAAACCATAGAAAATCTGTACCTAACTCAAATTCCTCCGATTTATTGCAATGTTTTATAATAGTATTCAAACCCATCTTCTCAATGTGAAATTTTAAGTCAATAAGCATAAGTTCTGTTAGGGTTTCTTCTTGAATTTTGATACCAAGTTCTTGTGCTATTTTCATGGTAGCATATAATTTGTTTGTTTCTCTTATGGATAAATGGCATAAGTTCATTTGATTGTCACCGTCCTAATATAAATATGTATAATATACTATATGAATTTTGTGTATTTTGGTATAAAAATAGTAATGCTATTGAATATTTCAAAGAAGATAAGGAATTATAAAAAAATTAGTAAAATAGAAATTTTATCATATAAAGCTCATTGTATTTATTGATTAATGAGCTTTATTTTTTTTGATTTCTTTCCTTACACTGAAAATAAACACAATATAATAGTATTATGAAAGGTAGGTGAAAACACGATTTCATTTTTCACATTCTCTTATAATTTTTAAATTACATTGCTCATTATAACCACGTATCGTTCATTTGGTACGTGGCTTCTTGCTGTATATACATATCTTTTCACGGACAGCAAACGGCAATTATTTATAAAAGTATTAATAGAAATTCAAAATTTATACCGTTTCGTGTCCGTCATCATTCAACCAAGCATAAAACAATTGATTCATGGGATTTTTATATTTACGTGTTCCATTACGGAATGATATGTGATTGATTATGTTGTTAATTGCTCCACGGATATACGCTTTTAAATTGCTGATGTTATTTTTATTTTTGATTTCATCAATGACCTTGAAGAACATCTTTTTGCTGATTCCATTTTCACTTGCAAATACATATTCCTCGTGAATAATATCGTTTTGTATAACATCTTCTTTGTTAACAGTACTAGTATTTATAACTTTATTTTGATTAGAAATATATACTTCGGAATGATTAGAAAAACTTCTAGAAGGCGATTCAGCAATATCATGGCATACCGTATCATCATTGACTTCCTCCGTTTGACATATCCGTTTGACATTCATCATTTAACTGTAAATTTTCTTTACAGTTGGCTTGTGGAATGAACGTAAATACTAATGAAGCGAATTGTTCCGATACATTACGATTTTGTTCAATTTGAATTAAATCAGCGCATTTGTCTTTAATTTTCTTTAGGTTGCGTGAAATTGTAGAAGCGGTAACATCACATTTAATTGCTAATGTAGAATTCTTTTGTGATACTACAAACAAAGCTTTTGCGTACGCTTGTTGAGAAATTGCTTCGATAATAGTAAATAAAGTGGATCCAGTTTTAACGTTCAGTCGTTCAAGCAAACGTTTCTGAATGTAATTAATGTCGCTTTTAATACACATAAGTATTCTCCTTTTCATGGAGAAGAAACTTTGCTACAATTAAAATACATAGCAAGTCCTTCACGGATTTGTGGTGAACCGTTTATTCCCAAACTTTGGTCGGTGGGGGAGTAGACGGTTTTATTTTTATTTCCTTTTATTATTTCGCTTACGATTGATTACATTTTCACTTCCAAAGAATCCATAAGTCGCATGTTTCTCTTGAACAGTACTATCTGCCAAATGACTGTATATAAGAACCGTTCGTAAATCAGCATGTCCAAGGATTTTTCGTAAGGATTCAACATCACCAGAAGATGATAAATAATGAGTAGCAGCTGAATGACGTATTAAATGTAAATAGAATCGCTTTTTAATTTTGGCTTCAATTGCATATTTTCGCATATCACGTAACACATTGTTTTTGCTTAACATACGCCCGCTCAATGATAGGAAGATTAAATCATCAACATCGCCTTCAAATGCTTCATTTTCTTCTAGCAATTGCATAAGCAAACGATAGGTTTTATTCGATAATGGGACGGTACGAGATTTTCGTGATTTGGCGTTATTTGATTGTATAATTACCGCTCGGTTTGTATGGTCAATATTTGATGGTGATAACAACAATGCTTCGGTTATACGAAACATTCCATCAATGAGAAGGTGTAATAATACATAGTCACGAAAATGCTTGAAACTCTTATTGGAATATGATTTCGCCACTTTCAATAAGTTGTTTAATTCATCAACTGAGAGAATATCAATTCGTGTGTTATCTTTACGAAATCCCTCGAATTTATTAAATGGATTTTTACTGATGATTTCTTGGCGTAAACACCAATTGATGAATGTTTTCAAACGTTTAATCCTACTGGAGATAGTTTCATCAGCTAATCCAACAGTTTGAGCACTTTCAGGCACGTAAGCATGACCATCAAAGCGTACATATTCATTTTTTAACCAGTAGACCCAGTCGGAAATGAAGTTTGTTGTAATGTCGGTCATATAGAATGTTTGAGCATTTTGTGTTTCATGAAATGCTTTTATACTATTAAACATAAGAAGGAATTGATTCAATGATTTGGGGCGTAGGTTTTGTTTCACTTTTGCATCAATGAAACGGTTAAATACACGCTCAACAGAATCTTCTTTTGAAATTTTGCTAGTTTTTCGTTTGTGAGGTTGTCGTTTTTTTACGATTTCTTTTTCAGTGAAGTATGTTAAAGACATAAAAAACCCTCCTTCATTCTCATTTAGAGTTAAAGGAGGAGTTTCAATCAAAACTTGAGCGGTACTCACCGTTAGTTTTGGTCAAAATATGAAATTATCAACAGTTGATACAAAAGGATATGACCCCGGAGAGGCTCGAACTCACGACCTCCACCCTGTCAAGGTGGCGCTCTCCCTGCTGAGCTACGGGATCCCAACTATAAATGTTACCATCAGCAATGTGTTTTCATTTCATTCGTGTAATTGGAGGATTTGTATAATTTATTGAATATTGTAACATTTGATGTATTCCTATAATAGCAACAAACTTTAATAGTGTAAAGATGTAATTTTCTGAATGTTATCATTCCAATTTGTATATAAAAAATAAGCCCCGAAGAGCTTATTTCAATAATAATAATATCACTGCAATTATCAATGATATCATCAAAAATACAAGTATAAATAATGGAGCTCGTTCATGAGCTATCTTCCTGTAAGTGTCATTGAAGCTGTATAAATTGTATCTACAGAACCGTCAGCATTTGTAATTTTAACTTTGTAACGATATTCCCCGTTTTCTGGAAGTTGTCCACCCCAACCAGTTGTATTGTAAAATTCTTCGTTTGTTCCAGCTGGTAATTCGGAGCCGAAATTGAAGTCAGTTTCATAGTAACCCCAGCCACTTGCCCATTTCTTTTCAATAGTTACACGATAGCGCACATCTTCAGCTCTATCATTTGTGATTTTTGCAATCATATTTTGGCCGTAGCTGTACTCTGTAGCGTGTAATTGAATTGTGAAACCATTCAACGTTTCGCTAGGACCACAAATATAACGACAGAACTCGCTTGCTCCGTCAGCATTTGCCTTCGGTGTATCAATGTTCATAGCTGTTAAACCGCCTAAAGTTAAAGCTCCTGTTAATAATACTTTACCAAATGCTTTCACTTAAAATTCCCCCTAAGTATATTTTCAATTCGTTCGATAGATATCACATTAAGTAGTTTTATAACATTAATCTAATCGAACACTTTTTTCCTCGAGTGCATTCGCTATGAATCTTTCATCTTGTAGTAATCTAATCTCTACATAAAATTTCATAGTTTTGATTCCATATATGTATCATGATTTACATAGAACAAATCTGTTAATACGTTTGGTTAATTGCTTATCCCACTACTTTTTATTACCTTTTATTGGTAAAACATTGGTTTTATTATATACCATTATTATCTATTTACAAGAGAAAATAATCCTGTATGCAAAAATGCATAATAAAAACCACTACTTGTATTCTGAATTACAGAATACAAGTAGTGTTGGGTTTCAATTAATATTTAATTGGAACCTAATGCTAATTTTTTATGTTTAACAGTATACATATATCACTGTTTTTTTTAGTCATAATTGATAAAATTTGTTCAGGGGACGCTCTTCCTGTTGAGCTATGGGATCTTTAAAAGGGAAAGTATAAGCGATTATGAGAGTAATGTATGAAGGGATAATGATGAGAAGCGAATTTAGTAGAAAGTAGTCTTTGGATGTAGAGGTTATATTATTTCCGATACCAATCGAAAGGACCTTCATCACTCAAATCAACAAGAAAAGGTAACAAGAAGTGTAAAGGTAAGCTTATAAGTTCTGGCATAGCGTTCACTGTTTTCTTTGATAGATATTGCCTCCCAAAACAATACGGACAATCTTTTTCAAATGCCAAGAGTATCGACCATACGTCTTTTACTTTCCATTTCGTTTTACAATACGTACAACGCGCCATTGAGTTCCTCCTCAGTTTAAGGTGTTTTCTAATATATTCTACTTTATTGTACGAAAGTCATTTGAATTTGATGTGGTAAAATGCAAAACAAGCCTAACCTCGTTCTACATTCAGGAAGGGGCTAGGCTTGTTTTAATTCCGTTCAAAGTCTCTTTGTATCAGGCTGTTTATACATTGCCTAGATAGCTTCGTGTTAAATTCGGGAGAATAATTTTTCCGTTTTTACTGTATTTTTCGAATAGCTCTGATAGGAGAAAAATAAAATTTTTATACTGTTCGTCATTTTCTTTCGGAGCATAAGATGCTGATAAATTCCTTCCCAAAAACCCTTCATAATCAAAAAGTAAATCATTTTGATATTCTTTAAAATCATACTTTCCATCTTTAAAAAAGTTGTTAAATACTTCTGGAGTTTCATCTATTCCACCGCTAAAGCCTTTAAAGTTTGGACAGGTTTTCTGGCAAATTTCTGCATTCTCTTTAATAAGTGGACTAGTTAAACCTCTACTATTCCAAACAAGTGCAACATTTGCTTTTTGTTTTAAAATTCGTTGGCATTCGATTTTGAAAGCCTCTTTATCAAACCAATGAAATGCTTGGGCAACAGTTACTAAATCTACACTATTTTCTTTTAAAGTGGTATTTTCAGCAGTTGCTTTTATGGATTGAAAACGAGAATATAGTTTTAACGATTGCTCAGCCATCTTTCTCATATCATCATTTGGCTCAACTCCAATAACATGTAAACCACTTTCAAGCAGCTGGTGGCTAAATATCCCCGTACCTGAACCAATATCAGCCACAATCCGATTTCCTTTCAGTTGGTTAGCTGAAAGCAAGTAATCAATATATTCATTAGGATAACTAGGGCGATATTTTGCATATATATCGGCCCTGTCAGTAAAATTTTCTGTTGTTTTCACAGTACTACCTTCTTTCTTACGATATTATGTACAGAAATAGAAATTAAATATGAATTCCGGCATCAGTCTCTAAGTCTACAACTTAAGAGTCCAGCTAAATAGAAAGCCTCAGTTTCTTTATTCAAATATCCTTTATCCGTTTAGTATACTATTTTAGATAATATCTTCCAAAAGACTAGAATGGCTTACTCAATTATGTTTTAAAGTGTATATTTTTATGGATTTATTTAATAATTTATGAGCGATTGTATGTCGTATTACGTTTACGTAGGTAAGAGATTTTCATTTTTGCTATTTAAATTGGCCAATATATCCTTTTTACAATTTACTGAAAATCATGTATAACAGAGATACATGATTATTTTATCTCGCTATTTGCGGGCAGTAAGATCCCTTACCTCGAAATTTAGCAAAAGTAAAGAAGTTAGGTTGGGGTCGGGATGGCCGTAAAAGTCCGATTGGTGAGGGTTGATGAAAGTTTCACTTTATAAATATTCAGAAGTAGAGGGAGAAAAGTTGTAATGGTAAGAAAAACGTTCAAGATGCGCGTGTCTAAAAATAGAACGATTTCGATTAATGGCTCGATTCTTGATGTGGATGTTACACATGATGAATTTTTACAAGAGTTTGTTGAGTGGGTTGATTCTAAAGGTTGGTCGTTTATGGGGATAACCGATGAGATTACGCCCGAGGAAGCTAGTCAAAAGTTAATAGATTCGTTGATAGATGAGAAGGATAAGAAAGAGTAATTCCTTCTTATTTTTATTGTATATTTATGTTCTTTATCGTAAAAATATGATATAGTAAAAAATAGTGAAAATTCTTCCAGTTTAATACAAATTACATATGATTGGTAGATTTCTTATTTTGTTAGAGGAGTAAATGGAAAAGGGAGAGTCATATGGTAAATTTTAAGAAAATTTTGGTTTTTATTACAGTTATTTGTTTGTTTTTGTTGACACCTATGACATTGCGTGCTGAGACGAATATTGGAGTAAATCCAGAACAAGTTGCACCACCACCTGCAGAAGGACCGAATGTTTTTAGTCAGTTTGCAACGACAATTGATGCGAAAACAGGAGATGTTATGTATGACAAAAACGCATATCACCGAGCATATCCTGCTAGTACGACGAAGGTGTTAACAGCGATTTTACTCATGGAGCATACAAAGCCAGAGGATCAATTTACATTTTCACAATTAGCATTAGATCAAGAGAAGAGTAATTATCAAATTGAGTTTCAACCTGGAGAGACAATTAATAGAAATACTGCGCTTATGATTTTAATGGTGCTGAGTGCGAATGATGTGTCGTATGCGATTGCGGAGCGGATTGGCGGGAGTGTTGAGAATTTCGCTAATATGATGAATGAGAAAGCGAAGCAATTAGGGGCGAAAGATAGCCACTTTGTAACACCGAATGGACTGCATGATCCGAACCATTATACGACGCCGTATGATATGGCTATGATTACGAAGGGTGTGCAAAAGTATCCTGAAATTTTACAAGCGATGAATACGAAAAGAACGACAGTTACGACGTCTAGGCAGACGGTGTCTATTTTTAATAAATCTAATTTTTTTGAAAATCCATATAGCATTGGCGGTAAGACAGGGTTTACGAATGAAGCGCGTAATACGCTTGTTTTATTAAATGAGAAAGATGGAAACCGTATTATAAGCGTAGTAATGGCTTCTCAAAGACCTGAAATTTATGAAGATTTGAAGCAGATGGCGGAATATTCTTTCGGTCAATTTACGAAGCAAATGGTGCTGGATAAACATAATTGGCATCAAAAAACAACATATTTAAATAAAGATGTTAATTCTGAGTTGGAACAAAGTGCGGAGCTTATGCTTAAGAAAGATGAAGGAAAAAATGTGAAAACTATTTTCCGGGCGGCTTCATTAGATAAAGAATCTTTATATCATAAAGGAATACATCGTGGTGAGGTAGTTGGTGCAGTTGATATTACGAAAAATAATCAAACAATTGCGACGGTAAATGTTCTTTCAACAGAAGATGTCACTTTTGCGATGCCTAAAAAAGATACAACTATGCCTGAAGTAAAAGACTCAAATGTTAAAGTAATAAGTGTTGGGATAGGTGCGATTGTATTATTTGGGGCAATTTTATATGTAGTGTTGCGCCGAAATACAAAAGGAATGAAATCAGAAGGTAAATAAATTACTAATAAAAAGATTGTGTGAAATTTTGGCACAGTCTTTTTTTTATACTTTAAATAACTAATAATTGTAAATTTTCTTATTGCAATAACTTAAAGTTCGTTATATCATTTACTTGTGTTCTTGTTAAAGAACATAATGGATATTGCATACTTCAAATAATATAAAACAACGGAGAGGGAGAGAGACGATGAAATTAATTTGGAAGGTAATTAGCAACGCGATCTCATTTGTTTTATTTGCATTGATGGTTTTTTTAGCTTTTGTAGTTATTTCTTCAAAAGCGAGCGGTGGTGATCCGACAGTGATGGGATATCAATTTAAGAGCGTTCTTTCAGGATCAATGGAGCCGACGTTTTTAACAGGATCAATCATTGCAATAGAACCAAACAAAGATGGTTCTAAATATCAAAAAGGTGATGTTATTACCTTTAAAGAGAAAGATCAAAAAATTATCACTCACCGTATTATCGGTGTGAAAGATACAAATGGAAAAGTAATGTATGAAACAAAAGGGGATAACAACAACGGACCAGATTTAGAGCCAGTACTTGCAGAAAA
Source organism: Bacillus sp. 196mf (assembly GCF_003217275.1). Classification (NCBI taxonomy): domain Bacteria; kingdom Bacillati; phylum Bacillota; class Bacilli; order Caryophanales; family Bacillaceae; genus Bacillus; species Bacillus sp. 196mf. Next base: position 86,753 of record NZ_QJTG01000001.1, read on the forward strand.
TGTAGTTGGAAAGTATGCAGATATTACAGTTCCGTACGTTGGTTATTTACTGAATTATGCGAATTCAAAAGCGGGAGCAGCATTACTTCTTATTATTCCAGGAGTCTTTTTACTTGGATATTCCGCGATTTCTATTTTTGGGGCTATTCGTAGCATTGACGGAGAAAAGAAAGATAAAAAAGTAGAACAATCCGTCTAGTTCGTTTGGTTATACTTTCCGTTTAGGAAGTTAACAAATATATATATTAAGGGGATATGGACATGACTTTAAAGAAAAAATTAGGAATGGGTATTACATCAGCAGTACTAGGAGCAGCGTTAGTTGGTGGAGGAACATTTGCATTTTTCAGTGATAAAGAAGTGTCAAACAATACATTTGCGGCTGGGACACTGGATTTAGCATTAAATCCATCAACAGTTGTTAACGTATCGAATTTAAAACCTGGGGATACAATTGAAAAAGAATTTAAACTAGAAAATAAAGGCTCTTTAGATATTAAAAAGGTTTTACTGAAAACAGATTATAATGTAGAAGATGTAAAGAAAGATAATAAAGATGATTTTGGTAAACATATTAAAGTAACATTCTTAAAAAATGTAGATAAGCATGAGACAATTGTGAAACAAACCACTTTAGATAAATTAAAAGGTGACACACTTACAGCTGTAGATAATGATTTATCGGCTTGGTTCTGGGATGAAAAAGGTATTTCAGCAGGTAAATCTGATAAATTCAAAGTGAAATTTGAGTTCGTTGATAATGGAAAAGATCAAAATCAATTCCAAGGCGATAAGTTACAATTAAATTGGACGTTTGATGCACAACAAACAGCAGGTGAAGAAAGATAATAACAAAAAGGGCTATCACATGGATAGCCCTTTTTCTATTTTTCTAGTATTTGTCTATCAATTTTAATAGTTCTTTACTATAATATAGATAATGTTCTGTATAAAGAACGTAATGTTCGATGGGAGAGATTAAGATGCTGAAAAGACCGCGTAATTTTAAAAAGATGCTTATATTGCCGTGTATGTGTTCTATTACGTTTTATTTAGGATCTCAAATTATGACGCATACAGAAGCGGCGTTCATTCATGAAACGAAAGTAGAAGCGACGTTTTCTACAGCAATTATATTTCCGAAAACAGTTAATACGTTAAAAGAGCAATCTGAGAAACATAAACAGTTTATTGAGCGTGAGTATGGAACGATGAAGGGAAAATCGAAAGCAACTTCTATTGAAGAAATAAAACAGGCGATTTCTGTATGGCAACAAGGGCGTGAGAAAATTGTTGCTGAGAAGGAAGCTCTGCAAAATGTATATACTGAAATAGAAGCTCCTTACAATCAAATACAAGAAGAATTAAAGGTAAATAAAGATGAGTCGATGCAGCAAGTGTCCGTATATGTAAATGAAGGCTTTCGCAGTATCAAAGAGAAACGTGACTATATTGAGAAAGAAATTAGCTTGAAAGCTATTGATGAGCAAATTCAGGCTCTTCAGCAACAATTAAACGTTGCAATTGAAGCGGAAGGACAAAAGAAAGTAGAAGAACAGAAGAAAGTAGAAGAACAGAAGAAAGCAGAAGAACAGAAGAAAGCCGAAGAACAGAAGAAAGTAGAAGAACAAAAGAAAGTAGAAGAACAGAAGAAAGCCGAAGAACAAAAGAAAGTAGAAGAACAAAAGAAAGCCGAAGAACAGAAGAAAGTAGAAGAACAGAAAAAAGTAGAAGAGCAAAAGAAAGCGGAGTAACTGCTTTAGTGAAACAGTCAGAAAACAAGAATGTGGTGTAAGAGAGAGTGAACGAATAAGTAAGACTAGTAATATTTATACGAGTGTGAGGGAACGTTAGCCCTCACTTCTTTATTTTTCTTTTTTCTTATAGTATTAAATGATTTGAGTGTGAAAAAAGATATAAATCATCATTCGTTTTTCTGAAAAGTCTAAATAATATTGAGAAATAAAAATAACTGAAAATATTAATAAATATGTGTTGTGTTTATATAGGTTTGTTCGTTATAATGAACATAAGGTTTTTAAAAAAGAACACATATTAGCTAAGCTAATATAGTTTTCTTTACATCTCTTATTGAAAAATAAGTGATAAAAATATAAAAAAAAGCTAGGGGGAATTGATTGTGAGTCTGAAAAAGAAATTAGGTATGGGAGTTGCATCAGCAGCATTGGGGTTAGCTTTAATTGGTGGAGGAACATTTGCATTCTTTAGCGATAAAGAAGTATCAAACAATACATTTGCAGCTGGGACGTTAGACCTTACATTAAACCCTAAGACGCTTGTAGATATTAAAGATTTAAAACCAGGGGATTCTGTTAAGAAAGAGTTCTTATTACAAAACAGCGGTTCGTTAACTATTAAAGACGTTAAATTAGCAACAAAGTATACTGTTAAAGATGCAAAAGGTGATAATGCTGGTGAAGACTTTGGTAAGCACGTTAAAGTAAAATTCCTTTGGAACTGGGATAAACAAAGTGAGCCTGTATACGAAACAACTTTAGCAGACTTACAAAATGTGGATCCAGATCTTTTAGCTAAAGACATCTTTGCTCCTGAGTGGGGAGAAAAGGGTGGATTAGCAGCTGGTACAGAGGATTATCTATGGGTGCAATTTGAATTTGTAGATGACGGAAAAGACCAAAATATCTTCCAAGGTGATACATTGAATTTAGAATGGACATTCAATGCTAACCAAGAAGCTGGGGAAGAAAAATAATAAAAAAGCGGGTATTCCCGCTTTTTTTTATAAAGAAAAAGAAGTGCTGGTTGTAAGCACTTCTTTCTATTATTATTTTTGATTTTGCTTCCACTTTGTAAATTCAAGAAATTCACGAAATTGTTCTTTGGAGACACCAGAGTTCATTGCATCTTTAACGAGTTGTGTCCATTCGGAGTCTAGGTTAGTTTCCTTTGTTGTTTCATCATGAAGTAAAGTATCAACTGGAATTTGTAGAACTGCTGCGATTTTTTCAAGAAACTGAATGGAAGGGTTTTTTTGTAAATTTCGTTCTATAGAACTAATGTAAGATTTAGCAACGCCAGCTTTTTCGGCAAGTTCAGTTAATGAAATACCTTTTTGTAAACGAAGGCGTTTTATACGTTCTCCAATCATATTTGCGCACCTTTCTATCAATATGTAGTTGTCTTATGATGTCATTATTATAACATAAACTTCGTTAAAAAGAACAAACCTATTGAGCCTGACTGGATGGCTTCATACGTTGGAAAAATTGCTCAATGTCTTGCATGGCGATACCGGCATCTAGAGCTTCAAGTATTAAATCAATCCATTCTTGATCCAGTGCGTCTGTCTTATCTTTGTACAAATGTAATTCCTCCCTAATTATCGGTCATAATTGCTGCTACAGAATACATGATAATGCAATCGGATTTTGTGTTTTATATAGTGAATTATCAAATATTTTGTAGATGAAACAAAGATAAAATCCCCATTAAACTCCCTCTATGGAAATTATAAATTGTTCGATAAAAACTTTCAATATTTTCAGAAAACATTGTTGAATTGTGATATATTCGTATGCTAACTATGAAATTTTTACAAATATATTAAAAACATTACATAATATGACTAAATATTGAAAAAATATTGAATTTTTAATAAAATTCAATTTGTAATACATATTATTTATTAGGGGAGGAAATATGGGATGAACAAGAAACCGTTCAAAGTTTTGTCATCAATCGCTTTAACAGCTGTATTAGGCCTTTCATTCGGAGCTGGCACTCAATCTGCATATGCTGAAACACCTGTGAATAAGACAGCTACGAGCCCAGTCGATGATCATTTAATTCCAGAAGAACGTTTAGCAGATGCACTGAAAAAACGTGGGGTAATTGATTCTTCAGCTTCAGAGAAAGAAACAAAGAAAGCTGTTGAAAAGTATGTAGAGAACAAAAAGGGTGAAAATCCTGGGAAAGAAGCAAAAAATGGGGATCAACTTACGAAAGAAGCATCTGACTTTTTAAAGAAAGTGAAAGATGCGAAAGCAGACACGAAAGAAAAACTAAATCAGCCAGCAACAGGGATACCTGCAGCGACAGGCCCAGTTAAGGGTGGTCTAAATGGTAAAGTACCAACTTCTCCAGCAAAGGGAAAAGAATATAACGGTGAAGTTCGTAAAGATAAAGTACTCGTTTTACTTGTAGAGTACGCTGACTTTAAACATAACAATATTGATAAAGAACCTGGTTATATGTATACTGACGATTTTAACAAAGAACATTATGAAAAAATGTTATTTGGTAATGAGCCATTCGCATTAGAGGATGGTAGCAAAATCGAAACGTTTAAACAATATTACGAAGAGCAATCTGGCGGTAGTTATACAGTAGACGGAACAGTTACAAAATGGTTAACAGTTCCTGGTAAAGCTGCTGATTACGGTGCAGATGCTGCTACAGGTCATGATAATAAAGGACCAAAAGGACCACGTGATCTAGTAAAAGATGCATTAAAGGCAGCTGTAGATAGCGGTCTTGATTTATCACAGTTTGATCAGTTCGATCAATACGATGTAAATGGTGATGGAAATCAAAATCAACCTGACGGTTTAATCGATCATTTAATGATTCTTCATGCGGGTGTTGGACAAGAAGCTGGCGGTGGTAAATTAGGTGATGATGCAATTTGGTCACATCGCTGGACAGTTGGACCAAAACCATTCGCAATTGAAGGTACACAAGCGAAAGTTCCATATTGGGGCGGAAAGATGGCAGCATTCGACTACACAATTGAACCAGAAGATGGCGCAGTTGGTGTATTCGCGCATGAATATGGTCATGATTTAGGTCTTCCAGATGAGTATGATACAGACTATACGGGTCATGGTGAGCCAATTCAAGCTTGGTCTGTTATGAGTGGCGGCAGCTGGGCGGGTAAAATCGCTGGAACAACACCGACGAGTTTCTCACCACAAAATAAAGAGTTTTTCCAAAAAACAATCGGTGGTAACTGGGCAAATATCGTAGAAGTAGATTACGAGAAATTAAATAAAGGTATCGGTCTAGCAACATATTTAGATCAAAGTGTTACGAAATCTAACCGTCCAGGTATGATTCGTGTTAACTTACCAGATAAAGATGTAAAAACAATTGCACCAGCATTTGGTAAACAGTATTACTACAGTACAAAAGGTGACAATCTTCATACAACGTTAGAAACACCACTGTTCGATTTAACGAATGCAACGAATGCGAAATTTGATTTCAAATCGTTATATGAAATCGAAGCAGAGTATGATTTCCTTGAAGTACATGCTGTAACAGAAGATGGTCAAAAAACGTTAATTGAAAGACTTGGCGAGAAAGCAAATAATGGAAATGCAGATTCGACAAATGGAAAATGGATTGACAAATCATATGATTTAAGTCAATTCAAAGGTAAAAAAGTAAAATTAACGTTTGAGTACATTACGGATGGTGGTTTAGCATTAAATGGTTTCCTACTTGATAATGCTTCATTAACAGTGGATGGTAAAGTAGTATTCTCTGATGATGCAGAAGGTACACCACAATTAAAATTAGATGGTTTCGTTGTATCTAGCGGAACAGAGAAGAAAAAACATAATTACTACGTAGAGTGGAGAAACCATACTGGATCAGATAGCGCATTGAAATTTGCTCGCGGTCCAGAATATAACTCAGGTATGGTTGTATGGTATGCAGACTCAGCTTACGCAGATAACTGGGTTGGTTTACATCCAGGACATGGTTTCCTTGGTGTAGTTGATTCTCATCCAGAAGCAATTGTAGGGACTTTAAATGGTAAACCGACAATTGAAAGTAGTACACGATTCCAAATCGCTGATGCTGCATTCTCATTCGATAAAACGCCAGCTTGGAAAGTTGTATCTCCAACGCGTGGAACGTATACGTATGATGGCTTAGCGGGTGTACCGAAATTTGATGATTCGAAAACGTATATTAATCAACAGATTCCAGATGCAGGACGTATTTTACCGAAGCTTGGTCTGAAGTTTGAAGTAGTAGGACAAGCTGATGATAATTCTGCAGGTGCTGTTCGTTTATATCGTTAATACTGTGAAACTACCGAGAGATTTTCTTTCGGTAGTTTTTTTGTGAGCAATGAATTTTATATAGCTGAAAAAGTCATATATAATGTAACTTTAAGAATAGAAATTTGTTATATATGAAGTCTATATAAATAATGAAAGAATTGGATAAAAATAGTGGGAGAAGGTGAGTGAATGAGTATTACCTCTATTGTAAGTAGGCAAAAGGAATATTTTTTAAAAGGGCATACGAGAAGCATCGAAATGAGAAAGAATAATTTGAAGAAGCTTTATGAAGGCATTCAGCGTTTTGAAGAAGAAATATTTCAGGCATTGAAATTAGATTTAAATAAGTCAGTTCACGAGTCGTTTACAACGGAAGTTGGATATGTATTAAAAGAAATTTCCTTTCAATTGAAACATATGTCATCGTGGAGTAAACCGAAGCGAGTTCGAACAGCACTCACTCATTTTGGATCAAAAGGAAAAGTAGTGCCAGAGCCGTATGGTGTGACGCTTATTATTGCACCGTGGAACTATCCTTTTCAATTAGCAATTGCACCACTTGTAGGAGCACTTGCAGCTGGAAATACAATCGTTTTAAAGCCGTCAGAGTTAACGCCAAGCGTTTCAAAAGTGCTTAAGAGAATGTTAGGTGGATTATTCCCAGAAGAGCTTGTAGCGGTAGTAGAAGGTGGCGTTGAAGAGAGTACATCTTTGCTGAGGGAACCAATTGATTATATTTTCTTTACTGGTAGTGTTGGCGTTGGAAAAGTTGTAATGGAAGCAGCAGCGAAACAGTTGACGCCGCTTACGTTAGAACTTGGCGGGAAAAGTCCTTGTATTGTACATAAAGATGCAAAGATAGAGATGACAGCAAGAAGAATTGTTTGGGGTAAGTTTTTAAATGCAGGGCAGACATGTGTAGCGCCTGATTATATGTACGTGCATTCTTCCGTGAAAGAACAGCTAGTTGAGGCACTGCGACATGAAATCACAGAGCAGTATAGTAAAGAACCTTTGCAAAATGAAAATTACGTGCGTATTGTAAGTGAGCGGCATTTTGAACGATTATGTGGATTTTTACAAGATGGTCAAGTCGTAATTGGTGGAAACTATAAGAAAGATACATTACATATTGAACCGACAGTGCTAGCGGATGTTACATGGCAAGATGCTGTTATGGAAGATGAAATTTTTGGTCCGATTTTACCAATCATAGAGTACGACAATATAGAAGATGTAATTGGCACAATCCAGCAACATCCGAAGCCATTAGCGTTATATGTATTTTCGGAAGATAAAGAAGTACAAAAGAAAGTGACGAGTAATATTTCATATGGTGGAGGCTGTATTAATGATGTTGTCTACCATCTTGCCACGCCATATTTACCTTTTGGGGGTGTTGGAAGTAGTGGATTAGGGGGTTATCATGGGAAAGAAAGTTTTCGGACTTTTTCACATTATAAAAGCATTTTAGCCCAATCTACAGCATTCGACATGAAAATTCGTTACTCTTCTACAAAAAGTGCTTTAAAATTCATACGAAAGTTGTTAAAATGATGATGGTGTTTATCAGTAGGCGTAGCCGTATGATAATAGCCCCTTCGCGATGGAAGGGGTTTTTCTGTTCGACGTTATGTATCATGCGAAAATGAATCAAACATACTACATAAAGAATAGAAACGAACGCTTGCTAAATAACCATTTTTGTTTGGATCGAAACAAAAAATAGTCTATAGAACATAAATATTTATTCATGAATATAAAAATTTAAAATTTAAGGTAGATAGGACGGGAAAATGAAAAAGATTATTAAAGTTGAAGCAGTTGAAAAACATTTTGGAAATCAAGTGATTATCCCACCTCTTTCTTTAGATATTAAAGAGGGAGAGTTTTTAACAATTTTAGGGCCGAGTGGCTGCGGGAAAACGACTTTACTTCGTATGATCGCAGGATTTGAAACTCCAACTAAAGGGAATCTTTTATTAGATGATGAAAGAATTAACGATTTGCCGCCATATAAGCGTCATATGAACCTAGTGTTCCAACATTACGCACTATTCCCGCATATGACAGTAGAGAAGAATATTTGTTTTGGTATGAAAATGCAGAAAGTATCAGCAGCAGAGCAGAAAGAGCGTGCTGAAGAGGCAATGCGTTTAACGCAGTTACTTGAGTTCCGTAATCGTAAACCTGCTAAGCTTTCTGGTGGACAACAGCAGCGTGTTGCAATTGCAAGAGCGATTGTAAATAATCCGCGTGTATTACTATTAGATGAGCCACTTGGAGCGCTTGACTTTAAGTTACGAAAAGACTTGCAACGTGAATTGAAAAACTTACAACGTAATTTAGGAATTACGTTTATATACGTAACGCACGATCAAGAAGAAGCAATGAGCATGAGCGATCGTATCGTCGTTATGAATAAAGGCCATATCGAACAAATTGGAACGCCGAAAGAAATTTATAATAAGCCGAAAACATTGTTCGTTGCGACATTCATCGGTGAAAATAATATTGTGAAAAATGGGGAAGGCTATGTAGCAATTCGCCCTGAAAATGTGAAAGTACGTTCGGTTGAAGAACCAATTTTAAAAGAATACCATCTTGGACATATTGAAGATATTGAGTTTGTCGGAAATATGGAGAAGCTTTATGTACGTGATGAGAAAACATCAGAATTACTAATGGCATATCAAACTGCTGAAGAGGCAGCGCAGTGGAGCATTGGAGATAATGTATATGTAGGCTGGGAGCAAGAGGACGAGGTGACCTTAAATTGAAAAAAGGGAAATTACTCGCACTACCTACAGTCGCGTGGCTGTTAATTTTCTTCCTAATCCCGCTCGTATTCGTATTAGGATTCGCCTTCATGCAGCGCGGAGCTTACGGGACAGTAGAAATGCAATTTACGCTGGAGAATATATCCCGTGTGTTTGATCCATTGTACTTAGGAACGTTATGGGAAACTGTTAAGATTGCAGTTATTACTACAGTAATATGTTTATTAATTGGTTATCCATTTGCGTATACAATTACAATTGTTGACCGCAAATATCGTTCTATTCTTTTATTATTGGCAACGATCCCGTTTTGGATTAACTTTCTTGTTCGTTCATACGCATGGATTGTTATTTTACGTTCACAAGGTCTTGTGAATACGTTGTTATTAAAACTCGGCATTATTAGTGAACCGTTAAATTTATTATATAATACGCCTTCTGTAATACTCGGAATGGTCTATTCTTTATTACCATTTATGATTTTACCAGTGTATGCAGCAATTGAGCAGCTGGATAAGCGTAAGCTAGAAGCGGCTTATGATTTAGGAGCAACACCAATAAAGGCATTTTGGAATATAACAGTGCCGATGACAATGTCAGGAATTGCGACTGGTTCTATTTTAGTATTCGTTTCTTCTATCGGAATGTTTGTTGTATCAGACGTGATGGGCGGATCGAAAGTAGCATTAATCGGAAACGTTATTCAAAACCAATTCTTAGGTGCACGTGACTGGCCGTTTGGATCTGCGTTATCGATTATCGTTGTTCTATTCTCTGTTCTGTTAATTTACTTATATTATCGTGCAACGAAAGTATATAAATATAATGAGAACGGAGGGGAATAGGCAAAGATGAAGAAGTTTTTAGTTTCTTATTCTTGGTTAATTTTGTTATTCTTGTATTTTCCAATGATGGTTTTAATGGTCTATTCTTTCAACGACTCTCGCATTAATGCGGAGTGGGAAGGTTTTACATTCCATTGGTATACAGATTTATTTCAAAAACAAGATGTTATTGATGCATTTGTAAATAGTATTACGATTGCAGTTATAACAACGATTGTGACAACGGTACTTGGTGTATTCTTTGCGATTGCTTTACATCGTTATAAATATCGTTTCGAAGGGGCTATTAATGGCCTTGTATATTTACCAATTTTAATTCCTGATATTTTAATGGGATTATCTTTACTAATTCTTTTCAGTCAGCTAGGAATGGAACTTGGACAAACAACGATTATTATTGCACATATTACATTTAGTATTTCGTTTGTTGTTGTTATTTTAGCTGCGCGTCTTTCAAGTATGGGACGTGACTTAGAAGAAGCTGCAAATGATTTAGGAGCAACGCCTTGGCAAACGTTTCGTTTTGTAACGTTCCCAGCAATTGCACCGGGAGTTATTTCAGCAGCATTATTAACATTCACATTATCAATTGATGATTTTGTAATTAGTTTCTTCGTATCAGGACCAGGATCAACAACATTGCCATTATACATTTACAGTATGGTTAAGCGCGGAGTATCACCAGAAATTAATGCTCTTTCTACAATTTTAATTGTTGCTATCGTAGGATTAATGGTTCTATCTGAAATCTTCCGTAACAAAGGTGCAGATGGTGAAGAAAACTCTGGAGGACACCTTCCTTTATAATACGAACGATATAGAAAGTACGAGGGGGTAATAAACCGATGAAATTAATGAAAAGAATAGCTGGCGCAGCAATTAGCTTTAGCCTTGTTGCTGGTGTGCTTGCTGGTTGTGGTGAAAAGAAAGAAGAATTAAATATTTATAGCTGGGCTGACAATTTTGATGAGCAAGTGCTAAGAGATTTTGAAAAGAAGTATAATGTGAAAATTAACTATGATAAGTACGCAAGTAACGAAGAAATGCTTGCGAAATTACAAGCTGGTGGCGCAAAGTATGATTTAATTCAACCATCTGATTACATGGTTAAAACAATGGCAAAAATGGATTTATTAGCGCCGTTAGATAAAAAGAATATCCCAAATATCGAAAACATGGTTTCTAATTTCAAAACACCTGCGTTTGATCCAGAGAATAAATATTCTTTAGTGTACACTTGGGGTGTAACAGGGATTGCATACAATAAAAAGTATGTGAAAGAAGCACCTACAAGCTGGGCTGACTTATGGAATGAGAAATATAAAGGACATGTAACGTTATTAAACGATTCTCGTGAAGTATTAGGAGTGGGTCTTAAGAAGCACGGGTTCTCAAACAGTACGAAAGAAGATGCAGAGTTAAAGACAGCAGCAGATGATTTAAAGAAGCTGCTTCCAAACTTATTAGCATTTGATACAGATAACATTAAACAAAAATTCATTACAGAAGATGCTTGGATCGGAACAGTTTGGTCTGGAGATGCAGCATTTATCGCAAAAGATAATAAAGATGTAGAATACGTTGTACCAAAAGAAGGCGGCACAATTTGGGCTGATACGTTAGCAATTCCAAAAGGTGCAAAACATAAAGAGCTTGCTGAGAAGTTTATGAACTACTTACTTGATGAAAAAGTAAGTGTGAAAAACTACGAGTCAATTGGTTACAGTAATCCAAATGAAAAAGCTCATCCTCTTCATAGTAAAGAATACCGTGATAATCACATGATTTTCTTAACGAAAGAAGAGTTAGATCGTACAGAATGGCTTGTTGATGTAGACGATAAGTTAAAAGACTATGATCGTTACTGGACAGAGCTAAAAACAAAAGGTAAATAAGTAAGAAAATGCGGTTTCTAAAGTAGAAATCGCATTTTTTCATAGTAGGAGGAAATCGTTTGAAGAAGAAGTTACATCAGTATGAGGTAATATGTATCGGTTTATTATTTGCTGTATTTAGTATTGTTGCTTGGCGCGTACATGCAGGTGGCGTTACAGTAATGGATACATATGTCCGCGGATTAGTAAAAGGGCTACAAACGGAAAGTTCCCTTACATTTTTCTCGTACTTTACAAAATTGGGGTCAGCAATTGGGATAGCTGCTACGCTCGTTATAAGTTTGCTTGTTTTTTGGAAGAAGCGTTATTATGCTGCGATGATTGTGTATCCAATGGGAATTTTAATAACACATCTTGTGAATAAAGGGATAAAAGAGATTGTAAAGAGAGAACGTCCGTCATTAAATGAAGCGTTAGATGCACTTGGATATAGTTTTCCTAGTGGACATGCAATGCTATCGATTATGACATTTGGATTTCTTGCTTATATCATTGCTGCTAATTTGAAAAGCATAGCTGGGAAATGTGTCATAACGATTTTGATGGGTATAGTAATCCTATCGATTGGATTAAGTAGAGTCATTTTAAATGTACATTACCCAACTGATATTTTAGCTGGTTACTGCGTAGGTGGTATTTTGTTAGTTATCGCTATTTACTATCATCGTTTACTTACTGAGAGATTGGGGCTTAATAAAGAGAGATAGAAAAAACGCCTGGAAAAACTATCATTATAGTGTTCCTAGGCGTTTTTTGTTTGTATAAAGATATGATACAGTATAAGTGACAATTGAATTATTTAAAGTAGGTGAAAATGTGTGAAGACAAATGTTCATAAAGTTGATAAGTGGGGGAAGTTAGGAGCTTTTTTGTATCAATTTCGTTATACAGTAATTGTAGCGTTACTGTTGCTTGCAATCGCACTTGGGATTTTTGCTCCAAAGCTACCGGGAGTATTAGGTGGTGACGGTTTCCAAACGGAAGGAGACTATCAAAAAACAAAAGAAATTTTAGATAAAGATTTTAAGAAGTCTCAAGATACGCTTCTGCTCGTTTTTGAGAAAAATCAAGATGCTTCGCATGAGGAATTTAAAAAGCGAATAGATGAAATTGTAAAGAATGTTCAAGAGAAAGAGAACTATGAATCTTTCCATCACCCAATCCAAAATAAAGAAATGCTACAAGATGACATCGGTTATGCGACAATTTTATTTTCCGGGAAAACAAATAAAGAAAGAATGGAAAAGACATTACAATTTGCTAATGAGATTGAGAAAGAAAGTAATGTAGCATTAAAAGTAACACCTACAGGATTTCCGAAAATTAATCAAGAGATTAATGAAAGAACGCAAAATGATTTAAAAGTAGCAGAAATGATTGGATTACCAATTGCGTTTCTTGTATTACTATTTTCGTTTGGTAGCCTTTTGGCATCAATTTTACCGATTTTGAATGGAGCGCTTAGTGTTATTAGCACGATGGGTATATTGTATTTCATCGGTGTGGATAAAGAACTATCTATTTTCGTGTTAAACGTTGCACCGATGATTGGACTTGCACTATCTATTGATTTTGCGCTATTATTTGTGAACCGTTTTCGAGAGGAAGTTGCTAAACGAACGGTAAAAGAAGCGATAGCAATTACATATCAGACGGCAGGACGTGCAATTGTATTTTCAGGATTATGCGTATTTGTTGGGTTATCCGGTTTGTTTTTCTTTAAGATAGATTATATTCAATCTGTCGCAATTAGCGGAATGATTGTTGTGATTATGAGTATTTTATTCTCACTCACACTTCTTCCAGCGTTATTATCGTTAATCGGTAAAAAAATATTAAAAAAGAATCAAGTAGCACATACGCCGGCAAAAGCATGGCGTAAATTTGCACAATTTGTGATGAAACATCCAATTGCAATGATTGTTGTTGTTACAACATTTATTGTTATTTGCTTATTACCGTTACGTACAGCTAATTTGCAGTTCCCTAGTGTTGAAGCTTTACCTGAAAAGAGTGATACAAGGATTGCATATGAAAAGTATGAAGAAGCATTTAATAAAACTGTCAAAACACACGCTGATGTTACGTTAGTTGTAGAGACGAAAAAAGATATGAAAGAAAAAGAAAGTCTACAAAAGATAGAAGAAGTCGTTCAAAAGTTAAAAGATGATAAAAAAGTACATGAAGTAAGAAGTTTATACGACGGGTTAACTGGAATGAAAGCAGATCAAGTTGCTGGAATATTGCAGTCGCCAGAAGCAGCAAAACTAACTCCTGTATTTGAAGCATACACAAAAGGGAATAAGACGACGATAGAAGTTTTTTTGAAAACAAAACCACGTACAGAGACTGCAAAACAGTGGGTGCGTGACTTTAAAAAGAACTATAAAGAAACGAATGTTACGTATTATCTAGGCGGAATGACGACGTTTCAACAAGAATTAGAAGATGAAATTAAAGATAAAGTTGTAATTGGTATGTCTGTTATATTTGGATCGACCTTTGTTATATTATTATTTGCATTCCGATCTATACTCATTCCAATTAAGGCAATTATTATGAATATACTTAGTTTGAGTGCAACCATTGGAATTGTTGTTTGGTTATTTGAAGGTGGTCATTTCGGTTTAGAAGCGAGTCCGGTTCTGTTTGTCTTACCAATCTTCATTTTTGGCCTCGTATTTGGGCTTAGTATGGATTATGAAGTATTTCTTATTTCACGTATTCACGAGCTCTATGAAGAAACAGGAGATAACGATCAAGCAACGTTAGAAGGGCTCGTTTCAACAAGTAGAATCATTACATCAGCTGCATTAATTATGATTGTTGTAACGGGTGCATTCGCATTTACTGATATTTTACCAGTAAAGCAGATGGGGCTTGGCGTGGCATTAGCAATATTTCTTGATGCAACAATTATTCGTCTTATGCTCGTTCCAAGCTTAATGAAGTTATTTGGAGACTGGAATTGGTGGTTACCATTTCGAAAAAAACGAGAAAAATCATCGTAAAAAAATGCTCATCATATTGATGAGCATTTTTTTATGAATAGCAAGACCTACATTTTGCAAATAGTATGTGATAAGAACATTACATACAAGTAGGTGAAGGCAATGTTTCGTTATTTTAAGTTTAAGTTAAATGATACAGTACAGTTTGCAGAAAACGATGGGCATATGTATCGCATTGTCGGTTATCGGTTAGAAAAGGGATTTTATCCAAAAGATGAATGGACTCATATCATTTATGAACTACTTAGAGAATTTGACGGGTATACGATGGATGCAGAGGAGGAAGAACTTGTAAAGGTCGTTCAAGTAGAGGATGAGTATTACAAAATAAAAGAAGTATCAGGTTATCGTTATCCAGTAAAAATGAAACAAAAACAACAAGTGATGAAAATAGAAAGGATGGACGATTTATTAGATGCTTACAATGACTATAAAAGGTTGGCGGATTTCTTTAAAGATTTATCGTATGAACAAAAAGCTGAAGAAGTATTGTTAGAAATGAAAAGACTTAGAGCTTGAGGGGCAGTCTATTATAAGACTGTCCTCTATTTTTGACGGTGCACCAAAGTGTGTTTTCCGTTACAATGAGAGAATCAATAGAAATAAGGTGATAAACAGTATGGAAACAAAGAAAAAGGGCGAATGGTGTGAAATTACCGTTCCAGCTAAATGGAATGGTATAAGTATTGAATCGGTATTAAAAGTAGAATGGGAAATACCGAAAAAGCTATTACATCAGCTTCGTATGGAAAAAGGTGTTACGGTTAACGGAGAACAAAGAAGATGGAATGAGCTTTTAAAAGAGAACGATAAGTTACAAGTTCATATGTTTGCGGAGGAAGAGTACGGTGTGGATCCAGAATATGGTGAATTGCATGTAGTATACGAAGATGATCACGTACTCATCGTAAATAAACCAGAGAAAATGGACACACATCCTGCTGAAAAAGGTGGAACCGGGACGCTTGCAAATCTTGTTGCTTTTCATTTTCAAATGCAAGGTTTAGAGGCGAAGGTGCGTCATATTCATCGTTTAGATAAAGATACGACAGGTGGTGTCGTATTTGCTAAGCATAGAATTGCTGGTGCAATTATGGATCGTTTATTAATGGAACGAAAAATTAAAAGGACGTACGCAGCGCTCGTTGAAGGGAAAGTAAAGAAGAAACAAGGAACGATTGATGCTGCTATTGGAAGGGATCGCCATCATGCTACAAGGCGTCGTATTTCTCCAAAAGGTGACCAAGCTATCACATATTATAAAGTAGAAAAGTATTTTAAGAAGCAAAACACGACTTTCGTAACGTTACAATTAGAAACGGGTAGAACGCATCAAATTCGTGTTCATATGAGCCATAATGGTAATCCACTAGTTGGGGATGTATTATATGGTGGACAAACAAAATATATGTCCAGTCAAGCATTGCATGCGATGAAGATAAATTTCTTGCATCCAATTACGAAAGAAGCGATTGAAGTTGATGTGCCGTTTCCTACAAAGTTAGATAATAAAATAAGAGAATTTCAAAAAGAAAATGCGTAAAGTATAAGGTTTAATTTGAAAAAAGTAGATTTTTGCAGGGATTTCTCTAAAAGGAGCGAAGCCGTTAAGAGAAAAGAGAGGTGAGAATCACTTGATCAAATATAAGTATGTACTTGGAATATTTTTCGCTTGTCTTTTAGTTACTCTATGTCTCTATCCCTATTTACCAACTCGTATGGCAGTACATTGGAATGTAAATGGTGAGCCAAACGAGTTTATGAGTAAACAAGTTGTTGTAGCATTTATTCCTTGTTTTATTATTTTTTCATATGGATTTTTGTATATTATTTCACATAATATATTTAAGTTTAATGAAAGAGAGCATGGTATTATAGACGGATTTATAAAGAAAATTACGTTATTTATGTTGTTTATTCATATGCTTATCCTCTTTATTAATTTTGAGGATTTGATATCCTTTCAAACAGGATTAACGATTGGGATTAGTATGTTTCTTTTTATGCTGAGTAAAGAATTTAAGAAAATAAAAGGCAAAGAAAAAGACCCAATTAAATTACAAAAAATTCGTTTAGTAAGTAGACAGATTTTTCAAGTGATGGCATGTGGCATATTGTTTTCATTGTTTTTGAACTTAGAGTGGGGATTTTATGTATTGCTTAGTGTAATAAGCTGTGGATCTATGCTATTTATGTTATATATTTTCTATTCATACATAATAGAAAGTTATGAAACTTAAAAAAGAGTCTTCTCATTATGAGAAGACTCTTTTAATCTATTTACTTTGTAATAAATTGTTGTGTCCAGTAGTTGCCGCTTTCTACATAACCAACACCGATGTGAGTGAAGCCGTTATTTAAGATGTTTGCACGGTGTCCAGCGCTGTTCATCCAAGCTTGTACCACTTCTTCAGGTGTACGTTGGCCTTGAGCGATGTTTTCACCTGCAGATGTATAAGAAATACCAAATTTCTTCATCATGTCAAACGGAGACCCGTATGTAGGGCTGTTATGATCAAAGTAGTTGTTTTTTTGCATGTCTTCAGACTTAATACGTGCTACTTTGCTTAATTCAGTATCGATTTTTAGTGCTGGTAAGCCTTGTTTTGCACGCTCAGCGTTTGTTAATTCAACAACACGTTGTTCGAACTCGCTTAAAGATTTTGCTTCTTCAGCAGGCTTTTGCTCGGCAGGTTTTTGCTCAGCAGGCTTTTGAGTTTCTGGCTTAGCTGTTGGTTGCTCAGTTACAACATTTTCAGTAGGTTGTTGACCAGGAATGAAGCAGTTTGGTTGGAAGTTTCCTTGTTGCCATTGTGCTAATGATTCAACTCCCATAGATTGTAAGAATGCTTGTAGTTCTTGTTGGCTCATTTGCTTCATCATCATTTTTGAATGCTGAATATTTTGAACCTTTATGTTAGATGGTTGTACTGTTGCAGCTTGTGCATCTAGAGAAGATACTCCTAAAGTAAGAGCTGTTGCAGCAGCTACAGATAATAAAACACGCTTTTTCATGATGTGTGTCCCCCTATATAAAGTTTTAATTTGTTTTCACACGATTTGTTTTTGACAGCCTGTCTGACTGACAAATTCATCGTAGCATACAATTTGCGAGAAAAAAGATGGAAAAAAATTCATAGACTTTAAAATTACCTAATTTATCCTAAGAGAAGAAGGGAGCAAAAATAAGAGAAATATAGAGTATAAAAGGAATTTATAGTGTTTTTATACTTGGCTTTAAGAGGGGGTTTTTGGATAAAGTTACCTAAATAGAAAATGAAGAATCCTATTGTATCAATGGTTTGAGCAATTTTTTGAGGAATATAATGGATTGATTTTTACAAAACTGTAATGTTTCTGTTGTTCTTTTTTATAATAAAGTAACATATTTTTAATGTTGTAGCAGACAAAAAAGCGGCTATCTCTTTACATAGACGAAGGAGATAGCCGTTTTCCTATTATTACGTATGTTACGAGTTATTACGAGTTAGTTTCAATTGCTTCTAATAATAAATCCACAATGTGAATTCCTCTCATTTTATGAGAAAGCCCTTCTCGCTCAATGCCCAATTTCATTTGTAATAAACAACCTGGATTTGCAGTAACAATGGTTGCTGCGTCTGTTTCATGCACACGGTCCATTTTGTAATCTAGAAATTCCATTGATAACTCTGAATGAACAATATTGTAAATACCAGCAGAGCCACAGCAGCGGTCGGCATCTTTCATTTCTCGATATGTTGCACCTTGGATAGCCTCTAGTAACATACGAGGTTCAGAAGATGTGCGCATAACATTGCGTAAATGACAAGAGTCTTGATACGTAATAACTTGCGGTGTGAGTCGTAAGTCAGTTCGCTTATGGAAGTCTAGTTCTACTAGTATAGCAGTAATATCTTTAATTTTAGAAACAAACTGCTTAGCACGTTCAGCCCAATCCGGATCATCCTTTAAAAGATAATCATAGTCTACGAGATAAGCCCCGCAACCACCTGCATTCGTAATAATATAGTCGATGTTTAAATCTTCGAATGCTTTTATATTTCGCTTTGCTAATTCTTTTGCGCCACTCTTTTCACCAGCATGTCCATGCAATGCACCGCAGCAACTTTGTGTTTTCGGAATAACGATATCACAACCAGCTAATTGAAGAAGTTTCATCGTTGCGTTATTTGTTTCTAAAAACATCGTATCCATTAAGCAGCCTGTGAAGAATGCAACTTGTTTTTTCTTTGTACTTTCTGCAGGTAAAAATGAAGGACGATCTTTCATGGCTTTCATTTTAGGGACTTTTGGTAAAACGAGATCCATCGTTGCAAGTGTTTCAGGGAATAACTTCATAATACCTGTTTTATGTGTTAGCGTTTGTAAACCAGAACGTTGATAAAATCCGATTAGTCCGGTTAATGTTCGCATTCGATTTTGATGGGGGAATAATCCTTCAAAAACGACTTTTCGAACAGCTTTCACTGGCATTGAGAATTTTTTATTTTGATTAATAATATCTCGAGCCTCTTCTAATAAATGTCCATAATTTACACCAGATGGACAAACAGGCTCACAAGCACGGCAACCAAGACAAACGTTTAATGTATTTTCAACATCTTCATCTGGTTCGATTAAACCATCAACGACTGCTTTCATTAATGCGATACGTCCGCGTGGTGAATGTGACTCTTTATATCCGGATTGAATGTAGGTAGGACAAGTAGGTAAACAAAAACCGCATCGCATACAGTTAAGTAGCTCATCTTCACTTAATCGTTCTTTAAATTCTTTTTGAATATTTTCTTTATTTAATGTGGTCATCGCTCAACCACCACTCTTTTTCGAGTGTCTTTCGCGAACATTTTTCCAGGGTTCATAATGTTGTTTGGATCGAAAGCTTGCTTTATTCCTTGCATAGCTGCAATACCTTCTTTACCTAATTTCATTTCTAAATATGGAGCTTTCATTGCACCAACACCATGTTCACCAGTAATTGTGCCACCAAGTTCAATTGCTTTCGCAAATATTTCAGCAAAAGCTTGTTCAGCTCGGTGCATTTCTTCTGCATTACGAGCATCTGTCATACAAGTTGGATGTAAGTTACCATCACCAGCGTGTCCAAACGTACA
Organism: Bacillus sp. 196mf; assembly: GCF_003217275.1. Taxonomy (NCBI): domain Bacteria; kingdom Bacillati; phylum Bacillota; class Bacilli; order Caryophanales; family Bacillaceae; genus Bacillus; species Bacillus sp. 196mf. The sequence continues at coordinate 106,457 of NZ_QJTG01000001.1, forward strand.
AATAGGAATATTATATTTTTTTGCAATGGCATTAATAGCTTCAACCATTGGAGCGATTTGTGAACGTGGTACAGTCGCATCTTCTAATATTGTAGTAGGTTTTAATCGTGCGAGCGCTGATAGAGCACTACGGCGAGCAGTACGAAGCGCATCTGCTTCTGTTTCATCTTTTGCAATGCGAACATCAACTGCATTCATAGAGCGGCAAACGTTAGCCATGTTTTCAATATCTCGATTGACTACTTCGGGCGGGCCGTCTTGTTCGATTAATAAAATTGCTTTTACGTCAGTTGGTAAACCGATTTGCGCAAACTCTTCTACTACTTCAATTGTCGGTTGGTCTAAGAACTCCAGTGTTGCTGGAATGATTTTATTTGCAATAATAGAAGAAACAGCACGTGCAGCTTCATTAATATCTTCATATAGTGCAAGCATTGTTTTCTTTGTTTCAGGCATAGGAACAAGTTTTAATATAGCTTCTGTTACCACGCCAAGTGTTCCTTCAGAACCGATAAATAACCGAGTTAAATCGTAACCAGCTACATCTTTTGCTAATTTACCACCAGTGCGAATAATATCGCCATTTGGTAAGACAAGTTCAAGCCCCATTACATAATCACGTGTTACGCCGTATTTCAAACCGCGTAATCCACCTGAGTTTTCATTAATATTACCGCCGATTGTAGAAATTTTCATCGAGCTTGGATCTGGTGGATAAAATAAACCTTTTTCTTCTACCGCTTTAATAATATCAAGTGTAATGACACCAGCTTGTACAGTAATTGTTAAGTTTTCTTCATCAATTTCTAAAATATTGTTCATATAGCGGAAAATAAGGACGATACCGCCTTCAAGTGGACATGTTCCTGCGCAAAGATTTGTTCCAGACCCGCGCACATACACAGGAATTTTGTGAGTGTTACATACTTTTAACACTTCAGCTACTTCATTTGTATTACGAGGAGCAATGACTGCATCAGGCATTGCTTGGAAGTTTGGAGTGGCATCATAACTATAAGTTAAACGCCCCATATTGGATGTATCTACATTATCTTCGCCAACAATAGATACGAATGAATGAATAATTTGCTTTTCTAACATTGGAAATCCCCCTCAAACTGTTAACGTGTTTAGTTATAATAAACAACGTGGTAACAGTGCTTTCATTATAATGATAAAAAAGTCGAGGGATTCTTTCTATGTATAATCATCTAAAGATTAATCTGTTTTATCGTTCTTTTTTGTATGATCATCTAATAGGAGGAGTGCGAAGTATAAAACGTTTAAGTCTTTGAATTGTTTTGGATCAAGTCCTGTATGTTCTTCAATCTTTTTTAGCCTGTAATGTAATGTGTTAATGTGTATATGTAATTGTTTAGCCGTCTGTTTATAAGATTGGTTATAATCGATAAATAAGCGCAAAGTATGCATAAGCTCAGGAAATGATAATAAGTTTTCGATGGTACGCTCTAGAAATTGTTCACGCGTTTCGGCAGAAATATCTTGTAAACACATTTCTAAACGTAAATCTTCATTAAATACAATTTTTTTCGTTTCCAATGATACAGAAAGAGCGCGTAATGCATGTTCGTAACATATGTTCATATTGTTTGAGGTAACTGTTTGTCCAATCCCGATATATAAAGGAATAGAAAATAAAGTTTCGCAGTCTTGTTTTAAACGTTTTAAAAATTGATAAGTTTGCTCTTTGGAGCTCGTTGCTGTAAATAAAATAAAACGATCATTTCCCCAACGAACAAATAGATGCTCTTTTGTTAAAATATTACGTATGTGTTGCCATATTTTACGCTGGAGCATCGTGTCATTTTTGTCAATAGAAAACAAAATAAGTTGTTTTTTCTTATATAAATCAATGCCAAGTGTTTTGGCGCGATCAAGAAAACTCGGGGACCACTCTGTATTTTGAAGCCAATCAAAGACGAAAGCTTCATAAGAACGGTGCTCAAGTTCTAGTTGCTCTAAAAAGTAGTTTTCATGAATTAATAATTCGGTCATCTTACGCAATATTTCGCCGTAGCGTGAAATATTTTCAGGTTCTCCTGTAATTCCAATGACACCAATTACTTCATCATGAAATAATAAAGGAAGATTCATCCCAGCCTTTACACCTTGCAATCGCCTTTCATCTTCTTTTGTAATGATGACGGTTTTCTTTTGTTTGGCGCAGCGGAGTGCACCTTCATGAAATTGACCAATTCTTTCTGTATCTGTACTTGCGATAATAACGCCTTCTATATTAATGATAATAATATTTTCTGTAATTAGTCTGCGTACTTCTCGTACAATTTTACTCGCTAAATCAGGAAATAGCATAATTGACACACCTCAAATTCTATTTGTTGTACATTATATATGTAAATTGAGTAAGAAAGGAAAATTTCACACTTTCCACACATTTATTTGTTATTTTACAATTATAACGAAATCATCCGAAGATGGAGGGAATCTTTTGAGGAAGTATGTTTTTCTTCTCTGTTTTTTATTTCTATTAGTAGGGTGTCAAGGAAGTTCGTATACACCAATTGCTAAAGATAAAAATGTTATTATAACAACGAATATAAAAGAAGGCAGTATTAGTTTTATTGATAAAAAAGATAAAAAGTTAATCACGACATGGGAACTAAATGAGCCAATGGCCGGAATCACACTGCTTCCAAATGGTGAGGAAATACTTGTATACGGTAAGCAATTAGAATATATGTATGTATATTCACTAACGGAAGGAAGGCAAGTGGAAAAATATAAAACTGGAAAAGGCATTGTAAATGTGGTCGTATCAGCAGATAAAAAACAATTATTTGCTGCTGATCAAAATGCTCAAAAGGTAAGGTTCTTTACGATAAATGGGAAAGAGACAGGAAATGTTTCAACAGGAAAAGGGCCTATAACGATGGTAGAGTATCAGAATCGGTTATCTGTACTAAACTTTTATGATACGAAACTAACGACAATTGATACGAAGAAAAAAGAAGTTATTCAATCCTTTATGATTCCGCCAGCATCAACAGGAGCGACGATTAGTCCTGATGGGAAAGAAATATGGATTGGCGGACATGGTGATGGAAATCAAGTAAATGAGAAAGTGTTAGTGTATTCTTTACAGAGTGGAGAAATGGTGCGTTCTTTACACGCTCCATTTATGCCTGTGAATATAAAGAAGGATAGTAAGTACGTATATGCACTCAGTCATGGATCGAATACACTTAGAAAGTTTGATATTAGCACATATAAAGAAATAGCTTCTGTAGAAGTAGGGTCGAATCCATTTGCATTTTTGGAGAGCGGAGCAGAAGGATATGTAGCCAGTTATGATAGTGATGAAGTGTGCGTTATGGATATGAAGAATTTGAAAATAAAACAAACAATTAAAGTCGGAAAAGGACCGTTTCAACTCATAGAGAGGGAAGGGAAGGACAATGAATAAATATAGAGTACTAGTTGTAGATGATGAAAGTGATATGAGGCAGCTTGTTGGAATGTATTTGGATAACTTTGGATATGAGTGGGGAGAAGCTGAGAATGGAAAAGAGGCTCTTAAAAAACTAGAAACGGATCATTATGATTTCGTTGTATTAGATATTATGATGCCAGAAATGGATGGACTTTCAGTTTGTAAAGAAATTAGAAAAACGTCAGATGTACCGATTATATTTTTAACCGCAAAAGGTGAAGAGTGGAATAGGGTGAACGGTTTACGTATGGGAGCAGATGATTATATTGTAAAACCGTTTAGTCCTGGTGAATTGGTTGCCCGTATGGAAGCTGTGTTAAGAAGATATACAAAACAAGAACAGCAAGAAGAGATTCAATTTGGACCAATTCTTATCAATGAAAAAAGTAGAAGAATCGAGGCGGATGGTGAGTCGATTTCTCTTACTGTAAAAGAGTTTGATTTACTATATTTTCTTTGCCAGCATACAGGACAAGTATTTAGCCGGGAGCAATTACTTGAAAAGGTATGGGGATATGATTATGCCGGAAGTACAAGAACAGTAGATACGCACGTGAAAACGATGCGCTTGAAGCTTGGAGAAAGTGGAAACTACATTCAAACTGTTTGGGGTGTAGGCTATAAATTCGAGGTGTAACGTATGTTTACAATGGTACAAAAACTTTGGCTTACAGTAGTATGTGCAGTATGTGTAACAGTGTCCTTTCTTTATTTCGTATCTTTATACTCATATGAAAAACTATACGTTGATAATTTAAAAGGTTCATTAGTAATGGAAGGAAAAAATCTTGCTGCTCAATATGATAAGCACGAAGGAATATCAACTTTTGAAGAGAAAGTAAGATCGTTTGATCAAATATCTAGTTCAGACGTTATTTTCGTGTCTAATCCGCGTGATTTAAGTGCATGTTTACCTTTTGATGTGCATCATCATTCCCTTATAAGTGAAGGAGATAGGCAAACGCTATTAGATGGGAAAACTGTGACAAAAATAGGATATGAAGAACATTTTGACCGTAATATTATGGGGGTTGTCATCCCTGTATTGGAAAATAAAAAATTAGTCGGAATTGTCTATTCGCATATTCCTTTAAAAAGTATAAAAGATTTAATCTATGATATGGGTCTTATTTTAGCACCGTTAGCAATTGCTATGATTTTAATTACTATATGGGTTGGAAGAAAAATTATAATTGCAATTACGAAGCCACTTTCGCAAATGGAACGGGTTGCAAATCATTTGGCTACGGGAGATTTCTCGGAGCGGATTACAGTTTCTTCAGAGGATGAGATTGGACGACTAGGAAAAGCATTTAATAAAATGGCCAATTCATTAGAAACAGAAGATGTAAAGCGTAAGGAATTTTTAGCAAATGTTTCGCATGAACTTAGAACACCACTTAGTTATATAAAAGGGTATAGCGAGGCTATTTTAGATGGCGTTGCCAAGGGACCGCAGCAGGAAAAAGTAACGCAGCTAATTCATAAAGAAGCAGGTCGTATGCAGCGTCTCGTTCATGACTTGTTAGACTTAGCACAATTAGAAGGTGAGCACTTTCCGTTAAAGAAGCAACCTATCGTTTTTTCACAGCTGATTGAAGACGTATTAGATACGTATGAGATTAAGTTTATAGAAAAGGAACTTCATATTTCAACCAATTTAAATCCAGAGATCATTGTCATGATTGATGAGGATCGTATGCAACAAGTGCTTCATAATGTGTTAGATAATGCGATACGGTATACAAATCAAAACGGAAATATCGTTATAACTTTAGAGCAAATCGATGATTACTGTGAATTGAAAATAAAAGATACAGGAATTGGCATTGATATAGAGCATTTGGAGAATCTTGGGGAACGCTTTTACCGAGTTGATAAAGCGAGAAGTCGTCAACACGGTGGAACAGGTTTAGGCCTTGCTATTGTGAAACAAATTGTTCATATACATGGTGGACAGTGGAAAATTGAAAGTGAAAAAGATAAGGGAACAACGGTTATTATTAAACTGAATGTACAGGATGAGGGGGGCATGTTCTAATTTTTAGGACATGTTCTTTATATTGAAGAAAATATTTATCCCGCTATTTGCCGGACAGTAAGACCCTCACCTCAAAATTCAACGGAAGCAAAGAAGTTAGGTGGAGGCCCTGCTGTCCGTAAAAGCCCGATTGGTGAGGGCTAATAATCAGTGGGGGATGAACAAAACCCCTACTGATTAAAGTTTCACTTTATACGTAAAAATATAAATTAATATGTAATAAATATCGAAAATTTGACTATTTTATGAACAAAACATTTGTACTTCTTATCAATTCGGTCTAAAATAGTTATGATGCAAAGTTCTTATAAATCGTTTCAATTGTTGTTTGGAAGATACTGAGGTGATTTAACTGGAGTACAAATCTATTAAACCGAAAAAAATTTACGAAGAAGTATCTGAAGCTATTTTAACAATGATTAAAAATGGTACGTTAAAACCTGGTGACAAACTACTCCCTGTGCATCAATTAGCTGAGCAGTTTCAAGTTGGTAGATCTGCTGTTCGTGAAGCGCTAAGTGCGCTAAGAGCGATGGGCTTAATTGAGATGAAACAAGGAGAAGGTACATATGTGAAGAACTTCGATTCTTCTTCATTAACGAAATCATTAAACAATAGATTATTAATGAAGAAAGAAGATATTTTGAATTTATTAGAAGTACGAAAGGTGCTTGAAGTGGGGGCAGTTCGAGTAGCGGCGGCAAAACGTACGGAAGATAATTTACAAAATATGAAACATTGGTTAGATGAAATGGCAAAGAGCATTGGAGATGAAAAGGCTGGCGAAAAAGCCGATTTTCAATTCCATATGGGAATTGCAGAGTCTTCGCATAATAACATTTTGCTTGAACTCATGAATCATGTTTCAGAGATGATTGCTGAAACGATTGGTGAATCAAGACGCATTATTTTATATGGTGAACAAACGACATCAGAACGACTTATAGAAGAGCATCAAGTTATATATGATGCGGTGTTAAAACAAGATGTAGAATTAGCGCAGCAAGCAATGCTAGATCATTTAACAAATGTAGAACATATTGTCACAGGTAAAAACGATATAAATTCGTAATTTAATCTTTTAAAAATTTAATTTTCTGATAAAATAGAGAAAGATTAAGTAAGCGTTTTCTTTAGAAGAGGGAGAGGATAGGCCATGGTTGAGCCTATTTCTTCTCTACTCAGTCATCTGATGACCATATGTTTGTTGGCGAAGTTGTAAAAAGGGGGAGTAATAGTTATGAAAGTTACTTTATTTGTTACTTGTTTAGTCGATATGTTCGAAACAAATGTCGGCAAAGCAACAGTTGAAGTGTTGGAGCGTTTAGGTTGTGAAATTGAATTTCCAGAAGCACAAGTTTGTTGTGGCCAGCCTGCTTATAATAGTGGCCATGTAGAAGCAGCAAAAGAAGCGATGAAACATATGATTGAAACTTTCGAAGATGCAGAATATATCGTTACGCCATCTGGTTCGTGTGCGACAATGTTTCATGAGTATCCGCATGTTTTCAAAGATGATCCAAAGTGGGCTAAACGTGCACAAAAAGTTGCTGATAAAACCTATGAATTTACACAGTTTATTGTAGATGTTTTAAAAGTTACAGATGTTGGTGCAAGTTTACCAGGGATAGCTACTATTCATAAATCATGTCATATGACACGTATGCTCGGAATAAAAGAAGCACCAGGAATTTTATTATCAAATGTAAAAGGATTAACTGTGAGAGATTTACCAAACGTGCAAAATTGTTGCGGGTTTGGGGGAACGTTTTCAGTTAAGATGACTCCAATTTCTGAGCAAATGGTAGACGAAAAAGTAGATAGTGTAATGGAAACAGGTGCAGATTATTTAATCGGTGCAGATTGTGGGTGTTTGTTAAACATTGGCGGACGTATTGAGCGTTTAGGAAAAGAAGTAAAAGTAATGCATATTGCTGAGGTACTGAATAGTCGCTCATGAAGGGGGAACATAAGCTATGTCTATGAAAATCAGTGAGAAAAAATTTAATGATCGCGTTGGTGATGGAATTCAAGATTCGTTTATGCGCGGAGCAGTTTCTTCTGCACAAACGCGTTTATATACGAATCGCTTAAAAGCCGCAGATGAATTAGGAAACTGGGAAGAGTGGCGAGAACTAGGTGAACAAATTCGTCAACATACGTTAGAAAATCTTGATTATTATTTAATGCAGTTAAGTGAAAATGTATCAAAAAGAGGCGGACACGTGTACTTTGCGAAGACGAAAGAGGAAGCAGCAAAGTATATTCAAGACGTTGCCAAAAAGAAACAAGCGAAAAAAGTAGTAAAATCAAAGTCGATGGTAACAGAAGAAATCAGTATGAATCATGCGCTTGAAGAGATTGGCTGTGAAGTGTTAGAGAGTGACTTAGGAGAGTATATCTTGCAAGTAGATAACGATCCACCTTCACATATTATTGCACCTGCACTTCATAAAAATAGAACGCAAATTCGCGATGTATTTAAAGAAAAGCTAGGCTATGAAAATTCTGATGACCCGTATGAAATGACAAAGTTTGTTCGTAAACAACTTCGTGAGAAATTTATGGATGCAGAAATTGGTGTAACTGGTTGTAATTTTGCTGTTGCAAATACTGGCTCTCTTTGTCTAGTAACGAATGAAGGTAATGCAGATCTTGTTATGTCAATTCCGAAAACACAAATTGCGGTAATGGGTATGGAACGTATGGTTCCGACAATGGAAGAATTAGATGTTTTAGTTGGTTTACTATGTCGTAGTGCAGTAGGTCAAAAATTAACAAGTTATGTAACGGTAGCAGGACCAATTCAAGAAGAGGAAGTTGATGGACCTGAAGAATTCCATTTAGTTGTTGTTGATAATGGTCGCTCTCAAATTCTGGGATCTGAATTCCGTTCAGTATTACAATGTATTCGTTGCGCTGCTTGTGTTAATGTATGTCCTGTATATCGTCACGTTGGTGGACATTCATATGGATCGATTTACTCAGGACCAATCGGTGCGGTATTAACACCGCTTCTAGGTGGATATGATGATTACAAAGAGCTTCCTTATGCATCTAGTTTATGCGGAGCATGTACAGAAGCTTGTCCAGTAAAAATTCCATTGCATGATTTATTATTAAAACATCGTCAAGTTATTGTTGAGCAAGAAGGTCGTGCACCACTTGCAGAAAAACTAGCGATGAAAATGTTTAGTATGGGTGCTTCTTCAGCTGCTTTATATAAAATGGGGTCAAAAATGGCACCAGCGGCAATGAGTCCATTTACATCTGGTAATCGTGTATCAAAAGGTGTTGGACCACTTAAAAACTGGACGGATATTCGGGAATTCCCAGCTCCAAGTAAAGAGCGATTCCGTGATTGGTATAAAGATCATAAGAAAGGCGGGGATAAATAATGACAGGATTAATTCAAAACCGTGATGCCTTTCTAGATAACATTGCAAAAGAACTTGGGCGCGCGCGTAAAACAGAAGGTGTAGAGCGACCAGTATGGAAAAGTAATGTGAATATAGAAACGTTAAAAGATTGTTCACAAGAAGAATTACTAGAAGTGTTTAAAAAGCAATGTACAAACATTCATACAACTGTAGTAGAAACGACAAATGACCGATTAGGTGAAGACCTTCAAAAAGTAATCATGGAAAACGACGGTGGACCTATTTTATTATCAGCAGATGAGCGTTTTGATGCATATGGTTTAACATCTTTATTTAAAGAAGAACTTCCAAAGCGAGACGTTGAAGTAAACGTATGGGATCCAGAGAGAAAAGACGAAAATATGCGTTTAGCTGAAAAAGCGAATATTGGTATTGCATTTAGTGATTATACATTAGCTGAATCTGGTACAATTGTTGTACAAAGTCATAAAGGGCAAGGACGTTCTTTACACTTTTTACCGACTGTATATTTTGCTATTATTCCACGTGAAACACTTGTGCCTCGTATTACACAAGCAGTTCAGGATATGAACTTACGCGTAGAAAATGGGGAGACAGCGGCATCTTGTATTAACTTTATTACAGGGCCAAGTAACTCGGCTGACATTGAGATGAATCTTGTTGTCGGAGTACATGGACCATTAAAAGCAGTATATTTCATCGTATAAAAGAGGGGAAAGCAGGCCAGAAAATGGCCTGCTTTTTAGTAGAATAAAGGATAATATGAAGTAGAAGTTCTCTCCTTTTTTTGCTATGTTTTTTGGGAAAGGAGAGGAAGGGATGTTCACTTATTTATATGCACTGTTAGCAGGGATGGTGTTTGGTTCTTTTTTTATGCTAGTTGCGATGAGGGTTCCATTAGGTGCGTCTATTATTACCCCGCGTTCACATTGTTATTATTGCAAATATGTGCTAAGGCCAAAAGAACTAATCCCCATCATTTCATTTTATATACAAAGAGGCTGTTGTACGAATTGTAAGAGGAAAATTCCAATTATGTATGTAGCATTTGAATGTATAACAGGAAGTATATTTCTTCTTACCGTGTATATGATTGGAATAGAACGAGAGCTTATTATCATTTTATCCCTTTTTTCGCTACTTCTTATTATTTCAGTTACAGATTACTTATATATGTTAATTCCTGATTGTATTTTAATTTCGTTTGCCATTTTACTCATTCTTGAAAGTGTTTTTGTACAATTAGTTACTTGGACAGATAGTATAGTTGGTAGTGGTGTTATATTCATTTTGTTATATTGCATGCAAAAGATATATCCAGAAGGGCTTGGCGGAGGTGATATAAAACTACTTTCGTTACTTGGGTTTATAGTAGGAGTGAAAGGCGTTTTTATCATTTTATTTTTAGCATCTTGTTTCAGTCTTTGTTTCTTTGGGGTGGGTATCGTATTAAAACGTATAGAAGTACGAAAACCAATTCCATTTGGTCCTTTTATTAGTCTTGGGGCAATATGTTATGTATTGGCCGCATATTCAAATTAGAGAGGGAATAGAAAATGAACGTATATATGGATGATCAAAGAAGTTGCCCGTTCGGGTATGTGCCCGCAACTACAGTAGAATGTGCTTTGCAAATGGTTCGGGATTATGATGTGAATATTCTTTCCCTTGATTTTAATATGGGGTGGGGAGCAAAAAATGGACTGGATTTTGTAGAAGCTTTTTGTACAGAGGGGTTATATGTAAATGAAATTCACCTTCATACGAATGATGTCATCGGTATGCACAAGATGAAACAGAGAATGGATAAGGGAAAGGAAGAAGGAGAAATTAATCCTCACCTTGTTGTTAAATACGTGGGAAGCTAAAAACTCCAAAGTAAAACTTTGGAGTTTTTAATGTTTCATATGTGCTTGTAAAGGAATAATCTCTTCTTGTTGAGCTGCTGCGATTTCAGTTTCTTCCTGTTGAACTTCAGGTGTTTTTTTTGTTAAGTAGTGGTATACCATACCGACAAATACTGATCCGCCAATAATGTTACCGATTGTAACAGGAATTAAGTTATGAATAGCACCTGAAAAAGAAATTGTCTCAGGATGTGGTGAAACTAAAGATAAAGCAAAGAGTGACAAGTTTGCAATACTATGTTCGTAACCAGATAAGAAGAATGTGAAAACAAGTAGCATCATGACCATTATTTTTGCCGTGTCGCCTTTAACCTGAGATGGTAAGAAGCAAGCAAGACATACGAGCCAGTTACATAAAATGGCTTTAAAGAATAACTGCATTGTAGGTGTGTTCATCTTTCCTTCAACGACTTTATTCATTAGGTGACCGTGATCAATTGCTTCAAAAATTCCAGTTGCGTAAAATAGTAAGGCAAAGAATAACGCGCCGGCTAAGTTACCTGCATAACAAGCAACCCAGTTACGAAGTGTATCAGAAATCGTTGTTTCTTTTCTTAAAGTTGCTACAGTAAAGTACATTGTGTTTCCAGTAAACAATTCAGCACCGCCATATATAATAAGTACGAGAGCAATCCCGAAAAACATAGAAGCAGCTAAATAAGTTGCTGGTGAATCTGCAATGTGAAAAAAGTTACCTAATTTAAAACATAGTACAATAATAAAACCGATATAAATACCCGCAAGTGCAGCACGAATAAAATATTGCATTGGGTTTGTATCTAGCATTTTCTTTTTGCTTTTAGCCAGTTTGACAACATAATCTAGTCCTTGTTCTAGCATGAGTAATACGCTCCTTTAGTAAATCTTCTATAAATACTCCTTATATGAATAAAGTACATGGAATTGTTCTCACTTTCAATAAGTTTGTGCAATGTTTCACAAAAAGGACATACATACGTTAAGAAAACGTTTACAAAAGGTAGTATAATGGAATTTTTTCTGGACATTGAGAGGAAGAAAGGAAAAAGAAAAAGCGCTGTAATTACAGCGCTTTTTCGTCTAAATTCTTTTCTACTTTTACTTCTACTTCTTTTGAGAAGAACCAACCACCAACTGCGATTCCGACTAATACAATCCAGAATGTAAGCTTCCACGGAGTGGATTCTGGGAATGAATGTGGAATTACATTTAATGCAGGGTGTGCTAATGTATAAACTGCTAGCTTCACACCAACCCAACCTACAATTAAGAATGCTGCAGTTTCAAGTCCTGGTTTACGTTTTAAGATTTGCACGAATGCAGTTGCTGCAAATCGCATAATGATTAATCCGATAAGTCCACCTACAAAGATAACAACGAATTGCCCAGTATCTAGACTACCAATTGTACCTAATCCTGTTTTTGGTAAAGTCATTGCTAGTGCAACCGCAGCTAAAATTGAATCAACTGCGAAGGCGATATCAGCAACTTCAACTTTAAATACAGTCCACCAGAAGTTCTCTTGTTTTTTCTTTGCTTCTTTTTCTTCTGTTTCTTCATCTGTATTCTTTTTAACATATGTTTTAAATAAGTGATTACCAGCGATAAACATAAGGTAGATGGCACCGATTGCTTGCACTTGCCATACATCGACTAAGAACGAAATCATAAATAACGATCCAAATCGGAAAACAAATGCCCCCGCTAATCCGTAAAATAGTGCTTTCTTTCGTTTTTCTTCTGGTAAATGTTTTACCATAATTGCAAGAACAAGAGCGTTATCAGCCGCTAAAATCCCTTCAAGTGCAATTAGGATGAGTAATACCCAACCATACTCCAATAATAATGATACATCCATGTACATTCTCCTCTCATCTCTATAAGTTCTAAATAAGTGAAGAATTTCCCCACTATTTAGTTTCCCCATACTCCTGCCTATTAACTTTGGAAGAATTTGGAAATGAATACAAAAAAGACCTCTGCCGTTAATAGGCAAAGGTCTTGCTAGACATATGTAATAAAAATGCCAACAAAGCCGGAAGAACTAAGTTCTACGTAATGACGACTTTGTTTCCAAGAAATATTCTTGGACGCTACTCCCCTTTGGAGATATGTTATTGTATTCTCATTATATGGATAATTGATACGGTTGTCAACCTGTTAAAATATCTTCATTAGGATATTTTATTTTCCGGTTCTTTTTACGAGCAAATGAAAAAGCCAATGTTAAAGGCCCCATTTTCCCAAAAAACATCATAAAGATAATAATAGCTTTTCCGATTATAGTTAAGTGGGGTGTTAAGTTCATACTGAGGCCAACAGTCCCGAATGCTGAAAATACTTCGAAAGCACTCATCAATAGAGGAACTCGCTCAGTAATACTCAAAATTAAAATAGCAAAAAAGATAAATGAAATGGAAATAATAGTAATGGTTAATGATTTGACAATGAGAGTATCTTTAATGGATTTTTTAAATACGACAATATCCTCTTGTTCTTGTAAAAATTTAAATACGCCAAAAAATATGATTAAAAATGTTGTTAACTTAATCCCACCACCCGTTGAAGCACTACCAGCACCAATAAACATAAGGAGCATCATTAATAGGAGGGAAGGTTTTGACAATGTAGAAATATCAACAGTATTAAACCCGGCAGTTCGTGTTGAAATTGCTTGAAAATAAGAGGCCATTCCTTCTTCAAATGGGGTAAAACCTCTCATAGAAAGGGAGTTATGGAACTCGAATATAAAAATAAAAAGGGTAGCAATAATGTTGACGATTAGAGTAGAAGTGAGCATAAGTTTTGAATGTAGTGTAAGGTTTTTAAAGTTTTTCTTTCTTTTTATGTCTACAATTACTGTAAAACCAATTCCACCTAAAATGATGAGAGAGGAAATGACGAAATTGACAAGAATGCTATGAGAATGGGACATTAAATTATCGCTCCACACAGAAAAACCAGCATTGTTAAAGGCTGAGATTGAATGGAAAAAACTATAATAGATCCCTTTGGCAACCCCATATTTGGGTACCCATTCAAAAGAAAGAATTAAAGTAGCGATACATTCGACTGTAAAAGAGAATAAAAATAATGCTTTGGCAAGACGGATAACGCCGCCGATATTCGTTTGATTTAATGCTTGTTGTAATAAAATACGGTTTTGAAGACCGATTTTTCTTCCGAGCATAATAGCAATTAAGACCGCAAAGCTCATAATGCCAAGCCCGCCAACTTGTATAAGCGTTAAAATGACACATTGTCCAAATAAAGTAAACACTTTTCCAGTATCCACAACACCAAGCCCAGTAACAGTACAAGCGGAAACGGTTGTAAATAAGGCATCGAGCCATGAAATGGACGTTGTCGTAGCAATTGGCAGTTTTAATAAGCATGTGCCGACAACTGATAATACAATAAAAGATAAAGTAAGAACGCGGGGAGGGCTCATGCTAATATTAATCCGTTTCATGTCACATATTGCTCCTTTCGTTTTGCTTTGATTAGTATGTGAAAAAGCACTATTATGTATGTTGAAAATAGAAAGAGGCAGATAATATCTGCCTCTAAGCCATATGTTATATAATTATCCACGTAATTGTTGTTGAGCTAAAGCAACAAGACGTTTTGTTACTTCACCGCCAACTGAACCGTTAGAACGAGATGCTGTATTAGAACCTAAGCTTACACCAAATTCTTGTGCAATTTCATATTTAAATTGTTCAAGCGCTTGTTCTGCACCTGGAACTAATAATTTGTTTGTTTTTACCATGTTGATACACATCCTTATGAGTAGTCCAGTTCAGCTAAGTTCTTATCTAAACTGGTAACGTTATTTTATGTGGAAATGACATACTCATACGCGGAAGTAATCGGTGCGATTAGAAGTTCTTGGATAGAAAAAAAGAGTAGCAACTTTGCTACTCTTTTTTTAGTATTGTCGCTGTTCCTTCCACGACAATATCATCTGATTGATTATATATGTTTGTTTGCAGCGTAATGATTTTTTTATCGTCACGCTTCTTAATAACCTCTGCCACAACGCGAAGTGTATCACCGATTTTGACAGGGGCACGGAATGAAACATTTTGGGATAAATAAATCGTATTTTTGCCTGGGAGTTTCGTTCCAAGGATGGTAGAAATAAAACTCGAAACGAGCATACCGTGAGCAATACGTTCTTTAAACATTGTCGTTTTTGCAAAAGAATCTAAAATGTGAATAGGATTCACATCTCCAGTCAATTTTGCAAAATTGATAACATCTTCATCTGTAATTGTTTTTGTAAGGGATGCTTGATCACCGACTTGAATCTCATCATAACGAAGCTCCGGAACAGTTTGTGCTTCTTGAAATGGATTCATTTTGTCCTCCTTCTTTTCCATATCGAAAAATGTTAGCCATCTTGATGTAGTAGGAGGAAGAAAGAGTTTTGTTTGTGCTGCAGTTAGCTCCCACATTTTTCTTACTTGATGGAAGTAAATAGATTTTTTGAGTTTTCCTCGAACTTTTTTGCGAGTTCCAACTGTTTTGACTTGAACTCTTCCAAAAAACCCTCTAACTGTTTTTGAGCCTCTTCACGTTGTAATTGTTGTTGCTCAATAAATTGTTTTGTTGTTTCTTCAAATTGACCGCTTGTTTGTGTAAGAATTGACAAAGATGTTTTTGTAGGAGAAACAGTCAGCTGCTGCATATGAGCAGAAAGTTCTTTCCACTTGTCTTGCCACTCGTTAATTTGATCATTTAAGGAGTTACCAGTTAATTGTTTCACGTAATCTGTATATTGGTTATTGAACTGAGCAGTGATTTGTTGTAGTTCTTTTTCTAGTTCATCTACTCCTGATGTTAATTTATGCAAAGCGTCTTGTTGTTGTTTTAATGTTTCTAAAGTAAGTTGCTCTAATTGTTTCCCAGCTGAAGAAAAAAGGGAAAGTGATTGAGACCAGTTTTTCCAAAATGCATCGACTAATTCGTATGGTTTAGTTTCCATTGTTTGACCCCCAAATGTTTTTTTACATATTGTGAACGCAGATTACTCTGCTGTACCACCAGGTGAAGATGAAGAATCCTTTTCATCCTTTTCTGGAGAAGTAGAAAATGGAAAGAATGCATTGGTGTATAACGTGAAAAACGTCCGCAACATATTTTGATAATGTTCAAAAGAAGTCGCACATGTTGTTAAATATTGCTCTCCATATTCAGTTAAAGAATAAATTCTTTTTGCCGGCCCTCCATCGCTTGTATCCCAAGTAGAAGAAATAAGGTTTTCTTTTTCTAATTTGCGTAGTGTTCTATAAACATTACCTTGGTCAACAGAAGAAAAGCCGATATCCATTAGCATTTGAATAAGTTTGTAACCATGAAGACTCCAGTCTTTTAGACAGAGAAGTAAGAAGGGAACTAAGAAGTTTTTTGGCATGGAGTTTGGTTGTTTCGCTTGGTTGTTCTCCAAACTTTCGCGTTGTTCTGGTTCATTTTGTAGCATGATTGTGCATCACCTCATGAATCAGTTAGATGGAATTTTTTGCTTATAAGTGCAATTTACACCTATCTGTTTTTAAAGTCAACATATTTGTTAGAAAATAGAAAAAAATAAAATATAGACTTGAAGTTTTATTCAGAATATTAGAAAATAGTGAATAGGTTGAATTGTTTCAAAAAAGAAAAAGGGAGTGTAGGTAAAGTGATTGATCAAAAATTCGATCCACTACAAGCATGGAAAAATGCTTATGAACAAACCGAAACATTTTGGGGAAAAGCGCTCAATGAAACAATTAAAACAGAAGAATATTCTGCTTGGATGGGCAGCGTTCTAGATTTGAATTTGTTTTATCAAAAAGCATTAAATGATACGACAAAAAACTATTTAGAACAAGTAAATGTGCCGACGAAAGAGGATATCGCAAGAGTGGCTACGCTTGTTATTAACTTAGAAAATAAAGTAGATAACATTGAGGAGTTTCTAGAGGAGAAAGTAGATTCTTTAGGACAAGCTCCTACATTAAAGCGTGATGTGACAAAAGTGAAACAAGATATTCGTACGCTTGAAACAAAAGTAGATCAAATTTTAGAATTGCTAGAAAAGCAAAATGCAGTACTAGCTAAACTACAAGTACCTGTAAAAGAAGAGATAAAGCCTGCGAATAAGCCGGAAAATAAAAAATGATAAAAGCGCTTGTTTATAACAGGCAAAAGAGAGAGGGAGAATCTCTTTTCACATGTAAACGGCGAAACATAATTATATAGGGACTCTACAGTATGAGTACCAAAATGATTCATAACAATCGTTCACAAATTCATTTAAGGGGGAAAAGAAATGGTTCAATTAAATGGAAAAGTAGCAATCGTAACAGGTGGAGCAAAAGGGATTGGAAAAGCAATTACAGTAGCGTTAGCACAAGAGGGCGCTAAAGTTGTTATTAACTATAATAGCAGTAAAGAAGCAGCTGAAAACTTAGTAAATGAACTAGGAAAAGACGGACATGACGTTTATGCAGTGCAAGCGGATGTTTCTAAAGTAGAAGATGCAAACCGACTTGTAGAAGAAGCTGTGAATCATTTTGGTAAAGTTGATATTCTTGTTAATAATGCTGGTATTACAAGAGATCGTACATTCAAAAAGTTAAATCGTGAAGATTGGGAGCGCGTAATTGACGTGAATTTAAGTAGCGTATTTAATACGACAAGCGCGGTTCTTCCATACATAACGGAAGCGGAAGAAGGAAGAATTATTAGCATTTCTTCTATTATTGGTCAAGCAGGTGGATTTGGCCAAACAAACTACTCAGCAGCAAAAGCGGGTATGTTAGGATTTACAAAATCATTAGCGTTAGAACTTGCAAAAACAAATGTCACTGTAAATGCAATTTGCCCAGGATTTATTGATACTGAAATGGTAGCAGAAGTGCCAGAAGAAGTACGTCAAAAAATCGTTGCAAAAATCCCGAAAAAACGTTTTGGTCAAGCTGATGAAATTGCAAAAGGTGTAGTATACCTATGCCGTGACGGTGCGTATATCACAGGTCAGCAATTAAACATTAACGGCGGATTATATATGTAATGAAGTAAGAAAAAAGTGCATATCCATAGCAGGAATGCACTTCTTTTTTTAAGAAGGAAATCGACCAAAAAGGAGATAAAAAAATGACTACATTCGCAACAGAATGGGAAAAGCAATTAGAGCTATACCCAGAAGAGTACCGAAAAGCATACCGCCGAGTGAAAAGGGCGAGTGAAATTTTATTACGTGAACCAGAGCCGCAAGTAGGATTAACGCCGAAAGAGGTTATTTGGACGAAGAATAAGACGAAGCTTTATCGCTACATTCCAAAACAAGAAAAAACACAAAGAGTTCCAATTCTGTTAATATATGCTCTTATCAATAAACCATATATTATGGATTTAACTCCTGGAAATAGTTTAGTGGAATATCTAGTGGATCGTGGTTTTGATGTGTATATGCTTGATTGGGGCACATTTGGTTTAGAAGATAGTCATTTGAAATTTGATGATTTCGTGTTTGATTATATTGCAAAAGCAGTAAAAAAAGTAATGCGAACTGCAAAATCGGACGAGATTTCTTTACTTGGTTATTGCATGGGTGGAACGCTAACTTCTATTTATGCAGCACTTCATCCGCACATGCCAATTCGTAATTTAATTTTCATGACAAGTCCTTTTGATTTCTCTGAAACAGGATTGTATGGTCCTTTGTTAGATGAGAAATACTTCAATTTAGATAAAGCGGTTGATACATTTGGAAATATTCCGCCAGAAATGATTGATTTCGGAAACAAAATGTTAAAACCAATTACGAACTTTGTCGGTCCATATGTTGCTTTAGTAGATCGTTCAGAGAATGAGCGCTTCGTCGAAAGCTGGAGATTGGTTCAAAAGTGGGTTGGTGATGGTATTCCGTTCCCAGGTGAATCATACAGACAGTGGATTCGTGATTTTTATCAAAATAATAAACTGGTTAAGGGTGAACTCGTTATTCGCGGACAAAAGGTAGACCTTGCAAATATTAAGGCGAATGTCTTAAATATTTCCGGGAAACGTGATCATATTGCTTTGCCATGTCAAGTAGAAGCATTACTAGACCATATTTCTAGCACAGATAAACAATATGTATGTTTACCGACAGGGCATATGTCTATCGTTTACGGTGGAACAGCTGTAAAACAAACATATCCGACGATTGGAAATTGGCTTGAAGAGCGTTCTAATTAAAAATAAAAAATCCAACTAGCCTATGTTAGTTGGATTTTTTTATGGAAAATAACAAAACATAGAAAGGAGAAACTTATATTTTAGGAGTATAATTATGAAACTTATGAATGGTAAGTTGTTTTGGAATACAGGAGTTTCTGTACCTTGTTATCCACTGTTAGAAAATGATATGATATGTGATGTGCTCGTAGTCGGAAGCGGCGAAGCTGGTGCTCATATAGCGCATTCGTTAGCGAAAATTGGCATGAGTGTTACGCTTATTGAAAAAAGAGCAATTGGGTGTGGTAGCACAGCTGCTAATACAGGTTTACTACAATTCCTTCATGATAAATCGTTAACCTCCCTTATCCATACATTTGGTAAAGAAAAAGGGGTACGAGCATATAAGCTTTGTTATGAAGCGCTAAGAACAATGGAAGAGGTTATACCGACTCTTGATATTGATCCCCATTTTATTCCGCGAAATAGTTTATATTATGCAAGTAAAAGTGAGGATGTCTCATTTTTACAAGAGGAATATAATACGTTACAGAATTATGGATTTCCAGTTGAATATTTTACAGAAGCTGATATTAAGAAACGTTATTCTTTTGCAAAACAAGCAGCGTTATATACGCAAGGTGATGCTGAGGTGAATCCGTATTTATTAGCGCATAGTTTTTTGCATAAAGCAAACCAAATAGGAGCTAATATATATGAACATACAGAGGCAATACATATAAAAAAACGCCAAAATGATTTAATTTGTTACACGAAAACAGGAAATCAAATTGTAGCAAAGAATATTATTATGGCGACAGGTTATGAAGCGCTTTTTGGAAAGAAAGAAAAAAATACAACAGTAGAAACTTCTTATGCAATTGTAACAAATGAAATAGATCAGTTTGAAGGCTGGCATGAGCGATCGTTAATTTGGGAAACGGAACGGCCTTACTTATATTTTCGAACGTATCGAAACCGCATTATTGTAGGCGGATTAGATGAAGCGATGCAAATTCAAACAATCGGTGATACGAAATTATTGCATAAGCGTGATATCCTTATTAATATTGTAAAAGAGATGTTCCCGCAGTATAAAAATATACAGGCAGACTACTATTGGGCAGCCGCATTTGGTGGTACTCATGATGGTCTCCCCATTTTAAAAGAAGACGAAAAGATACATAATTTGTTTTACGCATTGCCGTATGGAGGTAATGGAACTGTATATGGAATGGTCTTTGCCAAATTATTTGAACAGTTATTTACAAATAAAGAAAGGGAAGATTTTTCTTTATTTAATCGATAGAAAAAAGGTAGCGAAGTGATGGAATGAGAGATATAAAAAAGTTTTTACAAAAATTACGTCCAGTACAACTCATTGTTTTATTTTATTTATTAGCAGTAGTTGTATCGGTAATCTTGCTTAGTTTACCGTTTGTTACGAAACCTGGTGTGAAATGGACATTTATAGATGCCCTTTTTACATCGGTTAGTGCGGTAAGTGTTACGGGGCTGTCTGTTATTACGATTTCAGATACGTTTACTACAGCAGGAATTATTGTTTTAGCCCTTATTTTACAATTAGGCGGCTTAGGAATTATGGCGCTTGGTACATTTGTTTGGATCATTACGGGGAAAAAGATTGGTTTGCAAAGAAGAAGATTAATTATGGCAGACCATAATCAAGGAAATTTATCGGGTCTTGTAGAATTGATGCGTTCTATTTTAATTGTAATTATTTCGATAGAACTTATTGGAGCAATCCTATTAGGTACAAGATTTTTACTTTACTTTCCGACTTGGCAAGAAGCTTATTTTCACGGTTTCTTTGCAGCAGTTAGTGCGACTACGAACGGTGGATTTGATTTAACAGGACAATCGTTAATTCCGTATAAAAAAGATTATATTGTTCAAATGATTCATATGTTACTAATTATTTTAGGGGCGATTGGTTTCCCTGTGCTAATGGAAGTGAAGCAATTCCTTAGTAAAAGAGGACAACAATTATTTCGTTTTTCATTATTTACAAAATTGACGACAACAACATTTTTTGCACTCGTTGTTGTTGGTACAATTATGATTTTTTTACTGGAGAGAAATCACTTTTTAGTAGGAAAGTCATGGCATGAAACGGTATTTTATACATTATTCCAATCTGTGACGACGCGAAGTGGTGGACTTGCTACGATGGATATACGTGAATTGTCACAACCGACGCTTTTATTTATGAGTATATTAATGTTTATAGGGGCATCTCCAAGTTCGGTTGGGGGCGGAATACGTACAACTACATTTGCTGTTAGTATATTGTCACTATACACCTTTGCAAGGGGCGGTAGAACAGTTAGAGTCTTCAAACGTCAGCTACATGAAGAGGATGTACTAAAAGCATCTGTCGTTATGACGATGGGGATTTTGTTATGTGCTACTGCGCTATTCATTTTATCTATTACGGAAAATGTACCGCTTATGAGCTTAATTGTTGAAGTTTGTTCTGCTTTCGGAACGACGGGACTATCAACAGGTGTTACGCCTGATTTAACAACTGTTGGGAAACTTGTACTCATTGTGCTTATGTTTATCGGACGCGTTGGTATTTTAACATTTATTTTAGCTAGTGGTGGAAGGGAACAACCACCTCGCTATAAATACCCGAAAGAGCGGATTATTATTGGATAGTATGAAACCATTCTACCTACGTTAGGTAGAATGGTTTTTTAGTCGTTAATACCAAATTGTGGATGCATAAAAGCTTCATTTTTATTATCCACTTCGTTTTTTAGTAACTCTTGATTTTCTTCTGAAATCCACCCAATATCATTTGTCGGATGGATCCACTCATCGCCAGCCATAATGGCAGGATCTACTTCATCACTCCAATTGTTAAGCGGACTGTTCTCGGAATTATATTTACTGTCTCCAATTACAACATTATATTGATTCACAAAAGGTTGTTGCATCGTTTTTCCTGTTCCTTTAAAAGATGGAAAATTCATTTGATGCGGGAGCGTTTCGTCTAAAATTGGTGATTGAATCTTTTCTTTTTTCTTCAAAATTATCGCTCCTTTTTATAATGATTTCTTCATATGTAGTATTTCCATCTAACGCCCCTTATGTACTTGTTAACACTTGCCAGTAATAATTATTTTAAGTTGTTTCAAACTAGAGTAGAAAGTGATTTCTTGAGAGCAGGTGAATGTATTGGTAAAAAGAAAAGTGAAACAAAATGCGGCAATCAATAATAATAAAACTCCGAAAGAAAGCTTACCAGATGCAGAATTTGCATTAGAGTATGAAGGAGAAAATAGCGCAAAGTATGCTAATCGTAATTCAAAAAAAGGGAAACAAAAATGAGGCGTTTTTTACAAACGCCTCATTTTTTTGTGGGATTATAAAGGTTTTTTTTAATTATTTGTAAATTTAGTGTTTTCTATTAGCAGAAAAATGCGAAAAAACATAGAAGTAGCAACGTATTACACAAAAACAAACAACAAACAAAAGATTAATGTTGGTTTAATACTGCTTTTACACTAGTTGTTTATATTTGAGTTGTACATAAGATTTGTAAAAGGAGAGAGAAACAGTGAAAAAAACAATCTTTAAAGCTGTAGCGACTGGAATGGTATTTTCGTTATTAATGGGGTGTGGTGCAAAGAAGGAAGAAAGTGCTGGAGCGAAAGTGAAAGATGACAAATTATCTGGATCATTAACTGTTTACACAGCAATTGAAGAAGAGCTTGTACCAATTTATCTTGATTCCTTTAAAAAGAAATATCCTGATGTGAAATTGAACATTGTACGTGATTCAACAGGAGTTATTACTGCGAAATTGCTAGCTGAAGGGAAAAATACACAAGCAGATGTTGTATGGGGAACTGCGGCATCAAGTCTATTAGCTTTAGATAAAAAAGATATGTTAAAAGGATACTCTCCAAAAGGAGCAGATCGTGTTCTTCCACAATTTAAAGATGATAAGCAACCTGAAAAATGGGTAGGAAATACTGCATTTATGACGGGGATTGCTGTAAATAAAGAAGAGTTAAAGAAGAAAAATTTACCGATGCCAGAATCATATGAAGATTTAACGAAACCAGAGTATAAAGGAACACTTGTTATGCCACATCCAGCATCATCTGGAACAGGATTTTTAACAGTTTCTGCATGGCTACAAATCATGGGTGAAGATAAAGGCTGGGATTACATGAAGAAACTTCATGATAATATGGCAAGTTATACGCATTCAGGATCAAAACCAGCGAAATTAGCAGGAGCAGGTGAATATCCAGTCGGTGTATCAATGGTTTATAGTGCTTTAAAAGAGAAACAAAAAGGTGCACCAGTTGAAGTTGTACTGCCGAAAGAAGGATTAGGGTGGGAAGTAGAAGCGAACGCACTTATTAAGAAAGATAATGCGAAAAATGATAAATTAGCACAAGCATTTTTAGATTGGGCAATTACTGATGATGTAATGAAGTTATACTTTGAGAAAAATGGATTTGCGACAATTAAAAATGATTATAAACTTCCAGAGGGATTCCCGAAAGATGTTACTGAAAAATTATATAAAAAGAATGACTTTAAATGGGCAGCAGAAAATCGTGACAAAATCTTAGAAAAATGGGAAAAAGAGTTTGGCCAAAAAGCAGAACCGAAAAAGTAAGTGAGTGGGAGAGAGAAAAATGAGCGAATATTTATCAATTCAACACATTCAAAAACAGTTTGATGCATTTACAGCGTTAAAAGATATTTCTTTTACTGTGAACAAAAATGAGTTTGTTTGTTTATTAGGCCCGAGTGGCTGTGGGAAAACGACGTTGCTTCGCATTTTAGCGGGACTAGAGGAACCAACGACTGGCAGTATAGCTGTGAATGGAAAAGATATTACAGCATTGCCTCCTGGAAAGAGAAACTTCGGAATGGTTTTCCAATCGTATGCTTTATTTCCGAATTTAACAGCACTTGAAAATATTGAATACGGCTTAAAGACAAAAAAATATGGGAAAGCAGAAGTGAAAGAGAAAGCGCTAGATGCGTTAAAACTTGTAGATTTGCTGAATGTAAAAGATAAATATCCTGCTCAAATGTCTGGTGGACAACAGCAGCGAGTAGCACTTGCACGTGCGCTCGCTCTGTCTCCAGATATTTTGTTACTCGATGAGCCGTTATCAGCTTTAGATGCAAAAGTGCGTGAAAAATTACGTAGGGAAATGCGTGATTTGCAAGAGAAAATAGGAATAACGACGATTATGGTAACGCATGATCAAGAAGAGGCATTAACGATGGCTGATAAAATTGTTGTAATGAATCATGCGGAAATTATGCAGATTGGAACACCAGAGGAGATTTATCAAAGACCAGCCAATCCGTTTGTGGCAGATTTTATTGGTTCTATTAATTTCTTTTCGAAAAATAACGAAGAACATGCAATTCGTCCTGAACATGTAACAATTGTACAAAAGGACGGTATTAAAACAGTTGTGGAAAGTATGGAATTTCGCGGATCTGTATATCGGACGGAAGTGCGAGTCGTAGAAGAAAACACACACCTTTATAATGAGAAAATTGTAGTGGATATATTAGCATCAGAAGTAGAAGCAACGGCTATTAGAAAAGGAAAGCCGATTCAAATCTCTTTCTCAGAAAATCATATGTTGTCATATGGAAAGAAGGTCATTGTATAGATGGAGATGTTAGAAAACTATAAGGTAGAAAGTACGAAAAAAAAGATTAAGAGAAGTATAGGGAAAGAGGAATGGATCCAAAGGCTCGTAATTATCGGTATGATTCTTTCCTTCCTTATCATACTTGTATTACCGCTATTACAACTATTTACACAAGCTTTTTATAATAAAGATGGAGTTTTCATTGGTTTAGCGAATTTCAGTAAATATTTCACAACACCAACTTTAGTTCAGTCTTTACAAAATACAGTATGGATTTCGGGCGCAACAACAATGATTTCAGTTGCAATCGCATTCGTTTACGCATATGCAATTGCCCGTACGAATGTTTTTGGAAAGCGCGTATTTCAGTATGTAGCGTTATTACCATTGTTTGCACCAACGATGATGCACGGTATAGCACTTACATATTTATTTGGTAATCAAGGGCTAGTAACGAAAGGAATGTTTGGTTTATTTGAAGGTATACAAATCCCTTTATATGGACCAATAGGAATTGTAATAGCTGAAGTTATGTATACATTTCCGCAAGCCTTTCTCATATTGCTAATTGCCTTTCAAGGATCTGATTATCGTTTATATGAAGCTTCTAATATGTTAGGAGCCAGTAAAACAAAGCAATTTTTCACGGTTACTTTACCTAGTGTAAAGTACGGATTAATTAGTGCAATGTTTGTTGTGTTTACACTTAGTTTTACTGATTTTGGGGCACCAAAAATTGTTGGTGGGCAATATAATGTGCTTGCTACTGACGTATACAAACAAGTAATTGGACAGCAAAATATGCCGATGGGTGCAACTGTCGGAATGATTTTATTAATCCCAGCTATATTCGCATTTGTAGTTGATCGTATTACGCAAAGAAAGCAGGCGAATTTCTTATCTTCAAAAGCAGTACCATACAGAATAATAGCTAATAAGAAAAGAGATGTAATCTCATTCATATATTGTAGTGTGATTACCCTTATGATCATTCTATTATTTGTTGCAGTTGGTATTGCTGCAAGTGTGAAAGTATGGCCATATAATATGAGTTTTACATTTGAGCATTTTAATTTTTCCAGTTTAACAGGAGATGGACTTGAAGCATTTAAAAATAGCGTAATTGTTTCAGCAGTTACAGCAGTTATTGGGGCGATCTTAACATTTGTATTCGCATATGCAATTGAGAAAATAGACCAGCTACAATTTTTTAGAAAAACAGGTTACTTTTTCTCTATAGTGCCGTTAGCGATACCAGGTTTAGTACTCGGATTAGGATATGTCTTTTTCTTTAGTCAACCAACGATTCAAATTCTTGGACTATCAGTAACGAATCCGTTTCATTCTTTATACGGAACAATCGCTGTATTAGTACTAGTAAATATCATTCATTTTTATTCTGTAACATTTGTCACGGCAACGACTGCCTTAAAGAAATTAGACCGAGAGTTTGAGCTTGTTTCGCAGTCGATGGGTATTCCGTTTTATAAAACATTCTTCCGAGTAACAGTACCAATGTGTTTACCAGCAATTTTAGAAATGGTAATGTACTACTTCGTAAATTCAATGGTAACTGTATCGGCAGTTGTGTTCCTATATGCAGCTGATTTTAAACTAGCTGCCGTATCAATCGTAAATATGGATGATGCAGGAAATGTAGCGCCAGCAGCTGCAATGAGTGTACTTATTGTTGTTACAAATATTGTAGTGAGAGTTGTATATGAATGGGGAACGAAAGCACTTCGTAACCGAACTTCACAATGGCAAAAAAGATAAGTAAGAAGGGTGATGGACAGAATGAAAATTGAAGCAGTTATTTTTGATTGGGCAGGTACGACGGTTGATTACGGATGCTTTGCACCACTAGAAGTATTCATGAAGATTTTTCATAAACGCGGCGTTGAAATTACAGCAGAAGAAGCACGTAAGCCAATGGGATTATTAAAAATAGATCATGTAAGGGCACTAACAGAAATGCCTCGTATTGCGGATGAGTGGAAGCGTGTCTTTGGTCACTTACCAACAGAAGCAGACATTCATGAGATGTATGAAGAGTTTGAAGAAATTCTCTTTTCTATTTTGCCAAATTATGCTAAGCCGATTGATGGGGTAAAAGAAGTGATCGCTTCTTTACGTAAGAGAGGCATTAAAATCGGTTCAACAACTGGTTATACGAGAGAAATGATGGATATTGTAGCAAAGGAAGCAGCGTTACAAGGATATAAACCTGATTTTCTTGTTACGCCAGATGATGTTCCAGCAGGCCGCCCATACCCATGGATGTGCTATAAAAATGCAATGGAACTTGGTGTGTATCCGATGAACCATATGATAAAAGTAGGGGACACAGTATCAGATATGAAAGAAGGTAGAAATGCTGGAATGTGGACAGTTGGTGTAATTCTTGGAAGTAGTGAGCTCGGTTTAACGGAAGAGGAAGTGGAGAGTAATGAGGTGAATCTATGTCTGTAGTAGGAGAAGAAAGAAAGCGAACCATTCTTGAAAAGGTAGAATTTAAAGGAAAAGTAAAGGTTTCAGAATTAGCGAGAGAATTTGCTGTATCAACAGAAACGATTCGTCGATATTTAGAAGAATTAGATCGTGAAAAGAAGCTGAAAAAAGTGTATGGTGGAGCTGTTCAACTTCCAGGCGCTGGGGTAGAGGCGCCAATGTTAGAAAGAGAAATGCTACATATAGAAGAGAAGAAAAGAATTGGTTATAAAGCAGCGACATTTGTAGAAGATGGTGATGTCATTGCAATTGATGATGGAAGTACACCGCTTCAAATGGTTCCATACCTTGTTCATCGTAAAAACTTAACGATTGTAACAAGTTCATTTCCAGTCGCAACACAATTAATTTCTTCTATTAATAAAAAGATGTTTCACGGTGAAGTTTTATTTATAGGTGGAAAAGTATCTCCAAAGCATTCGCGTGTATCAGGGTCTATTTCTCAGCAAGTAATACAGCAATTCCATTTTCATAAAGCGTTCGTTTCGATTGATGGGTTATTACCTAGCTTTGGAGTTTCCAGCTTTGAATTAGAGAAAGCGAAATTGTCAGAGGCGATGATGAAATTAGCTGAGAAAACATATATTTTATGTGATCATACGAAGGTAGGCGTGAAAGGGAATTATCGTATAGCAGCATTTTCACGTATTCAACATGTAATTTGTGATAAAAAAATGCCATATAGTTTTGAAGAAGAACTTATGAAGCATAATATTCAGTGGACAGTTTGTTAAATAAAGTGAAAGTACCTAAACTCCCGCCTAATTTTTAGGAGGGAGTTTTATTGTCTGCAAATCGTAAAATAAAAGATTTGCATTTATGCAAAAAGTGGACACATTTTCTCATCTCTTTCATATAATTTACCAATACAAAAAAAGTTGGTCGAAGGAAAGAAGGGAGAACATGTCAGAACGAATATATAATAAACTTGTATTGTACGCGA
Organism: Bacillus sp. 196mf; assembly: GCF_003217275.1. NCBI lineage: Bacteria > Bacillati > Bacillota > Bacilli > Caryophanales > Bacillaceae > Bacillus > Bacillus sp. 196mf. Next base: position 134,585 of record NZ_QJTG01000001.1, read on the forward strand.
ATATTTTGCAAAAAATTGGTGTCATCAATGAGAAGGAAAAAAGTGAAATTCTTCATACGATAGGTAAAAAAGCCCTTTGAATAAAGGGCTTTTTATTTTTATCTTTAAAAATATAAATTTAATGTAATATTCTCATTGACAATGATAATGATATTCATTATCATTTATTTGTAGGTAATTGATAAGGGTTATCAATTATAAAAATTGTATATGATAGGGGATATTATTTTGAAAAAAAATTATATGAAGGCGCTAGTAGTAGCGACAACATTAGCAATTCCATTTGCTACGTATTCTACTCCAGCATTAGCGGCATTAAAAGTTGAAGCAAATCAATCGGTAGCAGCAGCGAGTGATCGCACGTATGATACTGAAATTAAAATATATAAGGACCAAAAAGACGAGCCATCTATGGTTTCTCAATATATAAAAGATCCTAAAGTAACGATTGCAGCTGGTAAAAAAATTGTCACTGTAACAATGCAAGATAGCGATTATTTTCAATATCTTAGAATAGAAGATAGAAACCAGCCTGGTGTATTTCATGATGTGAAGGTTTTGTCAGAAGATAAGAGGAAGAACGGAACGAAAGTAGTCCAATTTGAAATTGGCGAGTTTGAGAAGAAGCACAATATGCAAATGCATATACTTATTCCAGCTATTGGATATGATCACAAATATCAAGTTCAATTTGAAATTAAAGATCCAACTGTAGGTAACAAAGAAACAGAGAAACCAGATGATAACTCTAATTCAGGCAATACGGAAACGGATAATCCAGTTGATAATCAAAATATGATAACAGATAACAAATTAAGAGAACTTGTGAATAAAAAAGTATTTAATAGAAAAGATTTAAATACACCAATTACGAAAGAAGAGTTATTACAAGTAAAGGATTTATTTTTAAATACAAATGAGATACTTGATTATAGTGCATTAAAATATATGCCAAATTTAAAATCTTTAACAGTTGCGAATGCGAAGATAAAAGACCCGTCGTTCTTTGCGAACTTAAAGCAATTAAATCATTTAGCTTTGCGTGGTAATGAATTTGCAGATGTAACGCCACTTGTTAAGATGGATAATTTAGAATCTCTTGATTTAAGTAATAATAAAATTACAAACGTTACACCACTAACTGAAATGAAAAATGTAAAAAGTTTATATCTATCAGGCAACCAAATAGAAGATGTAACAGCATTAGCGAAAATGGAACAACTAGATTACTTGAATTTAGCAAATAATAAAATTACGAACGTTGCTCCATTAAGCGCTTTGAAAAATGTAACATACTTAACTTTAGCAGGTAATCAAATTGAAGATATTAAAGCGTTATATTCATTACCTTTAACAGACTTAGTATTAACACGTAATAAAGTTAAAGATTTATCCGGCATTGAGCAAATGAAGCAATTAGAAGAATTGTGGATCGGGAAAAATGAAATAAAAGATGTTACTCCTCTAAGTAAGATGACACAGTTAAAACAATTACACTTACCTAACAATGAGTTAAAGGATATTACGCCATTATCAAGTCTAGTAAACTTACAAAAGCTTGATTTAGAAGCGAATTATATTTCAGACTTATCACCAGTGAGCAATTTGAAAAAATTAGTATTTCTAAGTTTTGTTGCAAATGAAATCCGTGATGTCCGACCAGTTATAGAACTAAGTAAGACGGCTTATATTAATGTCCAAAATCAAAAAGTATTTTTAGAGGAAACAGAAGTAAATAAAGAAGTAAAAGTACCTATATATGAAAAAGATGGTGAGGTTTCTACGAAAATCCGTCTGAAGAGCGATAACGGTACATATAGTAATGGTGTAGTGAAATGGAGTACACCAGGTGAGAAAGTATATGAATTTGGTGTGAAAGATCCATTCGCGGATACAGGAATTTTCTTTACAGGATCTGTTATTCAAAATGTAGTAGAAAGTAAAGACGGTAATACATCTAAAGAAGATGAGAAAACAGAAGTGGTAGAATTTAAAGATGTACCAAAAGGACATTGGTCAGAAGAAGCAATTAATTACTTAGCGAAAGAAAAGTTATTTATAGGCTATGGAAATGGTGAATTTGGATTTGGGGATAACATTACTCGTGGACAAGTAGCACTTCTAATACAAAGGTACTTAAAATTAGAAAATAATCTAAAACCAAAAACGACATTTACAGATACGAAAGGAAATATGTATGAAACGGCTATTGATGCAGTAGTTCAAGCTGGTATTATGACAGGGTATGGAAATGATACATTCCGTCCAGATGGAGTATTAACTCGATATGAAATGTCAGTAGTACTACAAAGAGTATTTCAGTTAAAAGAAAATGAAAATAGTGCAGAGAACTTTAAAGATATACCAAATGGCCATTGGGCGAAAGGATATGTGAAAGCTTTAGTAGATAATAAAATATCAAAAGGTGACGGGGAAGGGAACTTTTTAGGAGATAATTTCGTAACACGTGAACAATACGCACAGTTTTTACATAATGCAATAAAGAAATAAGGTGAAACTTTAATCAGTGGGGGTCTTACTGTCCGGCAAATAGCGGGATAAAAAATGAGGGAAATAAGCTATTCTTTAATTAAAGAATAGCTTATTTTTTTATGTGCAAAATGAAATAGGCAATAGATAGAAGTATAGACATATGAATAGCCTATTTTAAAGAAGAACCACGAAACTATATTGACAAAAAAGCGTTCTCATGTGATAATTCAATTAAATTTTTAGAATAATCAAAAAATATTCCTTTTACATAGAAAGGATTCGAACCTTATATGAATATTATGCCGGGGGTGACGAAATGTTATTTTTTCTGAAGAAATGGAATGAATTAAAAGATGTGAAATCTGAATTGGCACTTCGTGATTGGTTTTATGGTACCAAAATTAGTTTATCGCTATGTACGTCAAAAGAGCCGTTAACATTCTTAGTAAATGTTGAGGGAAGAGATAAAGGGCTATTTTCGGAAGAAGATTTTATTGTCGTAAATTGCATGTGCGAGTCAGTATTTGAAAATGAAGAAAAACCAGCTGCAGAGTCATTTATGCATGCAGATATTTATAAAAAAAGTAGTGCAGGATGTATTTTACAAGTGCAGACTGTAGATAGTCATTTAATATCAGAGTTATATGGAGAAGAAGGAGAAGTAACGTTCGATAAACGCAGTGTGGAGCGTGTTTTCGGAAAAGAAGGTATAACAGAAATGACAATTCCAATTGTAGAAGATGAAAAAAAATTCGCTGATTTATTAGAAAGTAATGTTCCGAATTTCATTGAAGGTGGAGGAGTAGTTCTTGTTCATAATTATGGCATGATTGTGTGGGGGAAAACGCCAGAAGAATCGAAAAAATGGCTAGAGGGTATAGAATATTTAATGAACTATCATGTAAAGTTATTAATGATTAAGGGCGCAAGGAGCTCTGTTATATAAAAATGTATGTGATATGGATACAAGTTAATAAATAAATGAAAGCGTTTTAAAAATAATTTCACTCATAAAATATAGGTCTCCTTATTATATATAGATTACATGTTGACATGTAAGGAGGAACATATTTTGCGAGTTAAATATCATTTTCTGCCAAAGCAGCAAGTAACATTTTGCAAAATAAATGATTCTGGTGAAGAGGCACTGCAAATGATGAACGAAACGGGATTTCGAGCCATCCCGGTATTAGCAGAAGATGAGAAGAAATTCACGGGGATTATTTATAAAGTAGATTTATTAGAAAAAAAATGCAATAGCGGATTAGATCATGTAAGTGCAGGAGATATGCTTGACAATTCCGATGCATTTATTTTTGAAAAGGATTCCTTCTTCAGAGCCTTTTATGTAATTCGTCGGCTTCCGTTTTTAGCCGTGCTAAATGATTATAATGAATTTGTCGGTATGTTAACGCATTCGAATATATTTGATGTTATTGAAGATTCATTTGGTATGCGAACAGGTGGTTATATATTAACAATTGCAACACAAGATTGTAAGGGGACGATTAAAGAGCTTGGGACATTGTTAAAAGCATATAATATCGGTGGTTTGTTTACACTCGATAACGGTGATCAATATATCCGTCGGGTTATTGTAAATATATCAGATGAGTTAGATGAAACAGGATTAAAGCAATTAATCGGAAAAATAGAGAAAAAAGGATTCAGAGTGAGTCATGTAGATTATATTTAAGTTAAAAAGAAAAGTACCTATCTGTTATATACAGATAGGTACTTTTTTGTCCCGTTATTTGTGGGCGGTAAGATCCCCACCTCAAAATTCAGTGAAAGCAATGGGGGGCTTCCCGTAAAAGCCCGATTGGTGAGGGCTGGTTATATGTGAGTAATGAACTTTATTTTGAAACAGGAGGCGGGGATAATGCTAGATCAGATAAAAAAATAAAGTCTGCATGCTCACGAATTTTAGGGATAGAAGTTTCAATAACGCGTGATGTAATTTCACCTGGGGGGCCCACATGCCCGATAGCTACCATAATAGGCTTTTCTTGAATTTTTTTGATGAGTAATTGGGCTTGTTTTGAAATATGTCCTGCTGTATACACATCATCAAAAAATAGTTGGTTTTCAATAATAGGAACTCCTAATTCTTTTCCTATTTTTGGGACGACACTATTAGGATTCGTTTTACTATCTAAGTAAAATAAACCGTGTTTTTTACAAGCAGCAAGTATAAGGCGAACAATTCTTTCATCTGCTGTTACTTTTGACCCCATATGATTGTTCATTCCAATTGCATGCGGAACTTCTTGAATTGCTTGTTCAAGTCGGTTGTTTATTTCTTCATCGCTTAAATCGGTTGTAATGGCTTTTGGTCCAAGCCATTCTTTTTTACCTTTAATAGGTTCCATTGGCATATGTATAATAACTTCATGACCTTTTTTATGGGCAGCTATTGCATCTTCTTTTGTGGAAGGAAGAAAAGGCATAACAGCAACAGTTAGTGGAATTGGAAGTGACAACATTTGATTAGTCCCCTTCATATTATTGCCGAAATCATCAATGACAATAGCAACTTTATTCGTATGAGCAGTTGCTTGAATAGGAAATAAGAAGGACGGTAAAAACAAAACAATGATGAATAATGCAATCGTATATTTTCGCATATAAATATTTCCTTTCTCTTGTTATCCCGCTATTTGTGGGTAGTAAGACTCCCACCTCAACATTGGGCTGGATAGGTGGGAGATTCACTGTCAATAAACGCTCGATTGGTGAATGCTAATAATCAGTGGGGCTGAACAAAAAACACTGATGAAAGTTTCACTTTATCAATCATCATTATGTTTTGCTTTTTTATATAAATTAAACAAAAAATGTCGAAGAAAAGTAGGTGGAAAATTAAGAATCCCCGGTTTACGTAGAATTTGTAAAAAAAGAAGATGAAAAAAATGTCTATTATTGCGAATGTATTTACAAAGATAGAATAATTTGTAATAATTCTCAAAGTGAGGGTAAAGATTTGTAAATTACAGGGAGAAAATGTTAAATTTTCTGATTCTTCAAATTTGCATATGATTAAGTAGTTAAAAAAGTCAATGGAGAAGTGAACTTGAGAGCATGGAAGTATAATAAGGGGGATATGGATGTTTACTGTAAAAAGGAAGTACACATTAGAAAAGCTTTCACGTGATATTCATATGAAACGTGAAGAAATGATTCAACTAGGATTAACAAGTGGGCTAAATAGTAAGGAGACAATTCAAGTTAGTCAAGAATTGGACAAGCTTATTTTACAATATCAGTGTTATAAAGAAAAACAAACACCGAAATGGTTTTCAATTATAAAAATACCTATTTTCCAAATCGGGTATGAAGGAAAATCAAATAATTTTTGGCGAATGCTTGTCGCTGGTTTTATGAAATAAGTATAATTACCCTTATAGGATAAGGATAATTATACTATGTGTAACGGAATTTCGATATGAACTGTCGTTCCTTCGTTTTCTGTACTGTCAATAAAAATATGCCCATTATACATCTCTACAATTCGTTTACATATGACAAGTCCAAGACCTGTTCCAGTATCTTTATTAGTAAAGAACGGATGAAAGAGGTGTTTTTGAATATGTTGTGGAATCCCTTTCCCAGTATCTATAATCTGCAATTGTGCATGTGTTTCATTGTTTTTTACTACAATGGTTAGTGTATCATTAGAAGTCATAGCCTCAATTGCATTTTTTGTAATATTTAAAACCACTTGTTTCATATGGTCTTTCGAACAACGGATATGAACAGGATGGTCTGGCAAATGTAAATGGAATACAATGTTATGTAAATTCGCCTCAGATTGAATAATTAATGCTACCTCATTTAGAATTGTTCTTACATCATATGTTTGTTCGATGATGGCGGTTGGCTTTCCGAGAATAAGAAATTCACTTACAATTTCATTGATTCGCTCTATTTCTTGTTCAATTACGGAAAAGTAGAACTGATCTTGTTCATCTTTATATTTCTCTTTTAATAGAGCGACGAGTCCTTTAATTCCAGTAAGAGGATTACGGATTTCGTGTGCTGTACTTGCTGCAAAAGTTCCAACTAATTCAATTTTCTGTAGTTCGTTTTGTTGTCTTTCAATTTTTGTTTGACGTTTTAACAACATATATTGAGCAAGTAAAAATAAAATAGATATTAAAAATAAAGTAGCGATACACTCTATTGCAACCCACTGGTATAAGGTTTTCTGATGAATAGGTAATGGAGAAACAGAGACCTTCCAATTTAATCTTTGGAGTGGGGTAGTAAGCATATTAGAATGCGTATCACTTGTGTCGTTATTATCATCGGTTAGAAAAACTACATCATGTTTATCAGTTACCTCAAAATGGTATTGTGGTTTAATGGCATTTAAAGAAGATGAAATGTAATCAAAGCGTAAACTAGCTAATAATAATCCTGAGAGCTCTTTCTGTTTATTGAATATGGGGGTAGCAATCATAATAGCTTTATGTCCAAGAACGCGATCAGTAATGACTGATGATACAGTGGTTTTTTTAGTTTGTAGCACGTCTTGAATATATTTACGGTCTGAAACATCTATAGGCTTTGATTCATCTTCAGATGCGATTGTAATGACCCCTTCTGGTGTAGCGTAATATAAACCAGAAAAGCGTGCATCGTTCCCATCTGTATCATGTACAATTTGTTTAATGCCGTTTATATTACCAGTCTCGGTGCCTACAACTTTTGCAAGCATGTCTAAAGCAGAAATTGCTTCACCAAGATGATGATCTAAATAATCTCTATATAAAAAGAGAACTGTATGAGCGGATAATTTGTTTTCCTGTTTCATTTTATATGTATGATACGAATAAAATGTAGCACCAATCCCTATTGTCGGTAGGATAACAAGCAATATATATATAATTATGCTTTGGAATTTGACTTTCAAATGTGGTACTCCTTCTTTTTTTATTATCATTATATATAAACTATGTTAAAATTGTCATGTTTTTATTCAAGAATGATTCTTAATATATTAGGGGAGAGGAAATGGATGAGTGAATGCTCATTCGGAATTCACATGAAGTATGAAGTGGCATTTTCTTTTTATTGGTGAGAATTTAAGTGAAGGGTTGAAAGTTGTATGACATCAAATAATGAACGAGAAGATATTTCTCAATCTTTAAAAGTATTTATTGCATTATCTCGTGTACATCGTTCTGTTATGGATACTACAAATAAATCTATACAAAGTAACGGATTAAATCCAACTGAATTTGCTGTATTAGAACTGCTATATCATAAAGGCGGTCAACCACTCCAGCAAATTGGTGAGCGCATTTTAATAGCCAGTGGCAGCATTACATATGTTGTAGATAAGCTGGAGAAAAAGGGATTAGTAAAGAGAATCCCATGTCCGAATGACAGACGTGTTATTTACGCGCAATTAACTGAGTCTGGCGAGAGCTTTATTGCTTCTATTTTTCCGGGGCATGAGAAAGTTATACATCAGTCTTTTGAAATGTTAACGAAAGATGAAAAAGATGAATTACTTGATCTATTAAAAAAAATTGGGAAGTATGAAAAATAATAATATGTTCCAAAGGAGCTTTGGATAAATAAATCCAGGGCTTTTTTATTTGCAATGAACTCAGAGTAGTCACTGCCGAATTTTGTTGAAAATTAAGAGGGAATTCGAGAATACGTATTGAATTATAATAAAGGTATGTAATGGAGAGGAGGCTCGTTCATGTCATTTAAAGACTATGAATATAAACGCCCAAATATTGAAGAGTTAAAAGAGAAATTTACTATTGCTTTAGAGAAGTTTGATAACGCAAAAACTGTAGAAGAACAAAAACAAGTCATTCATTCAATTAATGAAATTCGCAACGATTTTGGTACAATGGGAAACCTTTGTTACATTCGCCATTCTGTTGATACGACGGATACTTTTTATAAGGAGGAGCAGGATTTCTTTGATGAATTCTCTCCAGTTGTACAAGGATATGGTACAAAATATTATAAGGCACTTATTAATTCTCCATTTCGTGAAGAATTAGAGGCGTATTATGGAAAACAATTATTTGCTCTAGCAGAATGTGATTTAAAAACATATTCAGATGAAGTCGTGAAAGATTTACAATTAGAAAATAAATTATCGTCGCAATATACACAGTTATTAGCATCTGCAAAAATTGACTTTGCTGGAGAAGAAAGAACGTTATCGCAATTGATTCCGTTTATGCAAGGAAAAGAAAGAAGCGAACGTAAAGCAGCAAGTGAAGCATACTACGGATTTTTAGCTGGAAATGAGGAAGAACTAGATCGTATTTATGATGAGCTTGTTAAAGTGAGAACGAAAATCGCAAAATCTTTAGGTTTCAAAACCTTTGTTGAACTTGGATATGCAAGAATGTACCGTACAGATTATAATGCGGAGATGGTGGCTAATTACCGTCAGCAAGTGCTGGATTATATCGTTCCCGTTACAACGGAATTAAGAAAGCGACAACAAGCACGTATCGGTGTAGAGAAGTTAGCTTATTACGACGAAAACTTTGAGTTTGCTACAGGTAACCCAACTCCAAAAGGAGATGCGGATTGGATTGTTGATCATGGAAAGACGATGTATAAAGAGTTATCGGCTGAAACAGATGAATTTTTCAATTTCATGCTAGATAACGATTTATTAGATTTAGTTGCGAAAAAAGGAAAAGCTGGTGGCGGATATTGTACATATATTGAGAATTATAAAGCGCCGTTTATTTTCTCAAACTTCAATGGAACATCTGGTGACATTGATGTATTAACACATGAAGCAGGTCATGCTTTCCAAGTATATGAAAGTCGTAAATTTGAAATTCCAGAATATAATTGGCCAACATATGAGGCATGTGAAATCCACTCTATGAGTATGGAATTCTTTACATGGCCATGGATGAAGCTATTCTTTGAAGAAGATGCAGATAAATATTACTTCTCTCACTTAAGTTCAGCACTTCTGTTTTTACCTTATGGTGTATCTGTTGATGAATATCAACATTATGTATATGAAAATCCTGAAGCATCACCTGAAGAGCGTAAGACAGCGTGGCGTAACATAGAGAAGAAATATTTACCGCATCGTGATTATGAGGATAATGATTATTTAGAGCGCGGTGGTTTTTGGCAACGTCAAGGGCATATTTATAGCTCACCTTTCTATTATATTGATTACACGCTTGCTCAAATTTGTGCGCTACAATTTTGGAAACGTGCAAGAGATAATAGACAAGAGGCATGGGAAGATTATGTGAATCTGTGCCAACAAGGTGGAAGTAAATCGTTCTTAGAATTAGTAGAAGTTGCAAATTTAACATCACCATTTGCTGAAGGCTGTGTGAAAAGTGTTATTACAGAAATTGAAGCATGGTTACATGCGATTGACGACACAAAATTGTAAAAAACATGCGCTTTTTTTCACATGTTTAACATCGACATAATGGGAAAATGATGAGATAATAAAAGAAAATTCAGAATACTAAAGAGGTGTTTCTAATAAGGAGCACCTCTTTTCACCAACAAAAAGGGGGGAAAGAAGTATGCTTCAATCTAATATGGATGTGAGTTTAGAAAGTTTAGTAAGCTCATTACAGTCTACTCGAAGCACGCTATTATCAGAAATTGAAATGTTAAATGATACAGAAGTGAATGTAAAGCCACGCCGTGATAAATGGAGTATTATTCAAATTTTACACCACTTGCATTTAGTTGAACAATCTGTCACGTCTGCCCTTGTATATGCTTTACAAAAAAATGAAAGAAACATGACTCCATTTAAAGACCTCCAACTTACGCTTGATCGCACACATAAACGAGAAGCTCCTCAGCAAATGCAACCAACAGAAACTTTAATGAAAAAACAGCAAGGAATTCAATTACTAGAACATTCACGACAAGAACTATTACATGCGCTTCATAGTGTTATAGATGAAAAAGATCTATTTGAAAATGGATTAAAGCATCCTGTTTTTAATGATCTGAATTTGTATCAATGGGTTCAATTTCTTGATTTGCATGAACAAAGACATCTTACGCAATTAAAAGAGGCGAAACATGCAATTTTGCAGCGCTAAAGTGGAAGAAGTGGGAAACCACTTCTTTTTTTGATACGTGCATAGTTTTCTTTCTTATTTTGGAATACTACATGGAGAAAGAAAAGAAGGAGTTGAAAAAATATGTCTAAGAAGAAGCGAGAAGAAGAGCGCGCCTGGAAAGCGCGTAAAGAAAATCAACAACCGCACGGAAAAGTGAAAGCTTTTGCTGAATTAGTTGAAGGAACAGAAAAAACGTGATGATTATTTCATCACGTTTTTTGTATGAGTGGAAAAGTTAATAAAAAGGTTGTACCGATTCCTTTTTCACTTATAATATCAATTTTTCCATTCATAGCTTGAACAACACTGAATACGACCATCATTCCAAGTCCAGTGCCTTTTTCTTTCGTTGAATAGAAAGGCGAGCCAAGACGTTTTACTTGTTCTGAATCCATACCGACTCCTGTATCTTTTATATATAACTGAATATGCTTATGATCAGGAACTAATGTGAAATAAAGATCACCGCCTTTTGGCATAGCCTCAATGCAATTTTTTAAAATATTTAATAAACATTGATTTAGTTTTTGCTTTTCTCCAGCGATAAAAAAAGAAGTGCTTTGCTTTATATAATGAGTACGTACATTTGTTAAATTAGCAAGCGGTGTAATTAACGACAATGCATGTAGTAATTCTTCTTCTAACTGTAATGTTTGTTCTTTTTCAATGCTTGGTTTAGCAAAGGTTAAATAATCTGTAAGAACATGATTTGCTTGTTCAATGCCGTTAATGGCAATGTCGATATATAATTTTCGTTCCTGCTCAGTGCATGTATCTGATTGTAACAGTTGTAAAAACCCTTTTGTTGAAGTTAATGGATTGCGAATTTCATGAGAGATAGACGCTGCCATTTCACCAATTAAATGAAATTTTTCAGCATTTATAAGTTCGTTTTGGAGACGAACTTGAGTTTGTAATATGTGTAGTAAATATAAAATTAGAATCGTACCAAGCATTGAACATAACTCATACACAATAATATGCGGTATATAATCAGTCTTATTTGTAACCTTTGAAAGGAAGAAGGGTATCCAACTAAATCCGTATGTGAGACTGTAGATAATAGCAAGTGTTATTTTTATACGATTAGAAGTTCGATTGAAAAATTTATATGTTAATAGTAGAACAATAAATAGAAGAACAGAACCGATAAGAGATGGGAAAACACCGATCCCACCTAATAATAAGCGATATATGTTTAATACAACTAAGATAGAACCACCAGCAATAGGCCCTCCCGTTAATGTACCGACAATTAATACAATATGGCGCATATCAAATTGAAAACCATTATTTGTTTTTGCTGCAAATGTAATACAGAGTACGGTAGCGAGGCAACAGAGTACAATGAATATAGCTGAATTTAATTTAGGAGAGCGTTTCCCTTTTTGATTCCAAAATAAATGATATACGAGCATTGTAATCAGGATGAATAATATATTTAAAAAGAGATAAATAATAAAGGATTTCAGTGGGATGCCTCCTCTCTTCTTATATTAAATTAATCATACTATAAAATGAAAGAAATGAAATGATAAATAGCGGAAAAATCAGAAATTTTTACGCTAGTATACAATATGTTACAATAAGCTGTGTCAATGAAAGAAGAAATTCCGTGCACCGCGCGGGAGAGGTTCGCGAACTCCCTCTATAAAAAACTATGGAAACAACAATATCCTTAGGTATTGTTTTGTTTTTTTATTGTGACAGTTCAAGAACGTTCTTTCTTCTTATTTATAGTAGAGAAGGAGAATGAGTGAAATGAAAAAAGAAAAAGCAGTTGTTGTTTTTAGTGGAGGACAAGATAGTACGACATGTTTATTTTGGGCAATAGAGCAGTTTGCGGAGGTAGAAGCTGTAACATTTAATTACAATCAACGTCATAAGCTAGAAATTGATTGTGCAGCGGAAATTGCAAAAGAGCTAGGAATAAAGCATACGGTACTAGATATGAGTCTATTAAATCAACTTGCTCCAAATGCGTTAACGAGAACGGATATGGAGATTACACATGAAGAAGGTGAATTGCCGTCGACATTTGTAGATGGACGAAATTTACTCTTCCTATCATTTGCTGCTGTATTGGCAAAACAAGTTGGAGCACGTCATATTGTAACCGGTGTATGTGAAACTGATTTCAGTGGTTATCCAGACTGCCGTGACGTGTTTGTGAAATCGTTAAACGTTACTTTAAATTTATCTATGGATTACCCGTTTGTCATTCACACGCCACTTATGTGGATTGATAAAGCTGAAACATGGAAATTATCAGATGAACTTGGAGCATTTGAGTTTGTTCGGGAAAAAACATTAACATGTTATAACGGAATCATTGGTGATGGTTGCGGTGAATGTCCAGCATGTCAACTTCGTAAAGCAGGATTAGATACGTACCTACAAGAACGCGAAGGAGCGAACAACTAATGGATAACTTTTTTGGATTTCGCATCGTAGAGAATTTGCAAAAAATGGACAAGGATATTCAGCGTAAACAACTCAAATACCATAATAAAAGAGTAATGGTCAGCAAGGAATTTACATTTGATGCAGCACACCATTTACACTGTTATGAAGGGAAATGTAAAAACTTACATGGTCACACATATAAAGTTGTATTTGGAATTAGTGGATATGTAAATGAAATAGGTCTTGCAATTGACTTTGGAGATATAAAAGAAATTTGGAAGAATGAAATCGAAATTTATTTAGATCATCGTTATTTAAACGAAACGTTACCTGCAATGAATACGACTGCTGAAAATATGGTCGTTTGGATTTATGAAAAGATGGCAGAAGCACTAACAAAAGAGAATCGAGTGAACGAATATAAAGGAGCTCGCGTTGAATTTGTTCGTCTCTTTGAGACGCCGACTAGTTATGCGGAAGTAAGACGGGAGTGGATGCTTGATGAGTAAAATCCCTGTCTTAGAAATATTCGGTCCGACTATTCAAGGTGAAGGAATGGTTGTAGGGCAAAAGACAATGTTTATCCGTACAGCTGGTTGTGATTATAGCTGTGCTTGGTGTGATTCTGCTTTTACGTGGGATGGATCAGCTAAAGATCAAATTAGACAGATGACACCAGAAGATATTTGGGATGAGCTTGTTGCAATTGGAGGAGAAAATTTTTCTCATGTTACGATTTCAGGCGGAAATCCGGCATTACTGAAAAATATTGAGTTTCTTCTTTCAATATTAAAAGAAAATGGAATGCGAACGGCAATTGAAACGCAAGGGAGTAAATGGCAAGATTGGTTACTTCAAATTGATGAGGTAACAATTTCTCCAAAACCACCAAGTTCGACGATGAAAACAGATTTTCAGAAGTTAGATGCTATTATTCAGAAACTAGCAGGAAAAGATATTAGTTTAAAAGTAGTAGTATTCGATGATCATGATTTTGAATATGCAGTTAAGATGCACGAACGTTATCCAGGTGTACCATTTTTCCTGCAAGTAGGAAACGATGATACAAAAACAGTGGATGATGCGATGCTTATTAAAAAATTATTAGATAAGTATGAGTGGCTGATTGATAAAGCTGTAAATTGTAAAGAGATGAATGATGCAAAAGTATTGCCTCAGCTTCATGCGTTAGTATGGGGAAATAAACGCGGCGTATAACGAGAAGGGATGTTTAAAATGACTGGAAGATTAGATGAAGATTTAAAAGATGTAACATTATTAGGAAATCAAAATACAAAATATTTATTTGAATATAGCCCAGAAATATTAGAGGTATTTGATAATAATCATCCAAACCGTGATTATTTTGTAAAATTCAATTGTCCTGAATTTACAAGTTTATGTCCGAAAACAGGACAACCAGATTTTGCAACAATTTATATTAGCTATATTCCAGAGCAAAAAATGGTAGAGAGTAAATCTTTAAAGTTGTATTTATTTAGTTTCCGCAATCATGGTGATTTCCACGAAGATTGTATGAACGTTATTATGAACGATTTAATTAAATTAATGGATCCACGTTATATTGAGGTATGGGGGAAATTCACACCACGTGGTGGCATTTCAATTGATCCATACTGCAACTACGGTCGCCCAGGGACGAAGTATGAACAAATGGCTGACTACCGCATGATGAACCACGATCTATATCCGGAAACAATTGATAATCGTTAATAGAAAGAAAGGGCCTGTATACTATACAGGCCCTTTCTTTCTATTATATTATGCATTTTGATTAATGACAGTATAGTTTTTATGACTTACAACTGTAAGAGGTTCCATATCTAGTTCTCTAAAATTCTTCATAATTGTTATATCAACAATAACAGAGTTTTGATTTACTTTTTGAACACGGCCTTGCATTCCACCTTTAAATTCGATGATATCTCCAGTTTCTGCGATCTGCATAAGCAACTCTCCTTGTTACAGTTTTCCCAAAAAAAGAATAAATTTGGGTTTTTTTTATTTCCTCCTATTTTGAACCATATTTCCTACTTTGTAAATGTTTCCAAAGTAAAAATTCGAAAAATATTCACTTTTTGTAAGAAAATATGTAGAAAATCCATGTTATTTGAAAAAAATAGCAAAAATGCGGGAATCTTTATATCGAGGTATAATGAAAAAGTAGAATAACCTGCTGAAGTGGGAGAAATTAGAGGCGGTAAAATGATGTTTGAATTTGTGGGGAGTGTTATAGCTTTAATTTTATTTTTATTTTCTTATATGCATTTAAAAAAGATTCGTCAATATGATACGAGTACATATTTTGATGGGATGGATGGTATCCATGCTTCGATAACGCATGATAGTGGTGGGGAGATGTAAAGGTATATGACTTTCTTTTCTTGCGTGGTATGATGTTTAGAACTAGTGCATAATAGAGTTCGTAAGTGATGAATGGAGAGTGAAAAGAATGAAGATTTCTTTTATTCGTCATGGTTGTTTAGGTCGTATAAGAGAACCGATGACAATTAATTCATTTCACGAATGGATGAAACAGTATGATTCCGAGTCAATGATACAAAAAGCTAAAATGCCGATAGAAACAATAGAGGCAATTGAAGCAGCGAAATTTGTCTTAACAAGTGATCAAAGGCGTGCTGTACAATCAGCAGCTGAATTAACGGATTCTTTATCTTTTATGCAAAACTCTCTTTTTAGAGAAGCTGAAGTTCCTTCATACTTTTTTGCTCCGAAGTGGTTGAAATGCACAATTAAGGTATGGATGTTCATTGGGCGCACATTATGGATACTTGGCTACCATAAAGATGTTGAGTCTTATAAGGAAGTAAGAGAGAGGGCAAAGCAAGCGGCTTACCTGTTACATCGTTATGCTCTCGTACATGGAAGTATTGCTCTTGTAGGTCATAATTATTTTAATTCGATGATTGGAACGGAGCTGAGGGCAATGGGATGGTCTGGTTCTCCTATTTTGCATAGAAAGCCATGGGGATGTACAACATATACGTTTCACGAGGCGATGGATGGAAATATATTAAATACGAATTTAACATAAAAGCACACGATTTATATAAATCGTGTGCTTTCTTTTTAAGATATAGAAATTTTGACGTTTAATGGTTTTACGAGATGAGCATAAGGTTCGCCTACTAGCATAACAATTTCATCTTTTTTATAACCTAACTTTTCGTATAGTGAATAGGCGCGTGTGTTTTCTAAATTAACAAGTAAAGCGATTTTTTCATGCCCTTTTTCAGTTGCATAGATTTCGGCAGCTTCAATTAATTTAGAACCAATACCTTTTCCACCGTGTGCACTTGAAACTGATAATGTATCAATGTAATACTCATCAAGCTCAGCTTCTTTTTCTAACGTAATTGATTCATCTTTATGTAATTCTCTTAAGTGATGTACAATTGGTGCGTCAAGCTGTGTTGCTTCACTACCGTGATAAGCGACAATAATTCCAACTGCACTTTCGTCTTGTTCATAAATAAAACAGTTTTCGTAGCTCAGACGGTTATTTTCTTTTGAGAACCATGTCTCAAGTCCTTGTAATACTTCTGCTTCAACTGTGCTACCTGTGATTTTTTCAGCAATTTCATGCAGAGCATTATACAATAAAGGAGCTATTGCCATTGCATCTGTCTTTTTTGCTTTCCGAATCATAGTATCCCTCCTAGTTCTATTTGTATATTGTAGCATAGTGGTATGGAACTTTGCATAATTGAATGCCGAAATGTTTGATATAGAGAAGTAGCTATGTTAGTATATGATATTTAGTGGACATATAGTAAAACGATATTGTTTGCGAAATAACGAAAATAAAATCATGGCATAACAACAAGATAAAGTGAAATGTTAATCAGTAAGATTTTTTGTTCATTCCACGACTGATTAGTAGTCAACACCAATCGGACTACCCGCAAATAGCGGGATAATTTTACAGTTGTTGACCTATAGAATATACGATAGAATAAAATATTGCAGAGAGGTGAAATACATGGATAAAGAATTAGCAAATACAATTTTAGATCAGCTGAAAAATGGTGAAATAACGGAGTATGTTGTTACGAAAGATGTATTTTATACGTTCAGAGAAGTTGTTGTAAATAGAGAAGACTTTAAGCATTTCATTGGTAACGCACAGCGAGGCGGGCAAGTGATTTATACATATTCAGAAACGCCACGTTCATAAAGGGGAATTTTGATCAGCAGGGCATCCCTCACTGATTAGTAACCTTCACCAACTGGACGTTTAATGCGGAATAAATAAAAGATAAAGGAGAGGGGAATTATGGGCGATTTTAAACAAGGCATTTTACCACATTGGGATTATATGTGGAAAGATAGAGCCGGCAATAGATTTATGGGAATGGTTATGTATCCAGAGAAACGAAAATGTTCAGCAAAAATGCTTCAGAAAATAAAAAGAGCATATGAAGAAGCGATAGAAATTAAAGTAACTGTACAAGTTCAACATACATATCAGTATGTAGAAGGAATGATTGTATACTTTGATGAAGAGGCTCCTGTATGTACAATGCTTGATAAAGATGAAAATCCACATCACATATTTGTAAAAGATATTTTGCGTATTGAGCACTCTGAATAAACTTTTCATAAATAAATTGAAGTTCCATAATAATAATCTTTTTCTATAATAGTTATCTTTTAGTATGTAACGAGAGACGAAAGTATATGTATAATATATTTAATAAGGTAAATTTGATAAATGTAATCGTTTTTTAGAGCAGATTATCGTTTTATATCTGTTCTTTTTTGCGTGATGCTGGAGAAATATATTTCTTCAGCATCTACCGTTTTATGACAAAATATATTGTTAACTTTTTTAAAAATAAGGTTAAATTCGTTGACAACTTTTTTGAAAAGCACTTTATTGACATGAGTTTTAGAATGTTGTTTCATAGTCATTGTATTGAAAAAAAACGGCTATCATGTCGAAAAGTAAAAGTTAAAAAAAGAAAGAATTTATACATATATCTTGTGTCTTATTTTGAAACGTAATACAATATATAGAGAAATCAAGAACAACATATAGAGAATATAGATTTGAGAGGGAGGGTCGGAAATGTTAGTTGCATATGATTCTATGACAGGAAACGTGAAGCGTTTCATTCACAAATTAAATATGCCGGCCGTTCAAATTGATGAAGATCTAGTAATAGATGAAGACTTTATTCTTATTACGTATACAACAGGTTTTGGCAATGTACCAGAACGTGTTTTAGACTTTTTAGAGCGCAATAATGAAAAATTAAAAGGCGTATCTGCAAGCGGCAATCGTAACTGGGGAGACATGTTCGGTGCAAGTGCTGACAAGATTTCTACTAAATATGAAGTGCCTATTGTATCAAAATTTGAGTTATCTGGAACAAATAACGATGTAGAATATTTTAAGGAAAGGGTGCGGGAGATTGCGACACATTGAACTGAATAATGAAATCACGCAAATGCAGGACGGTTTTTATCAGCTTCATAAAGATAAAGAGGCATTAGAAGTCTTTATGGAAGAAGCTAGAGAGAATACCGTTCCTTTTAATAGCGTGGCAGAGCGAATGGAGTATATGAAAGAACATGATTACTATTACAACGTTCTGGACGAGTATAGCTTGGAGGAAGTAGAGGAAGTATATAACATCGCTTATGGTGAAAACTTCGAGTTCCAATCTTATATGGCAGCATCTAAGTTCTACAAAGATTATGCGTTAAAAACGAATGATCAAAAACAATACTTAGAAAGCTATGAAGATCGTGTAGCAATTGTTTCATTATACTTAGGACGCGGTGATGTTTCGAAGGCAAGACAATTCGCAAGCATGATTGTAAAACAAAACTACCAACCAGCGACACCAACCTTTTTAAATGCGGGAAGAAGCAGAAGAGGAGAAATGGTGTCTTGTTTCTTGTTAGAGATGGACGATAGCTTAAATTCGATCGGCTTTAACATTAATACTGCGATGCAATTATCGAAAATCGGCGGGGGAGTAGCTTTAAACTTATCTAAGCTACGCGCACGTGGTGAGCAAATTAAAGGTATCGACAACGCTGCAAGTGGTGTAGTACCTGTTATGAAATTGCTTGAAGATTCGTTTTCATATGCGAATCAACTTGGCCAACGAAAAGGTGCCGGTGCAGTATATTTAAACATTTTCCATTGGGATATTATTGAATTCCTTGATACAAAAAAAATAAATGCCGATGAGAAGAGCCGTATTCAGTCTCTATCAATCGGAATTATCGTTCCAAGTAAGTTCTTTGAGCTTGCTGAGAAAAATGAGCCTTTCCATGTTTTCGCACCTTATACGGTTTATAAAGAATATGGCAAGCATTTAGATGATATTGATATTGATGAAATGTACGATGAATTAATGAGCAATCCGAAAGTGAAGAAGAAGCCACTAGATATTAGTGCACGTGATATGCTTATTAAAATCGCTATGATTCAGCTTGAGTCTGGTTACCCATACTTAATGTTTAAATCAAATGCAAATAATCAACATCCATTGAAGGATATTGGAACTGTGAAGATGTCGAACTTATGTACAGAAATCTTCCAGCTTCAAGAAACTTCAGAAATAAATGATTACGGTACAGATGACATTATCCGTCGTGATATTAACTGTAACTTAGGATCGTTAAATATCGTAAACGTAATGGAAAATAAAGAAATTCGTGAAGCGGTTCATGCAGGAATGGAAGCTTTAACAGCTGTTTCAGATATGACGATCATTCCGAATGCACCAACCGTGAAAAAAGCAAATGACGAGCTTCATTCAGTTGGACTTGGAGCAATGAATTTACACGGGTATTTAGCAAAAAATAAAATCGCTTATGAAAGTGCAGAAGCGAAAGAGTTTGCTCGTACATTCTTTATGATGTTAAATTACTACTCTATTGAGAAAAGTATGGAAATCGCTACAGAAAAAGGCGAGACATTTAAAGACTTCGATAAATCTGATTATGCGAATGGCACATACTTTGAAAAGTATGAAACGACAGATTACAGCCCAGTAACTGAAAAAGTTCAGCAACTATTTGAAGGAATTCATATTCCAACAAAAGAAGATTGGACAAGTTTAAAAGAGCAAGTGCAAAAGAATGGTTTATACAACTCATATCGTCTTGCCATTGCTCCAACACAATCAATCAGTTACGTTCAAAATGCAACTTCAAGCGTAATGCCGATCGTAAGTCAAATCGAATCAAGAACATATGCGAACGCGACAACATATTATCCAATGCCGTATTTATCAAAAGATACGTTCTGGTACTATAAATCTTCTTACGATATGAATCAGTTTAAATTAATTGATTTAATCGCAGAAATTCAAGAACATATTGACCAAGGAATTAGTACAATTCTTTACGTTAATAGTGATATTTCAACACGTGAATTAGCACGTTACTACATCTATGCACATAAAAAAGGCTTAAAGAGTCTGTATTATACGAGAACACGTAAATTAAGTGTGGAAGAGTGTGTGGCTTGTACCGTTTAATGGCATATTGCCATACTAAATGAATAACCCAATAGTATGAGCAGGGTTATGAACCCTGCTCATACTTGGTTTGTTCTACTAAACGGTTAGCTTTTCATTGTTAGATGGAAATTTAACCGTTCAGTAGAACAATAATAGATATAGGGGTGATTCAATGCGCGCTGTTAACTGGAATAAAAAGGAAGATGATTTCAGTTTAATGTTTTGGAAGCAAAACATCGCTCAGTTTTGGACAGAAGAAGAAATCGCGGTTTCGTCTGACAAAAATACTTGGGTGCAATTATCGAAAGAAGAGCAAATTGCTTATAAGCGTGTATTAGGTGGTTTAACACTTTTAGATACGAAACAAGGTGGCGAAGGAATGCCACTTGTACTTGTTCATCTTGAAAATTTACAAGCGAAAAGTGTATTAGCTTTCATGGGAGCTATGGAAGAAGTACATGCGAAAAGTTATAGTCACATTTTCACAACATTAGCTACAGAAGAAGAAATTGATGATATTTTTGACTGGGTAGACAATCATCCGTTACTTGAGAAAAAAGCTGGTATTATTACTAGTTACTATCGTCGTTTATTAAAGCCTGAAGTAACGAAAAAAGAGTTATACATGGCAATGGTAGCAAGTGTGTTCTTAGAAAGTTACTTATTCTATAGTGGATTCTTCTATCCACTTTACTTAGCTGGTCAAGGTAAACTGACGGCAAGTGGTGAAATTATTAACCTTATTATCCGTTAACTTATGGCGGCTTTTGGTAGAGATACCAATTGAAAAACCCTTTTAATTGCTGGGACCCCCTATTGTAAATTTATCTGTATTATTATTGATGAATATATGCATTCAGGTTATTCTCTAACTATCAATAGATGGAAAGGAGAATAGCTGATAGGGCAATCAGCAGCGAAGCCTTTATCTAGCGATAACATGTACGGAATTTACTATTTAAAAATCAATGGGAAGTATTATATTGGTAAAGATGTGAACGTTTCAAATTTAAAACGAATTAGGGAACATATGTGGATGTTAAAGAGTGGTACACATTATAATAGGTATTTACAAGCAGTATATTGTAAATATGAATCCACTTTAGAATATGGAATTCTAGAGGAAATAGAATGTTCATTGGAAGAATTGAGTGAGATTGAGCAACAGTATATTTGGCTGTATGATTCTTATAATAATGGCTATAACTTGACATTAGGCGGAGAAGGATTGGGTGGAATTAAATTCACTGAAGAACAATTAGAGAAGAAAAGGCAACGTGTTATAGGTGAAAAAAATCCACAATCAAAAATTACAGATGCACAATTTTTTGAGATTGTAGAACTACTAAAGTGCGGAAAGACAAATCCAGAAATTGCTGATATGTATAATCTTCATCCTAATTATGTATCTTTAATTCGACATAAGAAACGTTATAAATATCTTTGGGGAAAAGTACAAAATTATTTGCCGGTTAAATCTGAACACCAACTGAAAACAAGGGGACGTGTTACTCTTGAAATGTTTTTGGATATCGTTCAGATGCTACAAGCCGGTGAATCTAATGCATCCATTGAAAGAAAACATGGGTTATCGAGCGGCACAGGAAGCCGTATCAGACATCGAAAACTGTATAAACAGTGGTGGGTGCGATACGTAGATAAAGGAACGTTCAACGACTATCCCAATGGCGGTGAAATTCCGCAAGAGGAGTAGGGCCAAGCGGTGGGTGAGAATCCCTTAAATCGAAATGGAGGGCTACCTGAGAAGGTAGATGATATAGTCTCTTCTTACAGGAAACTGTAAGCTGTATAAACGGCATAGGAGTAGCGAACTTATGTGAAGGTAAAGGATGAGTCAATTCACGGCGTATTCGTCGGTATTTTAGCACAACAAATCTTCGCAGAACTTTCTGCAGAAGAGCAACAAGAAGTGCAAAAAGAAACACAAGAGTTATTAATGGAACTATATGAAATTGAAATGGCCTATACAGAAGAAATTTACACTTCTATCGGTCTTGTAGAAGATGTAAATCGTTTCGTTCGTTACAATGCGAATAAAGGGCTTATGAACTTAGGACTTGAGCCGAAGTTTGAAGAAGAAGAAATTAACCCAATCGTTTTAAATGGTTTACGTACAGATACGAAAAACCATGATTTCTTCTCTGTAAAAGGAAATGGTTACGTAAAAGCAACGAACGTTGAAAAGTTAGCTGACGATGACTTCGTGTTTAACTTTTAATATAGGATTATAAAGAAAAGCTGTCTTATTCATTGATAAGACAGCTTTTCTTTATAATTTTGTTTACATAACACTATTATTTCTATATAGCGATTTATGTTTGGGAAGTTCTATTCGGTTAACGGATAGAACTTTTTGTAATTAAATGGGTATTTACAAACTTTTTGTATCAGTGTATTATTTAACTGGTACACCGATACAAAAGGAGGGAAGAAATGAAAATAGAGTTTTCTCCAAATACACCAATTTACATTCAGGTAATGGAATACATAAAAAAAGAGATCGTAACAGGACATTTATTGCCTGGTGATAAAATTCCCTCTGTCCGTGAATTAGCGAGTGAATTACAAGTGAATCCAAATACGATTCAGCGTACATTTCAAGAGCTAGAACGGGATGGAGTTGTTGTAACACGTAGAGGAATGGGACGGTATGTAACGAATGAAGGGGAGAAAATTATGGAGCTGCGAAAAGAGATGGCGAAAGAATTACTTCATTCTTTTATAGATGGAATGGACAATTTAGGTTTTTCAGAAGAAGAAATTCTTACAATTCTTCGTTCTTCATTACATGATAAGAGGGAGGAGAGCCAATGACAGAGCTATTAAAAATAGAAAACTTATGGAAGAGATACGGATTAAAAGCAGTGATCCGTGAATTAAACATAGAGATTACGGAAGGGAAAATCGTTGGGCTTGTTGGAGATAACGGGAGCGGGAAAACGACGTTATTGAAAATGATTGCAGGCTTGCAACACCCTTCTGAAGGCAGTATCACAATAGACGGTAAAAAGGTAGGATTACAGACGAAAGAAATCGTTTCATTTATGTCCGATAAGCCAGTCTTTGATGATTGGATGACTGTAAAAGACGCTTTATTTTTCTACCGGGATTTTTATAAAGACTTTGATATTCAAAAAGCGGTAGATACGATTGCAGAATTTAAAATACCGTTAGAAGAAAAAATTACAGCATTGTCAAAAGGTATGATAGAGAAGCTGCAAATCATTTTAACATTTTCTCGAAAAGCGAAGCTATACGTACTGGATGAGCCATTGGGCGGGATAGATCCTCTTTCTAGAGAACATGTATTGGATCTAATTCTACAGTTCTATAGAGAAGATTGTACGATATTAATTTCCACTCACTTAATAAATGAAATTGAAAATATTTTTGATGAAGTGATCTTTTTAAAAGATGGAGAAATGGTTCTATATGAAAATGTAGAAGAAATTCGTTTTCAGAGAGGAAAAGCAGTTCATGAATTGTTTAAGGAGGTGTTTAGTAAGTGAAGTCAGTACTTTCCTATTTATGGAATGTAAATAAGAAAAGATATATTGTTACTTTTTTATTCTTTGTGCTAATTGAAGCTGTGTTATTTTCACAAATGATTGTAAGAAAAAGTGATGCGGCTATCAGTAGACAAGAGGGTATATTTGGAATCATTATGATTATATTTTTCTTTTATATTGTTTATATGTTTATACAAACAATGAAATCATATTCACGCTTACTAACTAATCCGATGTTACGACTTACAGCAATATCTGGGAAACAATATGTAATTTCTATGCTTATTTTCTCATTTATCGCAATGGCTATATGGTATGGGATATGTGGAATTCTTTTCTACGTAAGTTATATATTAGCTTTTCCTACGACTTCTGTATATGTAGAGGCAAAAGAGATTATGCAAGTAGGCATAATTAATAATTTAATATATACGATAAGCGATTTATTTGAGTTTTTGTTTAGTGTGTTACAAATCATATTAGTAATTACTCTAGTTAAGTTACTTACGAAAAAGAAAAAGGCGCAAAATATACTAATCGTTATTATTTTTCTAGTAATAAATATAGCGATTACTTTAGCGACAACCTTGCTAGGAAAATTAGCTCCAGCTTTCCAAGTATTGCGAAGAGTAGAATATCATAGTGAAAGCAAGAGTCTGTTTATTAATATGTTTCAAGAAAATGGATTTAACATTTTTAATATAAGTTTCATGGTAATGGTTAGTGCTCTAATAATATATGTAATTGCTTATATTATCGATAAAAAACTAGAAGTCTAAAGGAGGAATCAGCATTGGGAAACGTAGTAGTAAAGTTAGAGAATGTTCGAAAAAGGATTGGTGGAACGGAAATTATTCGTGGTTTATCATTTGAGGTTCGTGAAGGAGAAGTATACGGATTCCTTGGGCCGAACGGTAGCGGTAAGACGACGACGATCCGTATGATGACAGGTCTTATTTCAATGACAGAGGGCGATATTACAATTTGTGGACATAGTATTCGCTCGGAGCGTGAAAAGGCACTAGAGCAAATTGGAGCGATTGTAGAAAATCCTGAACTATATGATTATATGACAGGAATGCAAAACTTAAAGCATTTTGCGAACATGGCCATTACTCCAATTAGTAAAGAGCGCATTGCTGAGATTGTAAAGCTTGTTGAATTAGAGCATGCGATTCATAAAAAGGTGAAAACATATTCACTTGGTATGAAACAACGTTTAGGAATTGCACAAGCATTACTTCATCAGCCGAAAATCTTAATTTTAGATGAGCCGACAAATGGATTAGATCCAGCTGGTATTCGCCAAATTCGTGATTATTTACAACGTTTAGCGAAAGAAGAGAATATTGCTGTAATCGTATCAAGTCACTTATTGAGTGAAATTGAATTAATGTGTGATCGCGTTGTTATTATTAAACAAGGTGAGTTTGTACAAGAGTACAACTTACATGAAAAAGTGAAACATGATGAGGCAGTCGTTGTAGCGTTTGAAGTAGATGAAGTTCAGAAAGCAAATGAAATCATTAAAGGTAAAGCAAAAGGGAATGTAATTGTAGCATCTGTAACAAAAGACAACATTCCGCAACTTGTAAAAAAACTTGTTCATGCTGATGTGCTTGTATACGGAGTTACTGTTCAAAATAAAACGTTAGAGGATGAGTTCTTAGCGATTACTGGGGGAGTGAAAGCGTAATGTTTAAATTAATTCAAAATGAATTTTTAAAGTTGCATGCGAAAAAAGGTATGTATATTTTAATTGGTGTCATTGCGGCACTCGAAATTTTAGGTACTTTAGCAATGTTGAAGTGGGGAAAAGGTGATGAGTTTAAGGGATCATATTTAGATTATGCAAACTCAGAGATTGGCTTAATTGTTTTATTTACAACGATTTTTGGGATTACACTTGCTGCCCGTACTCTTACTGATGAGTTCCAAAAAGGTACAATTAAACAATTGTTAATCCGTCCAAGAAAAAGACTTGCAGTTTTATTTTCTAAATATATTACAGTGTTATTAGCAATGTTATTTATCGTATTAGCTGGTATGCTAATTGCAATGATTATTGGCGGTATTGTAATGGATGGTAGTAAAACAGAATTAACGTTAGGAATCGTAATGAAGTCCACTTTATATCAACTACTTTCACCATTCTTTTTTGCAACACTTGCATTTTTCCTAGCAAATGTCTTTAGAAAGTCTGTATTACCATTAATTATTACGATGTTCCTATTCTTCTTACAAGGTGCAATTAACATGGTATTAATAATGTTTGCAAAAGGTGTAGCGAAGTTTGTAGTATTCAACCATTTGGATTTAAGAGCTTACGATAGTAATAAATTAATCAATGGTGGAATGGAACCAACATTTACAGAATTTACGTTTACAACTTCATTATTACTTGTAGCTGCATACTTTGTTGTGTTACTTGTAGCATCAAGTGCATTATTCCAAAAACGTGACGTATTATAATAAAAGAAATCCCCGCTTGTAAAAACGGGGATTTTTATTACATAAATTTCACTTGGATTGCAACTTGAAGAACAGCGATATGGTATTTTAAGAGCTATGCTGTTTGAAATGATTTGAGAAAAATAGGAAGGATTTCAACTATATTCATATTATAATTTAGTTATCCTGCTATTTATAGGGAAAGGATTGCCTATAAAGTACTGATTAAAGTTTTATTTTATTTTTACTATCTTTGGGGGTGTTCTATATGCACTATGCATTTTCACGTATAAGGCTACGTAGCTTTTTTGGATGGATGATTATAGGGGTGTTCCTTATAATGATACCATTAGGTCTAGCAAATGTTTCTGAGAATACGATGGAGGTTATTTCACAAATAACTGTATTTTTTGTATTTCCGTTACTTTGGCTATACGTAAAAACAAATAAAAATAATGTTGTATTTAACAGTTTTTTTGATAAGCCAGGACGTTTATCTTGGGGATTAATTGTATTAGCAACGATAATGGGGATGATTTTTTCAGTTGGCATATCTCAGATTCAATTTTACATATTAGCACATACGTTACCGAATTTCTTAGTTACTATGCTAGAAGACGGAAATGTTATTAATACGAGTAACGTATATATGACGATATTTACTTTCATTTCAGCATGTGTGTTAGCACCTATTATGGAAGAGGTTATTTTTAGGGGATTTTTCTTACAGCGGATGGCTCATAAATGGGGAATTAAAAAAGCTGTAATTATATCTTCAATTATTTTTGGCCTAGGACATTTTGATGTTATTGGTGCGTTCATGTTTGGTGTCGTTATGTGTCTTTTATACATAAAAACAAAAAATATATGGACGAATATAGCTGTGCACGCTCTAAATAATTTGATTGCAACAAGTATGCAATTTTTCGGTGGAGAAGAAAGTGGTACAATCTCAATTACTGAATTACAAGCGCAAAGTAATTTATGGATTGGTATCGGTCTTACAGTTGTTGGATTACTATGGTTAATTCCGTATGTTTGGAAACAATGGCGTACAGTAAAAGAAGTTGGTGTGCCACCAGTACGTTTTATAAATGAGCAAAAAGTAGTGAATTCATCACAAGAAAATGAAGTGTATAGTCAAGTGATCGTAACCGATAGATTGATGGCCATAGAGTTACCAGATGAGGCTGTAAATAAGCTTCGGTTAGAAGAAAATGATTATGTAACAGTAGCTGTAGAAGAAGATAAAATCGTTATAAAGAAAGCACATAATAGATAATTAAAAAGTAGCTCTTAGGAGCTACTTTTTAATTTGTAATAATTTCTACACGAAAATTATTACCGTTCTTTACATATTTAATATCTGTAACAGTGCGGACTGTCTTTAAAATCTCCACTTTTTCACCAATTCGCGGGATGGTCGGAACATTGTCCCAAATACCAAGCAAGTCATCTAATTGTGCCGTTTTTTCATAAAACCAGATTTTCAATGTAAAGCCCCTTTCTCGAACTTTATGTATTTTAATACATAATATAGTATTTTTATTCTTATTGTAAGGGGTTTTTTTATATTTTATGAATAAAAATAAATTAATCTTCTGGGAAGATATGTTCAATATCAGGAGTAAGAGATACTTCTGATAATACGATATGAGAAACTGTCGTTGCATATGAAGAAACATCATTGATAAATTCTTCAAGTTCAACGAGTGAAGGAACAGAAATTTTTACAATGTAGCATAAGCTTCCTGTTACTCGGTAACAAAAACTTGCAGATGGATAAGACTGAATAAATTGTTGCATACGTGTTGTATCACCATTCTTTAAGGTGATTTCTAAAATACAATCTAAAACTAGTCCTGCCTTTTTATAATCAATATCAATTGTGTATTTTTGAATAACACCTTCGCTTTCGAGCTTACGAACACGTTCTGAAGTAGACGGAGCAGATAAGTTTACTCGTTTAGCCAATTCACGCATCGAAAGGCGACTATCATTATATAATTCATTTAAAATTTTTCGATCAACACGGTCTAATTGCATTTGTAAATATACCTCCAGTAAAATAATGATTTTTGTAAAGGGAAAATATAAATTAAGATTCATATGAAATGTAAAGTGAACGTTATTTATTTTACAATAAAACAGAAGGAAATAGGAGGGGAAATGATGGAGAGAATTTCATTATCAAATGTAGGAGATACAAAGTTTCAAAAGTTATTAGGGCATAATTCGGATATATTACACTCGTGGAGTAAGTTAGAAGATACACTGTACAATAAAGGAACTCTTTCAGCAGAGTTGAAGGAGCAAGTGAGAAGAACATTAGCGTATGGGAATGAATGTCTGTACTGTATGGCAAAGGGAAGACCAGATGATGTGCAAAAGGCAGAGGAGATTGGTGTAGCCGTTACTTTTGCGCATACATTTGTTCATGACCGAAAAGCAATAGATGATACTATGTTTCACGCATTAAAACAATATTGGACAGAAAAAGAAATTGTAGAGCTTTGCGCCTATGTTTGCTTTATTACTGCGTCACAACAACTTGGTTTTCTATTTCAATTACAGCCAAATTAAGGGGGAAATGATGACAAATCAAATAGCACTTATCATAATCGATGTACAAAAGGCATTTCAATTACCAGATTGGGGCGAGAGAAATAATATTTTTGCTGAAGAAAACATGAGAATTTTGTTAGAAGAATGGAGAAAAAGGAAACGACCAGTTTTTCATATTCAACATGTAAATAAAGAAAATGCTCAGTCAATGTTTTATGAGAGAGCGGAAACGGTAAACTTTAAAGAAGAAGTGCAACCACTACTTGGTGAAGTGGTTATTCAGAAATTCGTTAACAGCGCGTTCATTGGGACAAATTTAGAAGAGCGATTAAGAAAGAACAAATGTAATGCAGTAGTGGTTGTAGGATTAACGACAAATCATTGCGTGGAAACTACGACACGAATGGCAGGGAATTTAGGATTTACAACATATTTAGTGAGTGATGCAACGGCTACTTTTAACCGTAAAGGTTTAGATGGTAAGGAGTATAGTGCAGAGGATATTCACAATATGACACTTGTAAATTTACATGAAGAGTTTGCTACGATTGTGACGACAAAAGAAGTGTTAAAATTATTTTAAGAAAATAATTGCGAATTATGTAGAAAAAAATAAGAATATTTCGTATAATCTAAGTACAATCATTTTGAAAATAGGGGTGGCATCATATGGAGCAAATTTCAGTAAAGAAATTAGAAGAGGTACTTGTTGTAGCAGGGGATGATAAACAGAAGCAAAAGGAATTTTATGAATTGCTCTTATCTACTGAGTTTTATGTTGCTGGTTCACTAGAAGCAGAGGACGGGGCAACAGAAGGAATACTTCGTTTGCGTCATTTCCAAGGAGAAGGTAGATGGATCGTTCCGTTCTTTACACAAATGGAATTTGTAAAAGATGTGTTGCCAGAAGGAACGCCCCTTATTACGATACGTGGGAAAGAGTTATTTGGTAGCATTGAGAAAGATGCTACAGCTGTATTAAATGTTGGCACTGATATAAGTAAAACATTTATTCCAGAAGAAATTGCAGATATCGCATCTGGACGAATTTTTAATTATTATAAGTAAAAGTAAAAGTAAAAGGAAAAGCGTAATCGCTTTTCCTTTTACTTTTTAATTTGAATATGAAGTGGCTATACCAGAAGAAATAGAGACTGTTTTATTATTCGTGTTTATTGTCGCTGTAGCTCCAAGTGGAATACCGATGTTTGGACTTATATGTCCAATTGGTAAATCGAATAGAACAGGTATATGATATGGCGCGAAATATTCATATAATATTGTTTGCAATGATTGAGATGGCTTTGAAGGAGTGCAGTCGTGACAACTTGTGAAAATAACGCCCCTGCATTCATTAAACTTTCCAGATAAAAGTAGCTGATTTAACATACGGTCAATGCGGTACGGTTCTTCACCAATGTCTTCAAGTAATAAAAGTGTATTGTCCGTATTTATCTCATAGGGCGAGCCAATTATACTTGCTAACACAGCTAAATTTCCTCCAACTAACGTACTTGTAACTGTACTGTGAGAGCTAGGTACGATACATTCTGATGCAGATAAGATGGTTGAATACGGATGGAATAGCTGATTAAAAGAGGATAAAGATAGGGAATCAATACCTTTTCCTAGTTCTTCAATCATCGGACCATGAAATGTTATAAGCTTTGCATAACGTGAAACAGCAGTATGTAAAGCTGTAATATCGCTATATCCCCAGAAGATTTTTGGATTCTGCCTAATAACTTCATATTGAATGTGAGGAAGAAGACGAGCACTTCCATAACCACCTCGTGCACAAAAAATTGCCTTCACTTCATTATTTGTAAATGCTTCATGTATATCGTCAAGCCGAACTTGATCACTTCCGGCTAAAAATCCATATTTCTCGTAAACACTCTTCCCGATTATTACGGATAACCCCATCTCTTGTAATACATTCACACCTTTTAATACATTTTCGATTGTAGGTGGACCAGATGGTGCAATAATCATTACTGTATCACCTTGCTTTAATGCATTTGGATAAATCATTAAGCTCAGCCTCCTTCTCTTTCAATATATTCGCTTCATTTGAGGTCCAACCCTTGCATAAGCAGGGGAAAGCTTATCAAATAAAGAAGATATAAGGGAAATAGGAGGGAAAATGATGTTTACAAGTCGAGTAACAGACATATTAAAAATTGAGTATCCCGTTGTTCAAGCCGGTATGGCAGGCGCGATTACGACGCCAGAACTCGTTGCAGCAGTAAGTAATAGCGGAGGATTAGGGAGGCTTGGAGCGGGCTATATGAGCCCAGAACAAATTCGTGAAGCGATTTATAGAATAAGAGAACTAACAGATAAGCCTTTCGGTGTTAATTTACTTGTAACGAAAGAGATACAAATAGAAGAAGAGAAGGTAAATGAGGCGAAAGTATTACTAAGCGGAGTGAATAGAGAATTAGGTATAGAAGTAGAAGGAACGTTAAAGCTTCCAAAAAGCTATAAGGAACAATTACAAGTGCTATTAGATGAAAAAGTACCAGTCGTTAGTCTTGCATTTCAAACGTTAGAAAAAGAAGAAATAAATGATTTAAAAAGAAGTGGAATAAAAGTTATCGGAACAGCTACCCATGTGAAGGAAGCGAAAGTACTTGCCGAGCTAGGAGTAGATATTATTATCGGACAAGGTAGCGAAGCAGGAGGGCATAGAGGAACGTTTATTGGGAAAGAACGAGATGCTATGATTGGTACTTTTGCGTTAGTACCTCAGTTAGTAGAAGCTGTTCCGCATATCCCAATTGTCGCAGCAGGTGGTGTAATGAACGGACAAGGGCTTGTTGCGGCATTGGCACTAGGAGCAAAAGGTGTTCAAATGGGATCGGCCTTTTTAACAAGTGAAGAGAGTATTACGCACGATGTGTATAAAGAAGCGGTTTTACATAGTACAGATACGAGCACAACGGTAACTCGTGCGTTTTCCGGGAAATATGCACGGGGTATCCGGAATGACTTTATAGAGAGACATGAAGGAAAAGAAGAAGGGCTTCCGATGTATCCAGTGCAAAACGTATTAACTTCTAAAATACGCCAAGAGGCAGCGAAGCAAAATAAGGAAGAATATATGTCACTTTGGGCAGGACAGGCAGCATCGTTGGCACGAATCGAATCAGCTCAGCATGTAGTGGAGCGAGTTATGAAAGAAGCGGAGAATGCAATCGAGCAATTACAAAATATATATAAAAAGACCACTTGAGTAATTCAAGCGGTCTTTTCATTAGTTTGCTTTATAAAATTGTTGGATGGCTTCGTCGATGTAAACCCAGCCTTTCCAACCTAAGTGCATATGATCTTTTAAGAAGTATTTATCGTATTCATGATTTGAGAAGTCGGCAATTGGATAACCAGCTTTTTCGATTTGCTCATGAACTTTCTTATAGTATGCTTCGCGGCGTTCTTTCGGGAAGCCAGCGTAGTCGTACCAAGGACCTTTGACAGGAACAGAAATGAAGAGCGGTTTTGCACCAGATTGTTTTAATAAATCAAGTACAATTTGTAAATCTTCATATTCTGGCGATTGGTCATAAGCATCATTTTTTAAGTAACCTTCACGTTGCTTTAATTTTTTCTTAATTTTGCTATTGAAATAATCATCTTCAATACCGTATTCATTAGATCCAGATTCTACTGCACCTGTTTGATCCGCATGTTTACGAGCCTCTTCCCAGTTCATTTGTTTTAATGAAGGATCAAGCTTTTCTTTGTGCGGTTTAATATTAAACATAGCTGTAAATAAATCTTTACGATCTAAAATGTTACGATAAATATAAGCGAAAGGTTTAGCAGCAAGTGCTTTTACTTTATACTTCGTATCATCATAAGCAATGCCTTCAAGCGAAATTTTTAATAAAGTTTCTTTTTTTACAATCTCAAAGTTTAATAAACGCTTTGCAATTTGTTTTTTCATTTCAGGTTTTAAATCATTGTTGAAAATGAAATGGTAACCTTGTTGCTTTGAAAAGTTAGGTGCAAAGTGCGTTTCATCAATACCTTGTGGTA
Organism: Bacillus sp. 196mf; assembly: GCF_003217275.1. Classification (NCBI taxonomy): domain Bacteria; kingdom Bacillati; phylum Bacillota; class Bacilli; order Caryophanales; family Bacillaceae; genus Bacillus; species Bacillus sp. 196mf. The sequence continues at coordinate 167,702 of NZ_QJTG01000001.1, forward strand.
CAAACCATTGCGGAGAAAGAACGAATACCATTTTCTTATCTTTCAATTGATCCATTGTAGATGCGAAGTTTAACACATGTACAAGGTCTTGTGTTCCGCCGCGTCCAAGAAGGAATGGTGTGAACCCTTCAGGCTTTACTTTAAAATAATTAGATGGATGGAAAGCATCCATACGTGCGAATTCCGATGAACCGTACATCGGAAGATATTTTGGATTTGCTAACATCTTTTGCTGTAAAATCATACTTTGAATTTTTTCTTCTTTTAAAGAAGTAGCAGCTTGTTCTACTTTTTCATCACTTAAAAGTGGAAGTAGGAAGCGCGTTGGAATAAGTAAGAATACAGCAAAAAGGGCCAATGCTAAAAGCATCGGACCAAATTTTGCTTTGTTCATCGGATTTCTTCCAACTTTTTAATAACCATGTTTGGTGTAGCCCACTCGTCACGGTCAAAATCAGAAATAGAAACTTCAATATCTAAACGCTCTTGGAATTCAACTAATAAAGATACTACAGCGAAAGAATCAAGGATACCTTCTTCAAATAATTGAACATCTAAGTTTTCTTTCACAATATCGTTTTCACATACTTCTTCTAAAATATCTAATACTTGCTCTTTGAATTCTGCCATTTTTAAAATCTCCTTTATATCCGAAATATATTATATGTGCAACTTCTTAATGGAATAAGAAGGGTGCATTAAAAGTATCTGTTAAGGTGTCCAGAGAAAATTAGGAAACCGAAACATACAACGTGGAACGTAATTACAATCGCAAGGACGTGTGTAAATTTATTGTTTGGCCAAAACTTATGCTTTTTGTTTTTTCGTTCGAAAATATCAAATAAAATAAACAGTGCGGCATGATATAGACCATAAATAACATACTGCGCAACAGCGCTTCCTTGGATGTGCCAAATTCCCATAATGAAGAAGTTTAAAAATGCACCGATATACGAAATTGTGTAACGGTTTTTAATTAACTTTTTCTTCGTTGCAAAAAAGACGAAACGCATGTAAATAAAATCACGGAACCAGAATGATAAACTCATGTGCCAGCGGTTCCAGAAGTCTTTAATATTACGACTAAGGAATGGCTTATTAAAGTTTTCTGGCGTTTTAATTCCCATCATATAACTGATACCAATTACGAACGCACTATAACCTGCAAAGTCAAAGAATAATTGCATGCTAGTAGCGTACATAAAAATCACATTAGATAAAAGTGTATCTTGATTGGCGAATACAGCCTTTACAAGATATGTTGTTATCAAGTGCGCGATTATAAATTTATACAGGAAACCTTGGAAAATACGGTTAAACCCTGTATATAGTAACTTTTGATATTCCTCAGCACTAGGCGGCTTTTGAATATCTTTTTGGAATCTACGGTAACGATCGATAGGTCCACTTGAAATCGCAGGGAAGAATAAAACGAATTCCCAGAAATTAAAGAAGGAAAGTTCTTTAATTAAATTATCACGAACTTCAAAGACCATTTGTACAGCTCTAAATGTTACATAAGACATACCTGCGAAAACAATAAAATGCAATTCAGGTACAAATGGTGCGACTTTTGCCAAAATAAGTGGCAAAATCGATAAAATAACAGCTACACAAAACATGAATGTACTATTATTTTGTTTTCTTAAAATTAAATAGCCTTTAATAAGGGCATATTGCCAAATAATAAATGCGGCTAACATAATCGCTTGCTTCGGTTTATCCGAGAAGATAATAGCAATCATGACTAATGTTAAAACGGCATTATATTTACGCAACATTTTACCTTTTAATCCAGCTATGATAGTAGGTATTAATAAAATGCCCACTATAGCGAAAAAATAAAATGATCCATATGCGGTCATGCTGTAACCTCACTCAATAATTTTTTGCGATCTACCTTTCCATTTGGTGTCATTGGAATAGAAGATTGATACATGAATTTACGTGGAATCATGTAGTTTGGTAATCGCTCATTGAGTTCTTTTTTGATTGCAGATGTTAATTTGAATTCTTTTTCAAACGAATGTTCTCCAGGAACAACAACCGCTAATAAATAATCGTATTTCTCACCTTTTTTAATTGGAACGATAACTGCACCTTCTACGTAAGAACACGCACGAAGGTGATGCTCAATTTCTTCTAATTCCATTCGATAACCATGCAGCTTAATTTGGAAATCAAGACGACCATTATAGAATAGAAGACCATTTTCAACATAGCCAGCATCGCCTGTTTTATAGGCGCGCTCACCGTCAATCATAGTAAATGCTTTTTCTGTTAATTCAGGGCTGCCTAAATATCCAACGCTTACGCTTGGACCGACAATTACGATTTCGCCTTTTTCACCATCAGGTGCAATCGTACCATCTTCTTTCATAATAAGAAGGCGACAGTCTGATTTACAGTAGCCAACTGGAAGTGATTTGTATTGATCAATCACTTCTTCTGTCACGTGAATACCTGTTACAGCGACAGTAGCTTCTGTTGGACCATACGTATTCATAATTGTTGCATTTGGGAAACGCTCAATTAATTTTCTAGCTACTTCATTTGGTAACACTTCACCGCAGAATAAGAATGTTTTCATGTTTGGTAGCATATTCTCAGAGAAAGATGCTTCCATTAAACACATCTCTGCGAAAGAAGGTGTGGAAGTCCATACTTGTATATCCGATTGCTCTAAAGAAGCAAACAAGTCTTTTGGACGCGCAATCATATCTTTATCGATTGCCCAAAGCGTACCACCTGTTACTAATGATGGGTAAATATCCATAACAGATAAATCGAATGAGAAAGGTGCTTGGTTTAAGAATACTTGCCCTGTTTGTAAGTTGAAATCTTCTACAGCCCATTTTGTAAAGCTAACAAGGCAGTTATAAGTAATCTGAACCCCTTTCGGATTACCTGTGCTTCCTGATGTGTAAATAATGTAGAAGTTCTCATCACCTTTTACCGCATGTTCAGGATTTGGAGTGTTCCCTTTATGAGTAAAGAAAATATCTTTTAAGTTGTCTTCACTTACGATGCGAACTGGCAAATCAGTTACAGTTACTTCTGCTGCCGATAAAAGCAATTTCGCACCAGAATTTTCAGCGATACGTTGTACACGATCAGCTGGGATAGATAAATCTACAGGAATGTAAGCATGTCCAGCTTTTACACATCCTAAAAAGTTAATAATCATTTCAGGTTGCATATGGCCATACACCATAATTGGTGAACGATCGTCTGGATACTCAGAAGAAATCCAATGTGCTAACGCATCAGAATCTTCCTTTAATTGTTTGTACGTAATTTTCGCATCTCGCCAAACAAAAGCGGTTTGATCAGGCGTTTCTGCAGCCCACTTTTCAATTTGTTCTAATAACTTCATAACGTTCCCACCCTAGAATTCATTGTAAATAAATGTACTTGTGTTTGTATCATGGAATCCATACAACCAAAGTAATGCAAATAAAATTGCAAGGTAATAAACCGTCTTTGCAACCCATTGTGTGAGTGGTCGAGACCATATCTCTTTTAATCTTTCCATGTCTTTCCCTCTCTTAATGAAATAATAGCTCTTTGTAGGTATCATGTCCTACATTATTGTGAAAAAAACAAAATCCCACATTTTAGGTAAAAATAAGTCAAAAGGCTCTTTTCTGATATTAGCACTAAATACTAAAAAAGAAAATCCCTAACTTAGCAATTATATTACATTCAGCATGAATTTGTAATGGGTTTGACATGTAAATAGAAAGTGGATTGTGTGAATACATAAAAGTGGACTATAAGAATACGTAAAAATGCAGTATTTGTTTTTATTAATCATTTAAGACGGAGTAAAATTTAAAATTTCTAGTTCTTTTGAAAAGGAGGAAATTATCATGAATAGAGTGTGGAAGAGTCTAATTTCGGAAGAAAATATCGTGAAATGGAGAAGGCATTTTCATAAGTATCCGGAATTATCATTTCATGAAAAAGAAACTTCGCAATTTATATATGATACACTATGCTCATTTTCTTCTTTTGAAGTAACGAGACCGACGAAGTATAGTGTACTAGCAATTAAAAGGGGTGTGAAGCAAGGGAAAGTAATTGCGATTCGAGCTGATATAGATGCTTTGCCAATTCAAGAGGAGACAAGTAAATCTTATACATCTGTGAAAAAAGGAATGATGCATGCATGTGGGCACGATGCTCACGCAGCTATTTTATTAAGCACTGCAGAGGTGCTTAATAATATGAAGGAAGAGTTTGTAGGAGAAATTCGTCTATTCTTTCAGCATGCAGAAGAAGTATACCCTGGTGGTGGACAAGAAATGGTTGAGGCTGGTGTTATGGACGGTGTTGATTATGTAATAGGTTTACATGTTATGTCTGGCTTGGAAAGTGGGAATGTAGGAATTGTATATGGACCGATGATGGCAGCACCAGACGTATTTACAGTTGAGATCCAAGGCAAAGGAGGGCATGCGGCGCGGCCAGAAGAAACGATTGATCCTATCGCTATCGGAGCGCAGATTATTACAAATCTACAACATATCGTATCTAGAAATACAAGTGCTTTCATGCAAAGAGTCCTTTCAGTTACTCAGTTTCATGGGGGAGTGGCTGACAATATTATTCCTAGTACAGCAACTTTAATGGGAACTGTTCGTTCATTTAATCAAGCATTGAGGGTGGAAGCAGAAGGGAAAATCGAAAAAATTGTGAAAGGAATTACAGAAGCACATGGAGGATCGTATACATATACGTATCGATATGGATATGATCCGGTTATTAATGATGAATATATTACGAAAATAGTAGAAGAAAGTGCACTACATTTGTTTGGGAATGAGCGTGTTGTGAAGCTTGAACCTTCTATGGGTGGGGAAGATTTTTCAGCATATTTAAGAAAAGCACCCGGTTGTTTCATTAAATTAGGAACAGGTAATGAAAATATATATACTTGTTATCCACATCATCATCCGAAATTTGACGTGGATGAATCAGCATTAATTTGTGGAGTGGAGCTATTCTTAGAGACTACTATAAGATTACTAAAATCATAGAAAAACAAAAAAAGGCAACTGCGCTCTATCGCAGTTGCTTTTATTTCTTTCCGTCAGAGAGGGCTGAGAAAGAACTATGCTCATTTATAGTATATGAATAGCTAACGGACAAGCTTGTACATTTTAATCATTTTTTTAAAAATAGTTATTGACATTGATAATCAATGTCAATTAATCTAAATATAGTTGAAATTGATAATTATTATCAATAGGATGGATGCGACATGTTAATGAGAAAAAAATTTCACCTTCTACGGAGGGGATTAAAAGATAAAAATAAAGATGTTAATCAGCATATGGAATGGCAACGAAATGTAATTCGGTCTGAATATGTAGATGAGAAGAAGAGCATTCAAACAGAAAAAGAGATACAAAGTAAAGGGAGAGGTTCAGTTGAGTAAGTTAGTAATGATTTTTGCAAGTATGAGTGGAAATACAGAGGAAATGGCTGACCATATTGCCGGCGTAATTCGTGAAACAGAAAATGAAATTGAAGTTATTGATATTATGGATTCACCAGAAGCTTCTATATTGGAACAGTATGATGGAATTATTTTAGGTGCATACACATGGGGAGATGGTGATCTTCCTGATGATTTCTTAGATTTTTATGATGCAATGGATTCTATTGATTTAACTGGGAAAAAAGCGGCAGTATTCGGATCATGTGATTCGGCTTATCCGAAATACGGAGTGGCGGTTGATATTTTAATAGAAAAGCTACAAGAGCGCGGAGCAGCAGTTGTGTTAGAAGGACTAAAAGTAGAATTAACGCCAGAAGATGAAGATGTAGAAAAATGTTTACAGTTTGGAGCTGAATTTGTAAAACACCTTTCTTAATGGCAGAAGGGAGCTGAAGAGCAAGTGCATGAGAAAATCTCAATCAAAACGATGACAGATTATCATTTGTATGATTTTATGCGGTGTCCGCATAAATTTTATTTTCGTCATATAAAAAGAAGAGAACCTTCTTCATTTGAATGGCAACAAATAGCGCAAATGATTGTGAATCAAATTATTAACGAGTATTACACGCTACCTGCGGGTCAACAAACGAAAATTGTACTTTTAATATTAATAGAAAAGTATTGGAAAAAAGTAAGGATTAATATGTTTGCTTCGAAGACGGAGTACTATATTGTATTAGCGAAGCTAACGGATCACTTATTACAGTTTGTTGAAAGGGATGATAGTCAGACACCACCATTGTTTTTATACGAGAAGTTTCAAACATATATGGAAGAGTTAGGTGTCCACATGTCATTGACATTTGAAGTTGGTGAGTGGAATGCTGAGTCGTTTGTAATTAAAAAGTATGTTGTCGATGCGGATGAGGAAATGCTTGCTCTTTGTCAGAAGCTAATGACAGTATTCAGTTATAAAGCTTTCGGCGTTCTTCCAGGAAAAATTGAAGTTATTAATTTAATAGAAGGAACTAAGTATGAGTACATTCCGAAACAGGAAGATATTATAACTGGAATGGCTGATTTATCTAGAATGAAAGAAATGTTACAGCAACCTGAGCACTATACAGAGCGTCATTTTCGTTCTGAGTGTATAAGTTGTGCGTTTCATAGTGAATGCCAAGGGGAAGAAGTAAAGAAAGAAGCGAAACAGAAGAAAAATATAGTTCATTAAAGGATGCAACTTTGCATCCTTTTTTGTTATTGACATGAAAAGCTTTTCATCATTTACGGTATATTTGTAGCAGATTTTAATAAAGTGAAACTTTAATCAGTGGGGGTCAATCGGGCTACCCGCAAATAGCGGGATAAAGGGAGGAATAATCAATGAAAGATGAAACGAAAGTATTTCAATGGTTAAAAGAACAAAATGCTCCTTTTGAAATTCAACTGCAAATTTTACAGGCATTTCAATTGTATAAAGTTATTGTTGAAATGGATAAAAAGTTAATGATGTATGAGGAGAGAGTATATAGGGAGAGAATGTAATCTCATCCCTGTAATATCGTTTTTAGTTGTTCTGTACTTGTAATGAATTCGAGTTCATTCTCTGATTCAAAGTTATAAATAATATTATGTAGTAAAGGACTATATTGATAAAAGGTAGTAATGCGGTGAATGAGTAATGGATCATGATGAGAAATAAGTGTACTGTACTGTTCATATACAGATGTAGTAAACTCATGTCCGAAATCATAATATAGTCCTGCAAAATCAAAAGCAGGATCGCCAATTTGCGCATCACCAAAATCGATAACACCTGAAATGCGTTTGTTCTGCTTGTTAAATAAAATGTGATGATGTGTAAAATCAGCGTGAATGATTGTATTTTGAAAATTAGATGTAGCTAGACAGGCAAAGAAATTCTTGAATAAACGATTTAAGGCTGATTTCTGGAACGAAGTAAGATTGTTAGTAACATACTGATTTAATTTAGTTTGTAGCTCTTTCCAGTAGGTAAGTGTTTTTTCAATAGGGAATCCTAACGCTGTAACACTTTTTAGAGGAATACTATGTAGAGCAGCAAGGAAAGTTGCTAATTGTGTAATAAGTGCTTTTCGTTCTTGTTTTTCTAGTGTAGTAACTATTTCTGTTTTTAAAGGTTTACCATGAATGAGAGTATAGTAACTACAAAGCGGAATAGCATCAGTCTCCTTTTTATAGAATAGGTGATACTTTGGAACTTTAATTTCATGTAGTGAACAAGAGAGAAGTGTGCATAGTTCTTTTTCTAACGGAATTCGCATTGCATATTCCTGTTTTCGCGGGAAACGAAACAGTAGCTCATCATTTACTATAATTGCTACATTATCCCAACCTTCTTCATTTTGTTTATATGAATGTATAGAAAGATTAGGCAAAGCTTCTTTTATATAATGTTTGTAAGAGTCCATAATTGTTCCTCGTTTCTGAGTTAAGTTATTCTACTTTATGATATCAGAATTTTCTTTCTGTATGTTAAAATATAGCTATCATTATGAAGAAGGGCGGGAGTATTACGAAAAAAAGACTGTTAATCATTTCTCTATGTATCGCTTTTGTATTGTTTTGGTCATATAAAGAGGAGGTTTTTGCTACCTTTAAACCGATTGATCAGTACGAGTTAAATAAGGAATTAAAGAACAAAAGTATAGAAAATTTAACTCATAATGAAATGAAAAAGGTAGGAGAGCATTTTGTGACCGAGCAACTATCCGTGTTTGAGTTTAATAATAAAGAAGATGTGAAACGAAAAGGTGAAGAACTATTTTTAAATAGAGGGTATGAACAATTAATAGAAAATTATTATCCCAATCGTTTTCAAGATTTAGAGTATAAATTTACAAGCGAGGAGATACGTGAAGAGACAGATGAGAGTTTTCTCTATCAAGCTGTAGCGTACGTTGCGGGTACTGAAAATGGTAAGAGAAGCGAAATGAAATTGAATTATGAAGTGAAAATTGTAAAGGTTAATAATATATTTATGGTGCTAGAACAAAAGCAGCGCGTACAATAAAGGAAATTCATTGCTCAATAGATCATTTGGGGGTGTACTACTTAATGCGGAATAAAAAGGCCCTCAAGGAATCAAGGACCTTTAAAGATTTTCATTTTGTTGACCAAGTTCTTTTTGAGCAATATATAAATTTCCTTGCTCTACTTGTTTAAGTGTATGAACAGAATCGCCTGCATATCCTTTTTGTGTTTTAACAGTTCTTTTGGAACGATTGGAATTTTGTTTCTTCATATAATAGGCCACCTTTCATCAAAAATAAACGAAAATGATAAGTATGAGTAATACAGCGGCGAAAATGGTAATGCCCATTAAAAACGAAGTGTTTTTATATTTAGGTGGCTTATGTACATCTTGCCGATATCCAGGTGAAATTTCAGGGGCAAATTCTTCATCGAATGATTGCTTTTTTTCTTTGTCGTCCATATGTACCCACCTTTCTTTTTCATTATATTATACGTTACAAGAAAAAATATGCATAAAGAAAACAGCCGCTTTATTATTAGCGGCTGTTTTGTGTTGTATATTTTCGTTGTACTTGAAAGAGACGGATAAGGAGGAAGGCAGCGCCAAATGCTAGACCGATAATAAGACCGATCCAATAACCTTTTGCGGCCCATTCTGTATATGTTGCTAATATGTAACCTAGTGGTAGACCTATTATCCAATAAGCAATTAAAGTCATAATTAGAGCAACATTTACATCTTTATACCCACGCAGAGCTCCTTGTACAGGGGTTGCAATTGCATCTGAAATTTGAAATAAAATCGCAAAGATAAGAAATTCTTTTGCTAAATGATGAACTTTTGCATCTGTCGTATAAATAGAAGCAATTTGATTATCAAAGAAGTAGAGAAGAATTGAATATAATAAAGCAAAGGCAAGGGCTAATCCAATTCCAATCAGTCCGTATTGTTTTGCATTATCGTAACGTTTTGCTCCAACTTCGAATCCGACTGCAATAGTCATTGCCATTGCTAAACTTAGCGGAGTCATATATAACAAGGAAGCAAAGTTCATAGCTGCTTGGTGAGCTGCAATAGTTGTCGTACTAAAATTACTCATCATGAGCGTTACCGCAGCGAAAATACTCGTTTCAAAAAAGATAGCAAATCCGATAGGAACGCCAAGCTTTAAGAATGTTGTCCAACTCGAAAGAGAAGGGCGATATAATTGTTTGAAAATGTTGAAAGAGGCAAAAGGCTCTTTCGTCTGAATAATAATGACTGTAATAATTAAAATGCACCAATATGTTGCAGTGGAAGCAATTGCTGCTCCGACACCACCAAGCTTTGGGAAACCGAAGTTACCAAAAATTAACAGGTAATTTAATATTACGTTAATTGGTAATGATAGTAATGTAATAATCATCGTTGTGCGAGTTTTTCCTAATGCATCAATAAATCCACGTAAAACAGTGTAAGTGAATAAAGGTATAATTCCTATTGCGATAATACTTAAAAATTGAGCTGCAATTCGTTCCACAGGTTCTTCTAAGCGCATGCCGTTTAAAATAGGTGAAACGACGAAGAAACCGATGAGGATAACAACGAAGCTAGCACAAATTGCTAAATAAACTGCTTGTATGACAACGTGGGGAACGTCCTTTTTTTTCTTGGATCCGACGAGCTGTGCAACAATGGGAGTAGTAGCCATTAAAATTCCTGTTAATCCCGTACTAACTGGAAGCCATATACTTGTTCCAATTGCAACACCTGCTAAATCAGTTGGACTTGCATGTCCTGACATTGTTGTATCAAAAAAACTCATCGCAAATAATGACATTTGCGTTACGAAAATCGGAAAAAATAGTAATACAAATTGCTTTAACTTTTGTGAAAATGAAGTAGTTTCTTTCATAAAATCCCCTTTCCATATAAAAAAACAAACTCTTACTATCATACAATTTAATCAAAGATTAGAAAAGAAATACGCGCCTACAACATATGAAACCAATAAAAAAAGGATGCACTTTGAAAAGGGATAAGGTATTATGATAAGGTGTGAAAAAATTACATATTATTTGTTATTAAGGAGGCACTACTTGTGGCTGATTGGTTAATTGGTTTAATCATGGGTGCTGTTGAAGGGTTAACAGAGTTTCTACCAGTATCATCAACAGGACATATGATTTTAACAGGACATTTAATTGGATTTGACGATGAGAGAGCGAAAGTTTTTGAAGTTGTTATCCAATTGGGATCGATTTTAGCAGTTGTTGTTATATTTTGGAAGCGTCTATGGTCGTTAGTTGGAATAGGTAAAGTAACAGACGGACCATCGTTAAATTTATTACATATTATTATCGGGATGATTCCTGCCGGGATACTTGGCGTATTATTCCATAGCACTATTAAAGAGGTTTTATTTGGTCCAGGACCAGTTGTTATTAGCTTAGTAGCCGGTGGTATTTTAATGATTGTTGCTGAGAAGTTTTCAAAACCAAGTACAGCAAGAACGTTAGATGAAATCACATATAAACAGGCATTTACAATTGGAATGTTTCAATGTTTAGCTCTTTGGCCAGGATTCTCTCGTTCTGGTTCTACAATCAGTGGTGGTTTATTAGCTCGCGTGTCGCATACAGCGGCAGCTGAATATACGTTCATTTTAGCGGTACCGATGATGGTAGCTGCAAGTGGATTAGATTTAATTAAAAGCTGGGATGTATTAAGCTCAGCAGATATAACGCTATTTGTAACAGGATTTGTAACTGCATTCGTTGTTGCGATGCTTGCAATTGTTTCATTCTTGAAATTATTATCTCGTGTGAAACTAACACCGTTCGCTTATTATCGTTTCATTTTAGCTGCGGTATTCTATTTCTTCATTATGTAATAAAAAAACCTGCCGAGCTCGGCAGGTTTTTTATTTTACTATTTTTTCCACCATATTTTCCATTACATGCTCCCAAAGAGAAGTATCATCAGCTAATGTAGCACGGAAATTAGCATACATTTCTTTTTGTTTTTCTTCGAATGTTGGATCTTCTTTTTCAGGTAATGTAGCGCGCATTGAAGTTACTAATTCTTGTACTTTTGGAGCGCGTGGTCCAAAGACGGCTTGTTCATTTCCATCTTTATCAATGAAAATAAAGATTGGAATCGCACGTGCTGTTCCATTTGTTAAATATTGATCCATTAATTCTAAGTTTTCGTCGCGAATTAATAAACTCATTTCAATATTTGCAACTTCAGAAATTCGTTTCATAACAGGTACGCATAAAAGAGCATCGCCACACCAATCAGCAGTTAATACGATAACACGCCAGCCGTCATTTTGACGTTCTTCTAATACAGGAAGTAATTCATTTGGAATTAAAAAGTTATTGTAAATGTGTAGTAGCTCGTATTGGTTTACTTGCATTTCATTCACATATGTATCAAAGGACATACCTTTATCAGCCCATTGTTGTAAGTTCATAATTAACACCTCTTTAGTAAGATTTGCTTTCATTGTACCAATTTTTATATAGAAAAGCTTGTATTCTTACTCTTTCTCGTCACTTAATAATTTATTTAAGAGGAAAAAGAATAGTACGACACATAATTCAGCTATGTTGGACATTTGTACGCTTTCTATCCAATCATCAGCAGTATGAATGACGAACCAATCTAGTGTAATTTCAATGAATGAGAAAAGAGTAATAGAAATCCAATTTGGCATGTTTTGTGTTAGTGGATATAGCAGCGTTTTGAAGAAACTGAAGATGAAAAAATGTAATACTGTCTAAGAAAGTGATTAATAAAAAAAAGAGAAGTAACGCAGTACGTGAACTATACTCTATACCTGTAATTTGAAAGATTCCTACATATACAAAAAATATAAATGCAAAAAATTATAATGAGAAAAAGAGCGATAATACTAATGATAATCGTTTTATCTTTTAGGCTGAGATTTGAGAATTTCTCCTCCTCATGCATTAAAATACCCCCTTTTTCTGGAAGTTAACTTCATTTTATCATGAAATACATATTAAAAAACTACGAATTATGGGAAAATAAGGTGACAAAAAGTAAGATTTCATGTAAAATTATTAATAAGGTTTTTATTTAACTAAATGAAATAAAAGGAGCTGTCAAAGTTGTCTCAAAATCGAGAGCAATTAATGGAAGAACTATCGACAAATGTGTTTGCTATGTTTCGCACATTGCGTAATGATATCGGAAAAATATTCGGTGGTTACATACCGTGGAATGAATTCATCGTTCTGAGAATATTAAATCGTACGAATAAAGAAATGGTATCGCGTGTAGCAAATGAATTAAATGTGTCGAATAGTCATATTACAGCTGTTACAGAAAAATTAATTAATAAAGGTTTTGTAACTCGTTCACGTTCTACATCAGATCGCCGAGTTGTGTATTTAGAGATTACAGAACAAGGGAAAGATTTAGTTGCGAAAATGGAAGATGCGAAAAAACAATATTTACAAGAAAGATTCTCTACACTTTCAGAAGATGAAATGAATGTAATGATTTCGATTTCCAAAAAACTTATTTAAGTGATTATAAACAAGAAAACGCTTACGTGATGAAAGAGAAGATCTTCCTTATATATGGAAGGTCTTCTTTCGTGTGTAATAGATGTTAAAAAATAAAATGTGTATGAAAAAAGATAGAGCGCCATACTACTAATACAAGGAAGGGAGGGAGAAATATGACGAATCGTAACGGTAGTAAAGGGAGCGGTAATCAAGGATCACCAAAGTCTGGCCAGTTTAATCAGGAATTTAGCACTGAATTTGAAACTGGTAATGATAATAAAGGGAAAGAATATCGTTCTAAAAAAGGGAGTAAATCAAAAAAGGAGTGAATATATTCACTCCTTTTTTGATTTACGATGCTGCCGATTGATCAGTATTATATTTTTCTTCTGATTTTGCGACAATCATTGCGCAAATTGCATCCCCAGAAATGTTTACAGCTGTTCTAGACATATCTAGAATACGGTCAATACCGATAATTAAAGCGATACCTTCTACTGGTAGATTTACTTGATTTAAAACCATTGTAAGCATTACAAGTCCAACACCTGGTACACCAGCAGTACCGATACTAGCTAGTACAGCAGTTAATACGACCATAGCTAATTGCGGTAATGTAAGTTCAACTCCGTATACTTGAGCGATAAATACAGTTGCCACCCCTTGCATAATGGCAGTACCATCCATATTAATAGTTGCCCCTAGTGGTTGTACAAATGAGCTTATCGCTTTTGGAACGCCAAGCTTATCTTGTGCTGTTTTCATTGCAAATGGAAGCGATGCATTAGAGCTAGATGTACTAAATCCAATTGCCATTACTGGTCCGAAATGTTTAAAGAAACGAACAATACTTTCTTTTGCTAATACCTTTAATAAGCCACCATATACAAAGACCCCGTGAATAATGAGTACTAACATAACGACAATCATATACTTGAACATCGCAGCGACGCCTGCAAGCCCCATTTTACCAACGGATGAAGCGAGCAAACCGAATGTTCCAATTGGGGCTAATTTCATAACGAGATTAACGAGATACATCATTAATTCGTTGCCCTGTTCAAGTAATGAATGGATACCTTGAACTCGTTTTCCTAAAATAGCTATACCGAGTCCAATCAATACGGCAAAGGCAATGATTTGTAACATGTTTCCGTCAGCCATCGCTTTTGCTGGGTTATCTGGTACGATATTTAGCAATGTGTCGACGAAAGATGTTTCAGTTTTTGCACCTTCATACTTAAGACCTTCTGTTTTAAAATTACCGCCAGCTCCTGGTTTTATAATAAGTGCAAATGTAACCGCTATAGAGATGGCAACCGCAGTTGTTACGAGAAAGAATGAAATTGATTTTAAACCGATTCTTCCAAGTTGTTTCGGATCTCCAAGGCCGGCAGCACCAAGTACGATAGAAATGAATACAACAGGAACAACTAGCATTTTAATAAGTCGAATAAACAATTGACCAATTGGGTTGAACACATATTGATTTAGTGGCTCAAAGATAGATGGAGCGGCTAAATTTAGAGTGAGTCCAACAACTAGACCTAGAAATAATGCGATTAAGATTGCTTTTGTTTGTTTCAATAAAATCCCCCTTTTGTTTTTGCGAAATTCCTTCCTAAAGTAATTATACCGAAAAAATACCTAATTTGACAATATTTTCTGAATTTTTAGGATTTTATTTAAGTACAGATAGATTGATTTTGTGTTTGGAAAATAAAAGAGACCATCACATAGGATGGTCAAGGGAAGGGGACAATTTATGTCAATTTAATTAGGGATGGAAGTTGCTTTAAGACACTGGGGAATGTCTTATAAATTAGGGAGGAACAACTTCGATACATATACTATAAAAGATAGGTGTGACTCTCATGTGAACATAGGGTGAAAGAGAGAGGGAGTTTTAAATAAAAGATAGAAAGACAAAAAAATAAGACCATCATTTATAAGATGGTCAAGGAAGGGGACAATTTATGTCAATTTAATTAGGGATGGAAGCTGTTCAAAGACACTGGGGAATGTCTTATAAATTAGGGAGGAACAACTTCGATACATATACTATAAAAGGTAGATGTGACCTCTGTGTGAACATCGAGTGAAAGAGAGAGGAAGTTTTAAATAAAAGATAGAAAGACAAAAAAATAAGACCATCACATAAGATGGTCAAGGGAAGGGGACAATTTATGTCAATTTAATTAGGGATGGAAGCTATTCAAAGACACTGGGGAATGTCTTATAAATTAGGGAGGAACAGCTTCGATACATATACTATAAAAGGTGAATGTGACCTCTATGTGAACATAGAGTGAAAGATATGGGGATTTGAAAAATAGTACATATGAAATTGTTATTGCTAGCAATATTGAGTTAGGATATATAGTTTTCCAGCATAAAAGAAAAAGAAGTCTGAATATAAATAAAAGTTGTAATCTATGAAAAAAAGGATTATGCTCAACTATATTATAAGAATATAAGGTTTGTCCCAATTCTTTAAGGGCTTTTAAAAAGCTTTTTATTTATGAGGGGAAAGCTTCACTTTAATAAGGGAGTTAGTGATATGGAAGTAACAAAAAAACAAGGGCTGTATAATCGTCTTATACGATTAAACCCACCACAAATATTAGCGTTAGGTTTTTTCTGCTTAATTGTGGTTGGCGGTTTGTTATTAAAGTTACCATTCGCAACGAAAGCACAAATTAGTTGGGTAGATGCTTTCTTTACAGCAACGTCAGCAGCGACCGTAACTGGTTTGGGAGTAGTGGATACAGCAAGTACATTTACGATGTTTGGCGAAATTGTTATTATGTTTTTAATTCAAACAGGTGGTCTAGGTCTTATGACAATTGCCATTTTAATTGTTTGGGTATTAGGCAAAAAAATCGGATTACGCCATCGTTTATTAATTGGAGAAGCGTTTAATCAAACAAATATAGGTGGTCTTGTAAAATTAGTAAAGCGTGTCTTTATATTTTCGATTTGTATTGAGCTTATTGGGGTCATCTTTTTATCGTTTCGCTTTATTCCAGAGTTTGGTTTTGGAAAAGGTTTATACTATAGTATTTTTCATGTAATTGCATCTTATAATAATGCAGGCTTTGCTTTATGGCCAGATAATTTAACAAGATATGTAGGAGATCCCATTATTAATATTGGGATTTGCTCTTTAATTGTAATAGGTGGACTCGGTTTTACCGTATTAATTGATATATGGTATAGTCGCAGTTTTCGAAAATTATCACTTCACTCAAAAATAATGATTATTGGAACAGTAGTGCTAAATGTTATAGCAATGATTGTAATTTTTGTATTGGAATATAATAATGTGAAGACGTTAGGGAATTTATCTTTAAATGAAAAACTATGGGCTTCCTTCTTTCAAGGTATTACCCCGCGGACAGCTGGATTTAATACGGTTGACTATGGAGGTATGGAAGAATCATCTATATTATTTACGATGATTTTAATGTTTATTGGTGCAGGAAGTGTATCAACAGGTGGAGGAATTAAATTAACAACGTTTGTTATCTTAATTACATCTGTCCTTTCTTTCTTTAGAAAAAAGGAGGAAATTGTTTTATTTCAGCGTACAATTAAAATGTCGACAGTAACGAGGGCCTTAGCGATTGCTGTTGCCAGTCAAATACTTATTTTTGCAGCGGTATTTATATTAATGCTTACAGAAAACTTCAGCTTTATTCAATTATTATTTGAGACAATATCAGCGTTTGGTACAGTCGGATTAACGATGGGAATTACTGCAAAGCTATCGGCATTCGGAAAATGTATTATTATGTTTGTTATGTTCTGCGGATTAATTGGACCATTAACACTTGTGTTCTCTTTAGCGCGACCAGCAAAACAAAAAATAAAATATCCATCGGAAGATGTGTTTACAGGATAAGGTATCCCGCGTTAAGCGAGATACCTTTTTCTTTTTTAGAAAAGGGAGAACAATAAACCAATAAGTGCTACTCGGAATAAAATTGCGATAAGTGCAGCAATCCCACCGACAACTGCAGCGATACCGCCAGTTACAGTAGCTCCGCGATTATAAGCGTAAATACCGAGTAAAACAGAAACAAGACCAAATAGTGTTGGGAATGTAAATAGCGATAAGATAGATAGCGCAAGAGCGATAAAACCAGCAGTTGATCCAGCAGCGGACGATTTTACAACATCTTTATCGTCTTTATCATCGTAATCATAATCAATGCGTTGTGGTGCAACCTCAGCGGCATACTCTTCTTTATAGTCACTATAATCACTATCTATTCTATCTCTTCTTTTATAATCATCAAATTTCTCAGTCAAAGTCATGGCTCCTTTCATAACAAGGTTCAATAGTAGTATGTATCTCTTTTTCTTTTTTATCCCGCATTAACGGGCAGTAATATCTATTAAAAGGAGGAAAATGTTTTCTTGAAATAGGAAAAGTTAGTATGACTTCCTCTATTTTGGAAATTATAAAAAGGAATAATGAGGAAAGGGTGCAATACATAATGGAACATCCAATTGAAAATTTAATGAAAACGGCAATGACAAATTTAAAAGAGATGGTAGATGTAAATACAATTGTTGGGAGCCCGGTTTCAACAGCTGACGGAAATGTTGTATTAACAGTATCTCAAGTGGCTTTTGGTTTTGGAGCTGGTGGAAGTGATTTTAAAGGGGGTTTCATTACTGAAAAACATAACGGTGGGCAAAATCAGCATAAAGAGAACAAGCAAGGGCATCCATTTGGAGGAGGAAGCGGGGCTGGGGTTTCTATTAGTCCAGTAGCTTTTTTAGTAGTTGGTTCTAATGGGGTGCAAGTATTACATCTCAACAGCAGTACACATTTAATTGAAAAGGCTTTAAACACTGTACCAAGCACTGTAGATAAATTTGTGAATGGTCGTCAAAAGTGAACTTGCATTTTTTAGGAATTATGATATATTAGAAAAAGTGCGCTTTAGGATGATCGGAATAATTGAAATGTAAATATATATGATGTGTGGAATAAGGGAGAGGAATTTATGATTAATATCAAAAACTTAGTAGTTGGCTTATTTATGTTAGTAAGCGGCTTTGTTGTATATGTAATAAAAGAAAAAGCTCCATTCTAAAACAGACAAACCGTTAATGTCTGTTTTTAATTTGCGGAAAAATATTGACAAGCTATTGTATTGGTGTTATAATTTTAATTCGTGTCTCGGTTACAGCTAGTGTAAAGTAAATATCTCTTATGAATGCAATACGAAAAGTTTGCGAAAGATCGGGTAATTTTATCAACAACTTTTGTGAACAAACCCTATAAATTGTATTTGTAAGCTATATATGTATACTAGTGAATCAAGGAGCGGTCAGTGGAACCGTAATGATGAGAGAGAGGTAGGGCTTTCATCCAGTATATGTTACTTTCCCGTTAGGTGAATATAAAAAAGAGGACTCCTTTTAAAAGGAGTCCTCTTTCATTTTTTAAGTGCGACTTTCAACTTGTTGACAAATTTCATCCGTTGTTAAACCGTGAGCTGTAATGACTGATCCTTTAATTGATGCATCTGCAATGCCCATCACATTAGAATCTTGCCCAGTTACAACGCAACAATCACACCCTTGTGCATCCTGTTCTGAGTTAAGTGTAACAACTTCATGACCTTGTTGCTGAAGAGCTTGTTGAACGTCTGTTAATGAGTTTTCAACGCCAATTCTAGCCATAATTCTCACCTCCTACCATCTAATTGCTAGTATGCTCAAGTTCACTGCATTTATGAAAAGACGGTAGGAAGTAAATCTTTGTTTAGTCGTTATATACGCCAGTAAGCATTTGACTAACGAATTGATCGTTTAATGTATCTTGGGCAGAAGAAGTATTTGAATGGATGTCGATTGAAGCAATAAAATGATTATGTTCTTGCGTATTTGGTTCTACCTCTACGTAATTATCGAATTTACAAAAACCTTTCGTATCCATTAGATCAAATAATTGCAGCATTTCTACTACCTCTTGTCTCGTTCCTTTAATTTGTACACACGCCATATTTATTTCCTCCTTCATTTTGACAAATTGTTTTTTAAAAATAGGATTATGATTACGAAATGAAAAATATGAATGTTATTTTTAGACAGCGCTATTTTTGTTATTTCCCCCCTTTTTCAGCAAAAGTCGTTATATATTCCCGGATTTATAAAATCGGACGTCCGTTTATTGAATACAATAGATTCGTATCAATTGATGAAAATCCTTCTTTTAAACAAATATTTTTTTAGTGGAAATTGGCGAAAAAAATTTTTTGACTTTTTGTAAACGTTAACAATGTTGTTAAATCAATATAAGTAAAGAAGTACGTACGATTAAAAATTATAAATTTTCTAAAAATTAACTTGATTTATTTAGAAAGGAGAGTAAACTAGGAAACAATAAAAAATTCATAGAACATAGGAGGCGCTTCTAGTGAATGAGCAATGGATTTTCTTAAATGGAGAATTTGTTCCAAAAGATGAGGCAAAAGTTTCAGTATATGATCATGGCTATTTATATGGCGATGGAGTGTTTGAAGGAATTAGAGTTTATAGCGGTAATGTTTTCCGTTTGAGAGAGCATCTTGTCCGGTTGTATGAATCAGCAAAATCAATCCTTTTAGAAATTCCATATTCATTAGATGAAGTAACAAATATTGTTGTTGAGACGATTCGACAAAATAAATTATCTAATGGATACATTCGCCTTGTTGTATCAAGAGGAGCAGGAAATCTTGGATTGGATCCCGATTCATGTAAGAAGCCGAATGTAGTAGTAATTGCAGAACAATTATCTTTATTCCCACAAGAATATTATGAGAAAGGGATTCCAGTTGTAACAGTTGCAACGCGCCGAAATCGTCCCGATGTTTTATCCCCTCAAGTAAAATCTTTAAATTACTTAAACAATATTTTAGTTCGTATTGAAGCGAAATTAGCTGGAGTACAAGAAGCACTTATGTTAAATGATCAAGGATATGTAGCTGAAGGCTCAGGAGATAACGTGTTTATTGTTAAAGGAAATAAATTAATTACACCACCAAGTTCTGCTGGAGCGTTAGAAGGTATTACACGAAACGCCATTTTAGAAATCGGCGAAAAACTTGGATATGACGTAAGAGAAGAGTTATTTACAAGACATGATGTATATGTAGCTGATGAAGTGTTTTTAACAGGAACAGCTGCTGAAGTTATTGCTGTTACGACAGTAGATGGTAGAACGATTGGCTTAGGGCAAACAGGTCCACATACGAACCGTTTATTAGAAGAGTTTCGTAAGTTAGTTGTAGAAGATGGAGAGAAAATTTACGAAGAAAATAAAGTTGGATAACAACTTTTTTAACATAAGAAAGCGTTGATAGGGAGGAGTAGTTGATTGTGAAGCCTCACAGAGAGTCGGTGGTTGCTGAAAACCGATGGTTCACGTCGACGAACATCGCCCTTGAGTGCTAAGCTAAAGCATTTGTCTAGGCTTAGACGGTAGCTCCGTTATTAGCTAGATCCATTTATGGATCACTGAGGCAAGAGTATTCTTGCAAAGAAGGGTGGTACCGCGAAATCTTTCGTCCCTTCAGCACATAGCTGGAGTGTGGACGTAGGATTTTTTTATTGTATAAAAGTTTGAAAAAGGGGGCTTATAAGAACAATGTCTTCAAAAACGGAAGAGAAACTGGCAACTGGTGCACAGCTATTGTTAGAAGCGCTAGAAAAGGAAGGCGTAAAAGTGATTTTCGGTTATCCGGGTGGTGCCGTTTTACCTCTCTATGATGCACTGTATGATTGTGAAATTCCGCATATTTTAACAAGGCATGAGCAAGGGGCAATTCACGCTGCTGAAGGGTATGCCAGAATTACAGGGAACCCAGGGGTTGTAATTGCAACGAGTGGACCAGGTGCTACAAATGTAATTACGGGTCTAGCGGATGCGATGATTGATTCATTGCCACTTGTTGTATTTACAGGCCAAGTAGCAACAACGTTAATTGGGAGCGATGCTTTTCAAGAGGCGGATATTATGGGACTTACGATGCCAGTGACAAAACATAACTATCAAGTGCGAAAGGCCTCAGATTTACCTCGAATTATTAAAGAAGCATTTCATATTGCTAAAACAGGAAGACCAGGACCAGTCGTTATTGACCTTCCGAAAGATATGGTAGTCGAGAAAGGTGAGCGATGTAGCAATGTACAAATGGATTTACCAGGATATAACCCTAATTATGAACCGAATCTACTTCAAATAAACAAATTACTACAAGCAATTGAAACCGCAAAAAAACCGTTAATTTTAGCTGGAGCAGGTATACTGCATGCGAAAGCTTCGAAAGAATTGACAAGTTTTGCCCGTAAATATGAAATCCCTGTTGTGCATACGTTACTTGGACTTGGTGGTTTTCCGCCAGATGATGGGCTATTTCTAGGGATGGGGGGAATGCACGGTTCTTACACAGCCAATATGGCGTTATATGAATGCGACTTACTCATTAATATAGGTGCGAGATTTGACGATCGTCTTACTGGGAATTTAGCTTTTTTTGCTAAAGGGGCGACTGTTGCACATATCGATATTGATCCAGCAGAAATCGGGAAAAATGTGCCAACAGAGATTCCTATTGTTGCAAGTGCTAAGCGGGCGTTAGAAGTATTGCTTCAATCAGAAGGAAAGAAAGAAAATCATCATGAATGGCTCTCTTTATTAAAGAGTAGAAAAGAAAAGTACCCATTCTTTTATAAACGAAATTCTGAAAGTATTAAACCTCAATATGCGATTGATATGCTATATGAAATCACGAAAGGAGAAGCGATTGTAACAACAGACGTTGGGCAACATCAAATGTGGGCAGCACAATACTATCCGTTGAAAAATCCAGATAAATGGGTAACTTCTGGCGGATTAGGAACGATGGGGTTCGGATTTCCAGCAGCAATCGGTGCGCAAATTGCAAAGCCTGAAGAATTAGTTATTGCAATTGTTGGTGATGCTGGGTTTCAAATGACTCTGCAAGAATTAAGTGTATTAAAAGAACACGCTTTACCCGTTAAAGTATTTATTTTAAATAATGAAGCTTTAGGAATGGTAAGACAATGGCAAGATGAATTTTACAATCAAAGATATTCACATTCTTTATTGCCATGCCAACCAGATTTCGTCGCTCTTGCGAATGCGTATGGTATAAAAGGTGTTCGTATTGACGATCCACTTCTTGCAAAGAAGCAAATCCAGCATGCGATCGAATTACAAGAGCCAGTCGTAATCGATTGTCGTGTACTTCAATCAGAGAAGGTTATGCCGATGGTTGCACCAGGAAAAGGTGTTCACCAAATGGAGGGAGTGGAAAAAGGGTGAAGAGAATTGTTACAGCGACAGTTCGAAATCAAAGTGGTGTGTTAAACAGAATTACAGGGGTTATGACACGAAGACATTTTAATATTGAAAGTATTTCAGTAGGTCATACAGAATCATCAGATATATCGCGAATGACGATTGTTGTACACGTTGAAAGTGAACAGCAAGTTGAGCAGTTAATTAAACAACTTCATAAGCAAATCGATGTTCTGAAAGTATCAGATATTACAGAAGAAGCAATGATTGCTAGAGAGCTTGCTCTTATTAAAGTAGCAACTTCTGTAGCGAGGGCAGAATTATATAGTTTAATTGAACCATTTCGAGCCGCTGTAATAGATGTTGGGAAGGATTCCATAGTTGTGCAAGTAACAGGTACGCAAGATAAAGTAGAAGCGTTAATTGAATTACTTCGTCCATACGGTTTAAAAGAAATTGCTAGAACAGGTGTAACAGCATTTACACGTAGTATGAAAAAACAAGATAAGCAAGTTATGTTAATTCAATAATCATTTAAATATAGGGGGAAATGAAAATGGCAAAAGTTTATTATGAGAAAGATGTAACAGTAAATGTATTAAAGGAAAAGAAAGTAGCAATCATCGGATATGGCTCGCAAGGTCATGCGCATGCGCAAAATTTACGTGATAACGGATTTGATGTAGTAGTAGGTTTAAGAAAAGGTAAGTCTTGGGATAAAGCGAATGAAGATGGGTTTTCTGTATATACAGTAGCAGAAGCAGCGGAAAAAGCTGATGTAGTAATGATTCTATTACCTGATGAATTACAACCAGAAGTATATGAAGCTGAAATTGCACCAAATTTACAGGCTGGAAACTCTCTCGTGTTCGCACATGGATTTAATGTTCACTTTGATCAAGTAAAACCACCAGCTAATGTAGATGTATTTCTAGTAGCGCCAAAAGGACCGGGGCATCTCGTACGCCGTACGTTCGCCGAGGGAGGGGCTGTTCCTGCATTATTTGCAGTATATCAAGATGCAACAGGAGTTGCGACTGAAAAAGCACTTTCTTATGCTGACGGAATTGGAGCAACGAGAGCTGGTGTATTAGAAACGACGTTTAAAGAAGAAACAGAAACAGATTTATTTGGAGAGCAAGCTGTACTCTGCGGCGGAGTAACTGCACTTGTAAAAGCAGGATTTGAAACGTTAGTTGATGCGGGATACCAGCCTGAACTTGCATATTTTGAATGTTTACATGAACTGAAGCTAATCGTTGACCTTATGTATGAAGGTGGACTTGAAAATATGAGATATTCAGTTTCAGATACAGCGCAGTGGGGAGACTTCGTATCAGGACCACGCGTTGTTACTGAAGATACGAAGAAAGCGATGGGGGCAGTATTAGCAGAAATTCAAGATGGTACATTTGCAAGAGGCTGGATTGCAGAGCATAAAGCAGGAAGACCAAATTTCCACGCGACAAATGAGAAAGAGAATGAACATGAAATCGAAGTAGTAGGACGTAAATTACGTGAAATGATGCCTTTCGTACAGCCGCGAGTAAAGGTAGGGATTAAATAATATGAAGCAGATTTTGTTCATGGATACAACGCTTCGTGATGGCGAACAATCACCAGGAGTAAATTTAAATGAACAAGAGAAGTTACAAATTGCTAGGCAATTAGAGAGGCTTGGTATTCATGTAATGGAAGCTGGATTCGCGGCAGCTTCCGAAGGTGACTTCCAATCGGTAAAACGCATCGCGAATACAATTCAAAATGCTACGGTTATGAGTTTAGCTAGAGCGAAAGAAAGTGACATTCGAAGAGCATATGAAGCTGTGAAAGGTGCTGTATCTCCTCGTCTACACGTATTTCTAGCTACGAGTGATATTCATATGAAATATAAACTTTGTATGTCAAAAGAAGATGTGTTAAATAGTATTCATCGTTCGGTTACGCTTGGAAAATCATTATTTCCGACAGTACAATTTTCTGCAGAAGATGCGACAAGAACATCGAGAGCATTTTTAGCTGAAGCAGTAGAAACTGCGATTCGCGCAGGAGCGAATGTAATTAATATTCCGGATACAGTTGGATATACGAATCCGGAAGAATATTATTCTCTTTTTAAATACTTACAAGAATCCGTTCCATCATATGAAAAAGCGATTTTTTCTTGTCATTGTCACGACGATCTTGGTATGGCAGTAGCAAATTCGTTAGCTGCGGTTGAAGGCGGAGCATTGCAAGTAGAAGGAACGATTAATGGCATTGGAGAAAGAGCAGGGAATGCAGCGTTAGAAGAAGTTGCGGTTGCTCTTCATATTAGAAAAGATTTTTATAAAGCAGAACCTTCGATGACTTTAAAAGAGATTAAGGCAACGAGTACATTAGTAAGCAGGTTAACGGGTATGGTTGTACCGAAAAATAAAGCAATCGTTGGAGCGAATGCATTTGCTCATGAATCAGGCATCCACCAAGATGGGGTTCTAAAAGAAGTAACAACTTATGAAATTATCGAACCAGCGCTTATAGGAGAATCTCAAAATCTCTTTGTACTTGGGAAACATTCTGGCCGTCATGCGTTTACGGAAAAAATGAAAGAGCTTGGTTATGAATTTACAAATGAAGAGCGAGATGCGGCATTCGAAGCATTTAAAAAATTGGCTGATCGTAAAAAGGAAATTACTGAAGAAGATTTACGCGCACTTATGCTTGGTGAAGCAGCATTTGCAGCTCAGCAATATAACATTACGCAATTACAAGTGCATTTCGTATCAAATAGTACACAATGCGCAACAGTTGTGCTGAAGGATGAGGAAGGAAATGTATATGAAGATGCAGCCACTGGTTCTGGTAGTATTGAAGCGATATACAATGCGATTCAAAGAATTTTAGAATTAGAATGTGAATTGGCAGATTATCGCATACAATCTATTACACAAGGTCAAGATGCACTTGCTCACGTTCATGTTGAATTAAAAGAAGGTAGTCACCAAATATCAGGTTTCGGAGTTGCGCAAGACGTATTGGAAGCGTCGGCGAGAGCTTATGTCCATGCAGCAGGGAAATTAAAATCTCTTATAGCGCTTGTGAAATAAATATTTGATAGGTGAGAGAAGCTTTCCTCACCTATCAAATTAAAGTTCTGAAAATTCAGTTAAAAGGAGTGTTAAAAATGGAAAAACGTATCGTTTGTTTAGCTGGTGATGGTGTTGGTCCAGAAGTAATGGAAAGTGCGAAGGAAGTATTGCATATGGTAAAAAGGCTATATGGACATCATTTTCATTTGCAAGATGAGTACTTTGGTGGTGTTGCTATCGATTTAACTGGGCAACCATTACCACAGCGAACACTTGCCGCCTGTTTAGCGAGTGATGCGGTTTTACTTGGAGCAGTAGGTGGACCAAGGTGGGATAGTGCGAAAGAAAGGCCTGAGAAAGGATTATTAGCATTAAGAAAAGGACTCGGTGTATTTGCGAATGTTCGCCCTGTAACGGTAGAAAGTGCAACTGCACATTTATCACCATTAAAAAACGCTGATGAAATTGATTTCGTTGTCGTTCGTGAATTAACAGGCGGAATTTATTTTTCTTATCCGAAAGAGCGAACGGAAGAAGTGGCGACAGATACACTTACGTATCATCGCCATGAAATTGAACGTATCGTTTCGTATGCTTTTCAATTAGCGAATAAGCGGAAGAAAAAAGTAACATCTATTGATAAAGCGAATGTTTTAGAGTCTAGTAAATTATGGAGAACTGTGACAGAAGAAGTAGCACTTCGCTACCCAAATGTGGAAGTAGAACACATTTTAGTAGATGCAGCAGCTATGGAATTAATTCGGAATCCAGGAAGATTTGACGTTATTGTAACGGAAAATTTATTTGGTGATATTTTAAGTGATGAGGCTTCAGTATTAGCTGGATCATTAGGAATGCTTCCATCAGCAAGTCACGCTGAAAAGGGGCCTTCATTATACGAGCCTATTCACGGATCAGCACCGGATATTGCGGGGAAAAATAAGGCGAATCCAATTGCGATGATGCGTTCTGTTGCAATGATGCTTGGGCAATCGTTCGGATTAACGAGAGAAGGATATGCAATTGAAGAAGCAGTTTCTGCAGTCCTTAAATCAGGAAAATGTACAGCAGATATCGGGGGGACTGAAACGACAACTTCATTTACAAAGGCAGTTATTCAAGAAATGGAAGAGCAAGCGTTAGTAGGGAGAGGAAGATAATGGGGAAAAGGTTACTAGATAAGCTTTGGGAAAGACATGTAGTTGCGACTAATGAAAATGGATTGGATTTATTATATATCGATCTACATCTTGTTCATGAAGTAACGTCACCGCAAGCCTTTGAAGGCTTGCGGCTTACAAATCGAACAGTCCGCAGACCAGATTTAACATTTGCAACGATGGATCATAATATTCCAACGAAAGATGTTTGGAATATTACCGACCGCATTGCGAAGCAGCAACTAGATACACTTCGGGAAAACTGTAAACAATTTCAGGTGCCATTAGCGGATATCGGAGATGAAGAGCAAGGGATCGTTCATGTAATAGGACCAGAACTTGGACTCACACAGCCAGGAAAAACGATTGTTTGTGGTGATAGTCATACAGCAACACACGGTGCTTTTGGCGCACTAGCGTTTGGTATTGGTACGAGTGAAGTGGAACATGTATTGGCGACGCAAACGTTATGGCAACGAAAGCCGAAAGCAATGGGCATTGAGTTAAAAGGAAAGTTACCGCAAGGTGTTTATGCGAAAGATATTATTTTACACCTTCTTTCAAAGTACGGAGTAGCAGTTGGAACAGGTTACGTAATGGAATTTTACGGAGAGGCCATTCATGCTATGGATATGGAAGAGAGGATGACGCTTTGCAATATGGCAATTGAAGGGGGAGCAAAGGCTGGCATTATTGCACCAGATGAAAAAACGGTTGCTTACGTAAAAGGGCGTAAATATGCACCGAAAGACTATGAATCTATTAAGAAAAAATGGTCAGAACTTTATACAGATTTAGATGCAGTTTATGATTTACATATTCTAGTAGATGTTACGGATTTAGCACCGTACGTTACGTGGGGAACAAATCCTAGTATGGGTGTTCGGATCGATGAGAAATTGCCAGAAAAGCATGATGCAAATGACGAAAGAGCGTTTTCTTATATGGGATTGAGTCCCGGACAAAGTACGTATGAAATTCCAGTTCAACATGTTTTCATTGGATCTTGTACAAATTCCAGGCTTTCTGACTTAGAAATTGCTGCATCTGTCGTGAAAGGTAAAAAAGTAAAAGAAGGTGTGCGAGCACTTGTTGTACCTGGATCTCAAAGGGTAAGAGAAGCAGCGATGCATAAAGGATTACATCGCATATTTGAAGAAGCTGGATTTGAATGGAGAGAGCCCGGATGCTCAATGTGTCTAGGTATGAATCCAGATCAAGTGCCTGAAGGGGAACATTGTGCCTCTACGTCAAATCGCAATTTTGAAGGAAGACAAGGAAAGGGAGCACGAACGCATTTAGTTAGCCCTGCAATGGCGGCAGCGGCTGCGTTATATGGTCATTTTGTTGATATTAGAAAGGAGAGTTATGATGGAGCCATTTCGTATTCATAAAGGTACTGCCGCAGTACTGATGAATGATAACATTGATACAGATCAAATTATTCCGAAGCAATATTTAAAGAGAATTGAAAGAACTGGGTTTGGGAAGTTTTTATTTGATGAGTGGCGATATGATAATAATCGCCAAGAAAACCCTAATTTCCCGCTTAATGCACAAGAAAGAAAAGGAGCCAGTATATTAATCACAGGCGATAATTTTGGATGTGGCTCGTCAAGAGAACATGCTCCATGGGCACTTGCTGATTATGGTTTCCGCGTTATTATCGCTGGAGGATTTGCCGATATCTTTTATATGAATTGTATGAAAAATGGCATGTTACCGATTGTAATGGATAAAGATATGCGTGAACAACTTGCTAAAACAGATGCGAGAGAACAAATCATAGTTGATTTAGAAAATGAAATAATGACAACGAATACGCATAGATTCCATTTTACAATCGAGAAAATGTGGAAAGAGAAGTTATTAAATGGTTTAGATGAAATTAGTATTACAATGCAATATGAACAAGAAATAAAAGAGTATGAAAGAAAAGTGGCTTTACATTAAAGAAAGTGACGGAATATTAAAAATGTATTTACATTCAAAATTAACTGTTATATACTATGTGAAAATCAGAGGAGAAAGGGAGTAAGTATTATGAATAAAATAAAATCTATTACAATGCTTACACAACTACATCATCATACATGAAACCCTTGAACCTAGCGTGAAAACGTGTAGGTACAAGGGTTATTCCCGTTGTACCTACACTCTACTGAAGAGCCTTGTAGGTATTTTGTCTACAAGGCTCTTTTTATTTTCGGCTTAGGGGAATGAAATAGGCATACATTAGAAGGGGAAAGGTGTGAAAATTTAGATGACAAAATGGAAACGGGCGAACCCGAATGGAACGAGAGATTATTTATTCGAAGAATGTACGTTAATTGAAGAAGTAGAACAAAAATTAAGGCTTACTTTTTTAGAGAGAGGTTATGAAGAAATAAGAACACCTACAATTGAATTTTATGACGTTTTTGCATTTCAAAATAGACCGATAGATGAAGAGAAGATGTATAAATTTTTTGATGAAAAGGGAAGGATTATCGTTTTACGTCCAGATATGACAATTCCTTTAGCGAGAGTTATTGGAACACAGAGATGGGATACGCCACTTAAAGTGACGTATAGCGGGAATGTATTTCGAGCGAATGAATCCCATTCTGGAAAATATAATGAAATCGTACAAAGTGGTATTGAAGTTATCGGGATTGATAATGTAAGAGCTGAAATTGAATGTGTAATAAGTGTCATTCAAGCACTTCAAAAGTTGAAGGTGCAATCTTTTACAATTGAGATTGGGCAAGTACAGTTATATAAATGTATTGTAAAAAAACTCTCCATCCATGATGAAGAAGAAAGGGTACTTAGAACGTATATAGAAAGTAAAAATTATGCAGCCCTCTCAAATTTTATCGGAGAAAAGAAATTAAATCGATGCGATGAGACAGTAAGGTTACTTGAGAAATTGCCAAGGCTATTTGGAAATTTAGAAGTTATTGAGGAAGCAGAAAAGCTTGCTTCAAGTAATGAAATGAAAATGGCAATTGCAAGAATAAAAGAAATGTATGAAACAATTGAAACGTTAGGATATGGTTCTTACATATCAATTGATTTGGGCATGATTCAACACTTAGATTACTATACGGGTGTTATTTTCAAAGGATATATATATGAAATTGGAGAAGAAATCGTTAGTGGCGGAAGATACGATGAGCTAATTGGCAATTTTGGAGAAATGCTGCCAGCTGTTGGACTCGCGGTACAAGTAAATCAAATTGTGAAGGCGCTGCAAGAGCAGCAAGAACCATATGAACGAAATCAAATTGATATTGTGATTCATTATGAGTTAAATAGATTAGCGGAAGCAGAAAGGCTACGAAATTTACTTCGAAAGGATGGGAAAAATGCTTGGTTATCTCTATTCTCTAATTTAAGCGATACCTTTCAATTCGCAAGAAAAAATAAAATAGGAACGGTCGTTGAGGCAAAGAATGAATACTTAGTGGAATATGTATGGAATGAGAAATGGGTAGTCCAGAAAGAAGGAGAGGCTTCATGCGTAACATTCAAATTGCGTTAACGAAAGGAAGATTAGAAAAACATGTCATTCCACTTTTTGAGCAGATTGGAATTGATTGTTCCGAGCTCAAAAATAAAGGTCGAAAGCTTGTATTTCAAAGTAAAAATACAAATGTTTCATTTATTTTAGTAAAAGCGGTTGATGTTGCTACTTATGTAGAACATGGGGTAGCTGATATTGGCATCGTTGGAAAAGATATTTTAATGGAAAACGAGAAAGATATTTATGAAATGCTGGATTTAGGAGTGGGGATTTGTAAGTTTTGTGTTGCTTCTATTCCTACGTATAATCCGAAGAGTTACCGGAAGAAAAGAATTGCTACGAAATACCCGCATATTACTTCTACTTATTTTCATGATAAGGGAGAGGATGTAGAAATTATTAAAATAGAAGGTTCTGTAGAAATCGCTCCTCTTCTTGGATTGGCAGATGCGATTGTAGATATTGTTGAAACAGGAAAAACATTACAAGAGAATGGACTTATTGTATTTGAGGAAATGTACTTTATATCGGCTCGGATGATTGTAAATAAGGCAGCCTTAAAAACTAAAAAAGACGAAATATTCAGTATTATAAATATGATGGAGCAAGAAATCTTATCAGGGAAATAGGAGGACTTAAAATGAAAATCATTTATGAAGACTTTAAGGAGGCATTATCTAAAGTAAAAGTGCTAAGAGAAAACGCTAATATAATAGAAGAAACTGTTCAAAGAAGTGTAAGAGAAATCATTAGAAATGTAAGGGAAGGGAAAGACGAAGCTTTATCTTTCTATACAAAAAAGTTTGATGGTGTAGAGATGAAAGATTTTCGTGTAAGTGAAGAAGAAATACAGCAAGCGAGTATGTTTGTAACGAATTCATTTTTAGAAGCTTTAAAAGAGGCGAAGAAAAACATTGTTTCGTATCACGAAAAGCAAAAGAAGCACTCAATATTTGATTGTGAAAGTAAAGGCATAATTAGAGGGCAACTCATTCGGCCGTTAGAAAATGTAGGTGTATATGTACCGGGTGGGACAGCCTCATATCCTTCTTCAGTATTAATGAATGTATTGCCGGCGAAACTCGCAGGTGTGAAAAAGATTGTAATGGTAACACCGCCGAGGAAAGGAGGAATTGATCCGCATATATTAGCTGCTGCAAATCTTGCGGGAGTAGATGAAATTTATACGATAGGTGGCGCGCAAGCAATTGCTGCTTTAGCATACGGGACGGAATCGATTCCGAAAGTGGATAAAATAGTTGGACCGGGAAATTTGTATGTCGCTCTAGCGAAGCGAGAAGTATACGGAATAGTAAATATCGATATGATTGCTGGTCCATCAGAAATTGTAGTTGTCGCGGATGAAACAGGTAATGCAAAATATATCGCAGCGGATTTATTATCGCAAGCAGAGCATGATGAGAGAGCAACGGCAATTTGTATTACAACGAATATGGAACTAGCTAAAGAAGTAGAAAAAGAGATAGAAAGACAGTTAGAAATGTTACCAAGAAGTGAAATTGCACGTGAATCAATAAATAGAAATGGAGCCATCTTTATCGTTCCTTCTTTAGAGGAGGCACTAAAGTTATCAAATGAAATTGCTCCAGAACATTTAGAGTTACATATAAAAGAACCGATGAATGCTCTAGATTATGTGAAACATGCAGGTTCTATTTTCCTTGGGTCATATGCACCTGAACCGCTCGGGGATTATTTAGCGGGACCGAATCATGTATTACCAACGAGCGGAACGGCAAGATTTTTTTCTCCGTTATCAGTCGATGATTTCGTGAAAAAATCAAGTTTTATTTCTTATACGGAGGAAGCATTAAAAAATGTACAGCATCACATTGTAGAGCTTGCAAATAAAGAAGGGTTACATGCACATGCGAGAGCAATCCAAATAAGGTTTGAGGAGGAAAAATAATGCGTCAGTCCAGTCAAGTACGTGAGACGACAGAAACAAAAATTAAATTAAATTTGCAGCTTGATGAAAGTACAAATGTATCTATTCAAACAGGGGTTGGTTTTTTCGATCATATGCTTACTTTATTTGCTAGACATGGAAGATTTGGATTGCAAGTTGAAGCAGAAGGGGATGCATTTGTCGATGCACATCACACCGTTGAAGATGTTGGAATTGTACTCGGAAATTGCTTGAAAGAAGCATTGCAAAACAAAGAGGGAATTAATCGTTACGGTTCTGCGTATGTACCGATGGATGAATCTTTAGGATTTGTCGCAATTGATATAAGTGGACGCTCATATTGTGTATTTCAAGGGGAATTAACAAATCCGAAGCTTGGGGATTTTGATACAGAATTGACGGAAGAATTTTTTAGAGCAGTTGCACATGCTGCCAATATTACATTACATGCGCGCGTTCTATACGGAAGTAATACGCATCACAAAATTGAAGCAGTATTTAAAGCTTTTGGTAGAGCGCTTAGAGAAGCGGTCGAAAAAAATGCCAACATTACTGGTGTAAATTCAACGAAAGGGATGTTGTAATTGATTGCCATTATAGATTATGGAATGGGGAATATTCGCAGTGTAGAGCAAGCATTAAAATATATTGGGGCAGAGTACATTGTAACGAGTGATAAAGAAGAGATATTGAGAAGCGATGGCGTGATTTTACCGGGAGTAGGTGCATTTCCGAAAGCGATGGACGTATTAGAAGAAAGAGATTTAGTGTGTGTACTAAAAGAGGTTTGTGATATAGGAAAACCTCTCCTCGGTATATGTTTGGGCATGCAGCTTTTATTTGAACGAAGTGAGGAACTAAAAGATTGTAGCGGGTTAGGTTTACTACCAGGGGAAATTCGTAAGTTAAAAGTTTCGTATAAAATTCCTCATATGGGATGGAATGAATTAAGGAAGGAAAGAGAATTTCCGCTTTGGAATGGATTAGTGGATGGTTCTTTCGTTTATTATGTTCACTCATATTACGCGGATTGTCCAGATGAAATTGTATGCGGAGTAAGTGATTATGGAATGCAAGTACCAGGGTTTGTAGCGAAAGGAAATGTATTTGGTGCACAGTTTCATCCAGAAAAAAGTGGTGAAATTGGCATGCAAATATTAAAAAATTTTCAAGGGGTGGTAGAAGCATGGAAATCTTCCCAGCTATCGATTTAAAAGAAGGACGATGCGTTAGACTTTATCAAGGAGAGTTTAGTAAAGAAACGGTGATGAATGAAGATCCGGTAGCGCAGGCAATCATATTTGAAAAGCTTGGAGCGGAAATACTACACATTGTTGATTTAGACGGTGCAATTGCTGGCGAGTCGTTAAATTTGCCCGTCATTGAAAAAATCTGTAAGGCGGTACGTATTCCTGTGCAAGTGGGAGGAGGAATTCGTTCACTTGTAGCGGTGGAGAAGTTATTGTCAGTAGGTGTAGAAAAAGTGATTTTAGGAACAGCAGCTCTTTATGATAAGTCATTTTTAGAGGAAGCAGTTCGTCTATATAAAGAGAAAATCATTGTTGGAATTGATGCGAAAAATGGCTTCGTAGCAACGAGAGGTTGGCTTGATCTGTCTGAAATTTCTTATATTAGTTTAGCGAAACAAATGGAAAGTTTAGATGTTCAAATGATTGTGTTTACAGACATTTCGAAAGACGGGACGCTTGCAGGGCCAAATTTTGAACAATTGGCGTTACTTCAAAAAAGTGTGGGCATTCGTCTCATTGCCTCTGGAGGAGTGGCATCTATTCAAGATGTGAAAAAGTTAAATGATATGAATATATATGGTGTCATAATTGGAAAGGCGCTTTACGAGAAAACGATTGATTTAGAAGAAGTGTTACAGGTAACGAAGTTATGTTAGCGAAACGAATTATTCCATGTCTAGATGTGAAAGAAGGGCGAGTCGTAAAGGGTGTAAATTTTATAGGATTACAAGATGTCGGTGATCCGGTTGAAATAGCTGAAGCATATAACGTGGCAGGGGCAGATGAAATCGTATTTTTAGATATTACAGCGACTCATGAAGGAAGAAAAACGATTATAGATGTTGTAGAAAAAACAGCAGCTAAAGTATTTATTCCTCTTACGGTTGGCGGGGGGATTTCAAGTGTGAAAGATATGTACAATTTACTAAGAGCTGGAGCAGACAAAGTTTCAATAAACTCAGCGGCAGTGCGAAATCCGAAGCTAATCGAAGAGGGCGCAGAACACTTTGGATCACAATGTATTGTCGTGGCAATTGACGCTAGAAAAGTAGCAGAAGATAAATGGAACGTATACGTCAACGGCGGAAGAGTTGACACAGGAATGGATGCCATAGAATGGGCGAAGCGTGTTGTTAAGCTCGGGGCGGGTGAAATTTTGTTAACGAGTATGGATGCAGATGGAACGAAAAGTGGATATGATCTTCGTTTAACAGAAGAAATTTCAAAAAGTGTTTCCATTCCAGTCATCGCATCAGGAGGCTGTGGTCATACGGATCACATTATAGAAGTTTTTCAAAAGACAACAGTTGATGCAGCATTAGCGGCATCCATCTTTCATTATGGTGAGGCGACAGTGCAGAGTGTAAAGCGAAAATTAAGAGATGCAAATGTTGAGGTGCGGTTATGAAACCTAATTTTTCAAAAGGATTAATACCGGCAATTGTCATCGAAGAAGGTACGAAAGAAGTTTTAATGCTAGCTTATATGAATGAAGAAGCATATGAAAAAACGTTAGAGACGAAAAGAACATGGTTTTACTCTCGTTCGAGGCAGTCGTTATGGAATAAGGGAGAAACATCAGGGAATGTTCAATATGTGCAATCTCTATACTTAGATTGTGATCAAGATTCAATTGTTGTGAATGTGAAACAAGTAGGACCTGCTTGTCATACGGGGGAGAAGACATGTTTTCACTATCAAATTATATAGGGGGATACATATGGAAAATGCCTTTAAGTTGCTGTATAAAACAATTGAAGAACGAAAGGAAAGCCCACTTCCTGAATCGTATACAAATTATTTATTTTCAAAAGGAGAAGATAAAATTTTAAAGAAAATTGGTGAAGAGTGTGCTGAAGTAATTATCGCATGTAAAAATAATGATAAAGAAGAAGTAGTGAAAGAAATGGTTGATGTATTTTATCACTGTTTCGTTTTATTAGCTGAAAAAAATATCGCATTGGAAGATGTCATGCGAGAGGTGAAAGAACGAAATGGAAAGCTTTCGAGAGTTGGGGATAGAAGGGAAATAGATACATTATAAGGGGGAATGTATATGAAAGTAGATTATCATCTTCACTTAGAAGAAGGACCGTATTCAATAGGATGGCTTGCTAAAATAAATGAAGCGTTGGAATGTTATGAACCGCTTCAAGAAAGGCATTCTATGGATTGGCTTATGAAAACACAAGAGCGTTTGCAAAAACGTGTGAAGGAAGGGCCATTTACAACAGAATGGATAGATCTATATTTAGAAGAAGCTGTGCGAAAAGGAATAAAAGAAGTGGGAATTGTTGATCATCTATATCGTTTTCATGAAGCGAAAGGATATTATGAAAAATATGTAGATATTAGTGATTCTAAGCTCGGTCGTATACAGAAAGAATGGTTAGATCAAGTAAGGATAGTTTCACTGTATGATTTTACAAAGGCAATTGAAGAGGCGAAAGAACGATGGAGTAAAAGAGGTGTCACACTTAAACTTGGAATTGAAGCGGATTATTTTATTGGTTGTGAAGGAGAGTTAAAAGAATTATTAGCGCTAGGAGACTTTGATTATGTAATTGGCTCCGTTCATTTTCTAAATGGCTGGGGATTTGATAATCCAGATACGAAAGAATATTTTGAGGTGCATGACCTACGCGCATTATACGATACGTTTTTTAAAACAGTTGAGAGTGCGATTCGTACCGAGTTATTTGATATTATCGCTCATCTAGATAATATAAAGGTATTTAATTATCGATTGGATGAGAATGAACAGCTTTCTTATTATAAGGAAATTGCCTGTGCGTTAGTAGAAATGAATACGGCAACAGAAATAAATGCAGGATTGTACTATCGTTATCCTGTTCGTGAAATGTGCCCAAGTCCACTATATTTACAAGTATTAGCTAAGTATGGTGTTCCAATTACGATTTCTTCGGATGCCCATTATCCAAATGATTTAGGGAACTATGTACAAGAGAATGTACAAACATTACGAGCGCACGGTGTTACTCAGATTGCAACATTTACGAAGCGAGCAAGAGTAATGAGGTCGCTTGAAGAAGAAGTAACAAATTCAAAATGAAACGCAATTTTTTGATGAAAACCACCCTTTTTGTTCAAAATAAGAAAGAATGAAAAGGAGGGTAAGAAATGGCGAAACAACAAAATAAACAAAATGTACAAGTTGCACAGCAACAAGCTTATACTTCTGAAACGAATGCTGCATCTCAATCGGTTATTGAGGAGCAAATTAGCGATACGGTTGCAGAAGGAACTATTGATGTGAAGCTCGGAAAAGAATCGCAGGAAAAAGCGTAAGAAGAGGGGAGAGTTGCATCTCCTCTTTTTTCATGGAAAAGTGTCGATTTTCAAAACTATAATCAAATTCCTTGGTTTTTATATGTGGATTTCTTACAATGAAATATAAGAGATATCTTATTTTCTATAGAAGAGGTGTTAGTAGTGGCAAAAATATTAGTAGCGGGAAAAATTCCGGAAATTGGATTAGAACTATTAAAAGATCATGATGTAGAAATGTACGATAAAGAGGAGTTAATTTCTATAGATGAATTAACAGAGCTTGTAAAAGATAAAGATGCATTGTTAAGTTTACTTTCGACAAAGGTGCCAAAAGAAGTTATTGATGCAGCGTCTCATTTAAAGATTGTTGCAAACTATGGTGCTGGTTACGACAATATTGATTACACGTATGCGGGTGAAAAAGGAATTGCAGTTACGAATACACCGAAAGTATCAACGGAAGCGACTGCCGAATTAACATTTGCACTTCTTTTAGCAGCGGCGCGTAGAATTCCTGAAGGGGATATGTTATGTCGTACGACTGGATTTAACGGATGGGCACCGTTATTTTTCTTAGGACGAGAAGTCCACGGTAAGACAATCGGAATTATTGGTCTTGGAGAAATCGGGAAGGCTGTTGCAAAACGTGCGAAAGCATTTGGAATGGATGTTTTATATACAGGGCCAAATCGTAAGTTTGAAGCTGAAAGTGAACTGGGAGCAACGTATGTGACGTTGGAAAAATTATTACAAACAGCAGATTTTATTACAATTAACTGTGCTTATAATCCGAAATTACATCATATGATTGATGAAGAGCAGTTTAAAATGATGAAGAAAACAGCGTATATTGTAAATGCTTCACGTGGACCAATTATGAATGAAGCAGCACTTGCTTATGCATTAAAAACGAATGAAATTGAAGGGGCAGCTCTTGATGTGTTTGAATTTGAACCGAAAATTACAGAAGAGCTAAAAGAGTTAAAGAATGTAGTACTTGCTCCACACGTAGGGAATGCAACGTTTGAAACTCGTGATGCGATGGCTGAAATGGCTGTCAGAAATATTTTAGCTGTATTAAACGGCGAAGAGCCAGTAACACCTGTAAATCAAAAGGTATTAGTCACAAAATAAAAAGAAACCTTCCGGACTCGGAAGGTTTTCTTATTTTTCTTTATTCGCTTTTTTAGACGGTCTTTGTCTAATGAATTGAGATAACATGTACAAAATATATAGTGGAATGGCAATGAATAAGAAAACAGAAAAATTGCCAAATCCTGTTTGATACATTGTAATAATGATTCCAACTAAAAATAGTGTAATAATGATGCTATATCGTGGAATTGGTACATCTTTTAAACTTGGGATACGAATGCGGCTCACCATTAAAAATGCGAACGTTACAAATACGGTAATAAGAACGATTTTTGGAATGGTATGTGAAAATAATGTTAAGAAAGCAACAAGCCCTCCCGCTGCTGTAATCGGTACTCCAGTGAAATATTTCATTGAAGTAGAAGATGGTGTTACATTAAATCGTGCTAAACGATATGCTCCGAAAAGAGGGAATAATCCCGCTATGTATAATCCGATGATTCCGTAGTTTGAGAAAGATGTGTAATACATTAAAACAGCAGGTGCTGCACCAAATGTTACGACATCTGCAAGCGAGTCGAGCTCTTTTCCCATTTGTGAATCAACACGTAATAAACGAGCAACACGACCATCAAGACTATCTAACATCATCCCGATAAGTACTAAAATAGCAGCTGATTTATAATATCCTAAAGATGCATAGCCGATTGATAAAAATCCGCTATATAAATTTCCGAGCGTAAATAAGTTTGGAATAGCTGCTCTATACAAAATCTGATCCCTTGCTTTCTGTAATAAATTCTTAATTAGTGTATGAAAGTTTACTTATTTTATCATACCATAAATTTATTCCTCATACGAAAGAAATTACCAATTTGTGAAAGATTTCATAGAAGGATGATTTAAAAATTAAGTGAAAATAAAAAGAGGAAGCAACTTGTATAAAGTTGCTTCCTTTACTATTCAAATTTCGTTGTCATCGTTCCAGTTTTATATTGATTATTAGGATCGAAACGTAATAAATCTCCATAAATTAATTTATCGGAGAGTTTTAATTCTGTTTTTGCTTTTTCAATATACGGCTGACATAGCGTCATATCAGCTTCTTCACCCGTACTTCTTTTGTAGCACATATTTTTTGTATAAACATACTCTTCAGAAACAAAGCTACCATCACGCATTACCATAAGCGGGTCTTTTTCTTTAATAAATAAGTCAGTTCCAAATTCAACGGATTTATTTGTTTTAATACCAAGTAAATGAAGGAGCGTTGGTTTAATATCAATTTGACCAGATACTTTAGAAACAACTTTTCCTTCTTGACCAGGCACATGAATAATAAGAGGAACTCGTTGTAATTGCATAGAATCGAATGGTGTAATAGTATCTTTTCCTAGGAACTGTGCCATAGCTGCGTTATGGTTTTCGGAAATACCATAATGATCACCATAAATGACAATAACGGAATTATCATACAGTCCTTCTTCTTTTAATTGTTTAATAAATAATTTAAGAGCTTCATCTGTGTAACGAACAGTTGGGAAGTAGCGGTTTACAACACCACTTTCTGAGTTGAATTCATCAACATATTGGTCTTCCGGATTTAGAAGAAACGGAAAATGATTTGTTAATGTAATAAATTTTGTATAGAACGGTTGCGGTAAAGATTTTAACTTTGGAATAGATTGTTCAAAGAACTGTTTATCTTTTAATCCCCAACCGACAGACATTTGTTCCGTTCCTGCGTAATCATTTAAATTAAAGTAACGATCATATCCAAGCGCAGGATACATTACATCCCGATTCCAAAACGTTTTATCATTTGAATGGAAGACGGCAGAAGAATATCCGTATTTCTTTAATTGTTCTGGTGTCGCTGTGTATTCGTTTGTTGCATGAGTAAAGAATACAGAACCACGATCTAGCGGATAAAGTGAGTTTTCAACGATAAATTCAGCATCAGAAGTTTTGCCTTGTCCAGTTTGATGATAGAAGTTATCGAAATAGAAACTATCCTTAATAAATTCATTTAAAAATGGGGTAATTTCTTTTCCATTTATTTTTTTATTAATAACAAAGCTTTGTGTAGATTCCATTGAAATTAAAATTACATTTTTACCTTTTGCAGCTCCAAATAAGTTTTTATCAACTTGTTTGTCTTTTGAGTCTGTATAGTTTTTGATTTCAGAAAATCCATCCCCACTTGCAAATACACGCTCAGCTGAAGACTTGGATTGAAGTGTAATATCAAATAGATGATATGTGTATAAACCTAAATTCTTTACGACAGTTTGACGGTCAAATGAGCGCGAGAACATTTGTGGTTTATAAATAACTGATACAACAATTTGTAGTGCTAATAAAGCTGTTACACCGCTAAAGAAAGTTCGCTTCTCTGAGCGGGA
Source organism: Bacillus sp. 196mf (assembly GCF_003217275.1). NCBI lineage: Bacteria > Bacillati > Bacillota > Bacilli > Caryophanales > Bacillaceae > Bacillus > Bacillus sp. 196mf. The sequence goes on from NZ_QJTG01000001.1 coordinate 207,722, forward strand.
AAGTGGTGTTTTGTCGCCAAATGATGGGAATTTACGCGAAATAAACATTAAAATAATTGCATCTGCAAATAAAAGTAATGTTTTGTACGTAAAGAGTTCTTTTATACTTGTCCCTAAATCAGCCATATTGTTTGTTTGGAATAAAACCGGGAAAGTAACGAAATCGTTATAGAACCCATAAAACATTGCGTTTCCAAATAAAATAAATGACAGTATAAAACTGATTCCAATTATAATTCGGTTTCGGTACTTAGATGCAAGTAAAGCTAAGCCGAAAAATAAAAGTAACGCAGCTAGTGGATTAATAAAAAGCATGAATTCTTCAAAGAAATTATCAATTTTAATATCAAATGCTAGCTTGTACACAATATATGTTTTAATCCATAGTAAAACGACTGCAACGAGTGCAAATCGCAGTTTTGGAAACAGATGTTGTAGCATAATATACTCCTCTCCTAAAAAGCATGACAGTTCTTGTGAGTCAGTTTGCTTAACGACTCATTTTATATATACGAACAGTCCTTTGTTATTATGATTATTATACTATGAGTATAGTAGATTAAAGTCAATATCCCTTGATATATCAAGGTTTATCTAGTCTGATTTGCTTGTTTGCAAACATTTTGCAAACGTTGATTATCCAAAGATACTTTTGCCGAAGTTTTCAACGGCTTCTTTTTGCATGTTTGGTAATATGTGTGAATAAATCCTCAAGGTCATCGAAATGTCTGTATGACCTAATCTTTCGCTTATAATTTTGGGATTGACTCCTTGTTTTAATAATAAGGTTGCATGTGTGTGTCTTACATCATGAAACCTTATTTCTTTTACGCCCGCTTTTTTAATAATTTTCTTGAAATGAGATCTAAAAGTACATCTCTTCAAAACTTCTCCCACTTCATTGCAATTAATTAAATCTAAATCGCTATAAGCAGAGCCTAAGCGTAATTTTTCCTTATTCACTTGTGTTCGGTATTTTTTTAGAGCTTCTATAGTTTTTGCTGGAACGGGAATCGTACGCTTGGATGATTTGTTTTTTGCAGTTAATTTAACTTTGTTATCAAAACCAATAGTCTGATTGATTGTAACAGTGCTGTTTTTAAAATCAACATCTTGCCATCGTAAACCAAGAACTTCTCCTAAACGCATCCCTGTAGTAATTGCAATGACATAGCCGATATGGTATCGTGAATCTTGTGAATGAAATAAAAAACTCTTTACTTCTTCCTCTGTCCAGGGCTGGATAGAGGATTTTTCTTTTTTTGGTATTTCAGCAAAGTTAGCTGGGTTTTTTGTAATAACATTTTGTTTTACCGCTAAATTGAGAGCGCTCTTTAAAATTTTATGCATAAGAAGAATGGAGTTGTTACCGATCCCTTTATCTATTGTCGCCTTATAGCATTTTTGAATGTGTATTGCATTTAATTTATGGAGTGAAACCATCCCAATAGTTGGCATAATATACGCATTTATATAGGCTTTATAAGAAATATACGTACCGTTTTCTAAACTCATTTTTTTTACTTCTAACCATTCCAATAAATATTCTTTTAAGGTAAGTTTAGATGGCTCCACAAAAGTTCCTTCATTCAACTCTGTAATCTTCTTCGCTACATCAGCCTGTGCTTCTTTTTTCGTCTTATACCCAGAAAACCACTTCTGTCTTCTTTTTCCTGTCTCTGGATCTGGTCCAATATCAATAATAATGCAATATTTATTTCCTCTTTTTCGAATATGTCCTTTCACTTAAACCACTCCTTCATTTTTTGAATCATGTTGTATAAAGTCTAGTTGTAATTTTGCTGCTATGAAAATTACATAGTTGGACATATCAGCGATGGATACATTTTATCATATATAAACAAATTCGGTTATAGGATATGTTTGTCGGCTCTTGTTGAATAATAGTAAAATATTAATAGAATTAGATAGGAGGGGAAAGGATATGGGAGAATTCACAATGGACCCTGGCACTCATAAAGTTACAGATCCTGGTGGCTTGAAAGCAAGATTAGGACCAGGAACAGGTATATAGTACATAGAAGGAGCCTAACAGCTCTTTTTTTATTACATAAAAAAAGAGAGCATCGGCTCTCTTGATTAAATTGTAAAAGGAAGAGAATTTTACAATTTGAAATTGGAAATGATTTCTTCTACAATCAAATCATAACAATTCGTCAGTCTCTGCTAAGACTTTAGAATAAAACACGAGTTGTTTGCAAAAACGCTCTCGTTTAGGTTCTTTTAACGCCGCATACGTTTGTTGAACTTCTTCGAGAGTGTTACGCAATAATACGTCATTTGTGTTGTTATAACCATTACATAGTAGGTCTAACGATACATTAAAAAAAGAACTGATTTGAAGAAGTGTTTCCATGCTCGGTTCAAACATTGCATTCTCATAATTATTTATCTGATTTCGACTGAGGTTTAGTTGTTGACCGAGTTGTTCTTGTGTTAAATCCCTAGACTTTCTAAGTTTCTTTAAATTTTGACCAAACAATTCTAACGCTTTCATAATTCGAGTATAGTCTTTAAGTATTAAACATACTATAATTGATTGTAAAACAATCAAAATATTGATTTCGATTGTTTTTGTAAATAAAAACAAGCCAAAACCAAGAACTTACGTTCTTGGTTTTGGGTGATTGGTGGTAATATATACATATAGGTTTATGAAATGCAAAATTGCATATGTACCAAAATCTTGATTTATAGCGATAAAAAACTTTCTCAACAATTGTTTGCGGGATATTTTGTCGAATTTTCAAAAAACATGTTAGTATTAAAAATAACTATAATGAACGAAAAAAGACCCATATGAGCGTATTTTCAAGGGAGCTCCTACACACACCTTGAAAATCGTTCCCTAACCCATTTTAGGAAACACTTCGCTACAATACGAGTCACATCTAAGGATAACACAAAAATAAGATATTCCCTTCTCGTATGCAGTTTCCGACTTGAGAAATTTTTAGGGTGGTGTCCTGTGTTCAGGAAAGGGAAGTGTTATTGTGGAAAGGTTGATAAAGAAGTTAGAAGCTGAGAGAGCAAGTAAGGATATCAAAATTAGAGGATTAGCAAGGGTAACAGGCATAGATCGTTGTGTGATTGAAGATGGTTTATCAGGTAAAACAAATGAAATGAAACTAGAAAACTTTATCCCTGTTGCATCTAATGTATATGAAGACTATTCAATTAGAAAAGAAGAGATTAACAAGTTTATTCTTCTTTGTAAAAAGGATTTAAACATTATAAAAGCACTTTGCTATTGTCAAGGCCAAGGTGAATACAAAATTATTTCTCAACTCTTAGAGAAACATAAAGATACTAAGACATTGAAGAAATATCTAAATATTTTCGAATTATATAATCAACGAAATTTAAACCAAAAAACAGGAAGAGAATTAGAAAAAGCACTTGATGAACAAAAATTTTCTAATTTAGCAGACTGTCAGGTACTAGTAAAAATGTTATACGGATTCGCAATGTATGACATTCCTAATTGCCGAGCTATCATTCCTTATTCAGAGAAAGCAAAAGAACAAATACCTTTAATTGAGAATAAATTCATTCGAGAATGCCTTGAAATGCAGTATAAAGAAAGAGATGCGTTTATTCAACTACTATCTGACGAAGTTGAAAAAGCAAGAAAAGTATGTTGGGATATAATCGATTCGAACAACTCGAAGTTAGATTATCCAATAATAAAAGCCTCTGCCTACTGTTGCTTAGGGGAGTCCTACCAGTATGAATGCATGTACACTGCCGAAAAGTACCTTTTAAAATCTATTGAAGTGTTAGAAGAAAATAAAATTAGTAAACAATCTAAAAAATATCGAGCGTTCAAAACCACATTGGCACATGTATATATTGATAATGGATTTAATTTAAATAAAATTGAACACGAATATTTACATATTGGAGAAGAGGCGCATTTTCAATTGAAATTTGGAGATGAAGAGTTAGGTGAAAAATTGTATGTGGAACTGGAAAGAAAGGGGCTTACTCCTCATCAAAAAGCCTCGCGTGCTAAAGTCAAAGGTGATATAATGGGTTTAAAAGAAGCCTTGGTTGATTTTGGAAGAACAGGAAATTTATTCTATGCAAATGGCATAAAAAGAGAACTATTAAAGGACGAGGTGGAACTAAATGCATAACTTATTATTAAGCGTATTATTAACATTAGGAATAGGAACAGGTGCTGCAAGTACTCAAGAGGATGTACAAGTTGCGCAAGCATCTGTAGATCAACCAGTTTTACAATACATGATGTCTGACCCTGGAGGTCACTAAAAATAAGTTGATAACATTAATTTAGTAAATAACTACATATATTCAATTTGAAAGACGTTGCTATTAATTTAGCGACGTCTTTCCTACTTTCTGGGAAAGGCTGGTTTAATGTCTAACGATTAAAAAACCAGCCGCCTAAAATATTCCAATTAAAATAGGGAGGAAATCATTGTGATGAATAAAGGGGTAGAAGTACAGGTTAAACAAATGATACAAGTATTATTGGGGAGTGAAAATGTAGATGCAGATATAGTTTATGTGTTAGAAGAATTGCATAAACGAGGATTGTTGAATGAAATTGAATTACAATCATTTCAAAAAAAACTGCAACTAAAAAAAGGAATAGCATCTTGCTAATCCTTTTTTTCTTTATTTAAGCATTCTCTTGACCGCAACTTCTAATAAATCTTTAAGGCTTTCTACATCATCTTCAGATAATTCTTTTCCGTCCCAATGTAATTTTTGATTATCAAAGAAATCCTTAATATTAGAAGATGTTGCTTTATCTAGCGCTGGATCGTCAGTCTTACATAAAATATAATCAGTTGTTGTATTATGCAAGTCAGCTAATTTACAAATCATTTCCGCATCTGGCTTTCTATAATTAGTTTCGTATCCGCTATAAGTGGAGTCTCCTATTCCTAATTTGGAAGAAATATCTTTCATAGTCCATTTTTGTTTGTTCCTTAAATACTTTAAACGTTCCCCTATGTTCATATATAAAACCTCCCTACAAATAAAGATAACACTTCGCGGAACAAAATCAATATTTTTTTCGCGCTACGCGAATTTATTTTATTCAAAAAAATAAAAAAGATATTTACTTATTCGCGAAACGCGAGTATAATGAAATCAAGCAAACGACAGCGGAGGTAAACATGAAAAGAGAATGGTTAATCAAATTGCGCGAAAATAAAGGTCTTAAGCAATTTGAAGTAGCTAAAAAACTAGATATTTCTTCTAACTATTATTGTGAAATTGAAAAAGGAAAGAAGAATCCTAGATGGAATATAGCTATGCGAATTGCGGAGTTTTTTGGTGTATCTGTAGAGAATTTTTTTTATAATCCAACTCGCGTTTCGAGAGTAAAAAAGGGGACGGAGGCAGAAGGAAATGAATCAATTACAAGTTTTCAACAATAAAGAGTTCGGACAAGTTCGAACGGTGGTACAAGATGAAAATGTTTGGTTTGTAGCAAAAGATGTATCCGACATCTTAGGTTTTAGTGAAGCAAGCGCGATGACAAGAACATTAGATATGGATGAAAAGGGTCTGCAAGATATACAGACCGTTCAAGGGTCGCAAAAACTATCAGTTATCAACGAATCAGGATTGTATTCATCAATCTTACGATCACGTAAACCACAAGCAAAAGCATTTAAAAAGTGGGTAACAAGTGAAGTACTTCCTTCTATTAGAAAATACGGGGTATACATGACACCGAATACAATCAATGCACTACTTCAAGATCCAGACTTAATTATCGGTTTAGCTTCTCAATTAAAGCAGGAACAACAAGCTAGACAGGTTGCTGAACAAAAAAATCTTATGTTAACACAGCAGGTTGCAGAAAACGCATCAAAGATTACATACCTCTAGATCAGATTCTTCAATCGCAAGATACAGTCACAGCCTCACAGATTGCAGCGGATTACGGATTATCAGCTTTTAGATTAAATAAAATCTTAAATGACGAAAAAATACAGTACAAAGTGAACAAACAATGGCTACTTTATTCGAAATATCAAAATAAAGGTTATACAAAATCGCAAACAGTAGATATAATCCACTCCGATGGGAGTAGATCAGTGAAAATGAATACTCGTTGGACGCAAAAAGGAAGATTGTTCATCCATGAAATTCTAACAAGACGGGGGATTATCCCAGAGATGGACAAAAAGATAATTTGAAAGGAGTAGCAAAAATGAGCATTGAGCAAATCATTAAAGAATCAATTCGCGAAGTAGTTCGGGAGGAGATACAAGCAGCATTAGCTGCATTCCAACAACAAGCACAACCAAATAAAGTAATGAGAGTGAAAGAAGCGGCAGCTTATTTAAACATAGCAGTTTGTCGAATGTATGAATTAGCAAATCATCCACAGTTTCCAGTGATTAGAGACGGGCGTAAATTACTTTTTTTGCAAAAAGATTTAGAAGCTTGGCTTGAATCACAAAAGGAGGTGATCTAATGGAAGATACAACATCGTTAGTTATATTCGCAATGTTTATCGGATGCAGTGCTTGGTTAGGATACATCACTTATGAACCAATAAAACAATGGGCTTGGAGTGATGTGAAACAAAATAAAAAGGCCCATGGCAGTGGGTCCTTTGAAAAAAATAAGATGTTATAAGTATATCACGGAAAGTAGGGAAATAGTACATGGATTTAATTGAATATCAAGTGCTATTACCTAATAAGTTCTGGGATTTAGCAAAAAACAAAGATGAATTAAAGAAAATGATCGAAAAGTATTTCAAAATTGGTTATCCACATTATGAAATTCAGCGAATTATCAAAAGTGGACGAGCACATATTGCGGTTTGCATAAGGAGGTAAGGAAAATGTCTGAAGTAAATGTAAAATGGATCAAACTTTCAACTACCATGTTTGAAGATGAAAAAATCCGAATTATTGAGAGTATGCCAGAAGCTGACACATTACTAATAATTTGGGTCAAGCTATTAGCTCAAGCAGGGAAGATAAATGCAAGTGGGTACATCTTTCTAAATGAAAATATACCTTATACGGAAGATATGCTAGCAACTATTTTTAATAGACCATTGAATACAGTTCGGATGGCACTAAGCACATTTCAAAAATTTGGAATGATTCATATCGATGAAAATCATTACATTAATGTTGTTAATTGGGGAAAACATCAGAGTTTAGATAAGTTAGAACAAATGAAAGAACAAGATAGATTGCGCAAACAAAAGCAAAGAGCGAAGCAAAAACAGTTGAAATTGGGTATGTCACAGGACAGTCACGGGACAGGTCACGTTATAGTCACGGACATAGATAAAGATTTAGATAAAGATTTAGATAAAGAAATAAAAGAAGAATATAGTCCTGAAAAATCTCAGGACATCGTTCAATCAATTCCGTATCAAGAGATTGTTGATTATCTCAACATGAAAGCAAAAACCAATTATAAATATACCGCTAAGAAAACACAGGATCTAATCAAAGCAAGATGGAAAGAAGGGTTCAAATTATCTCATTTCCAACAAGTAATTGATACTAAGACTTCACAATGGATCAACAATACAGAAATGTGTGGATACTTGAGGCCAATCACATTATTTGGAAATAAATTCGAAAGTTATTTAAATGAAAAACCAAGTAAGGAATCTCAACAACAATACGGTAATATTCCGGGATTTAAAGGGAAAATGCCATTTTAACGAGGTGAACAGAAATGCAAAAAATGCAGAAATCATTTGAAAAACTTGCAGTATTAGATTTTGCGGATGAATATTGCGAAAATCATACATTCAGCAAAGGCGGGCAAGTAACTGTAAAGCCCGTAAGAATGATGATTGATAAAAATGATGGTTCGATTTATTGCCCAAGATGCAAAGTAGAACAGCAGGATTCAATCCTATTTCAGCAAGCAAACAATTACTACAAGAAGATCAATAGAGAACGACAGAAGAATCTTCTTTTTAAACATAGCGTTATCGAAAATCAGTCAATTACAGAATCAAGGCTAGAATCATATGAAACGGATTGCCGAGAGACTACAGCAAATAAGAAAAAAGCTATAGCGATTTTGGAGCGTATCAAAAAAGGTGAAACCTTAAATGTTTATATTGCAGGGATTCAAGGTGTAGGAAAAAGCCATTTAGCTTATGCAATGTTATATGAACTAGTAAGACATTATTGGACAATCTCTGATGGTGAAGCCCTTAATGATGAATATGCATTTAAGGAAATGAAAAGTTGTTTATTTGTAGAGATAGAAAAATTAATTCGTTTAATACAAGACTCATTTCGGAACAAAGAGTCGAAGTACACGATGGATTACTGTATTAGCTTGATGGTTGAAGCCGATTTTCTAGTTATTGATGATTTAGGGGCTGAAAGTGGTTCTATGAATAGAAACGGAGAAGCAAGCGATTTTGTCCATAAAATACTTTATGGTGTTGCTAATGGAAGACAAGGAGCAAATAAAACAACGATTACTACATCAAATTTAGCAAGCGGACAGCTGTTTCAAAAGTATGATCCGAAACTAGCGAGTAGGTTGTTAAATGGAGTATCAAAAGATGAAACAATCGTGTTTAAAACAACGACAGATAAAAGGATTTTAAATTTAGATATTGGTTTCTAAGGAGGAATAAGTATGTGTGTACTATGTCATGATACAGGGATTATTTTTAAAGAAACCTATCCAGGTGTAGTTGAACGAAACGGTTGTAACTGTGAAGTAGCAATAAAGATACAAGAAGAAAATGATAAGCGTTGGAAAGCGTACTTAATTAAATTCGAGTCAATGAAACAAGAGTTGCAACGGAATCAACAACAAAAAGTAAGTTAACAAGGGGGAGCAAGTTATGAAAAATACAACAGTTATGAAAGCTGAACAGTTTCAAGAGGATTTGTTAAAAGGTAAGAAATCATTAAATGATTTAAGAGAAGAACTTGGTTTAGAGAAGTTAAATGAACCGGCATTCAATACTTTATTGAAAGTCAAAGTAGAAAATAAAAGAGTTGTAAATTTGGTTCATCTTAATAGAGAAGAATTTAGTACGGAAACCATTCATACAAGAGTGATTCCAGCGATTAATGATTGTTTTAATGAACTAAGAGTTTTTAACTATGGGTGTGCAAATACGTTTGAAGAATATGAAGAGTTAGTACAAGAGGATTGTGAAATGATTAAAAAAACAATTAACAATTACATTGATGCAATGGGAAAAGCGATGTTGCATTTGGGTGAATCTGTAGAGAAATGGCAAGATTAACTTTTCTGAGAGTTAATGTTAAATGATTGGTTTATAAAAAGGAGGGAGAATTATAAATGCTGGATTGGCGCAAAGTTTATTTGAAAATCCCCTTTTACATCCCAAAATTTCTAATGGATTATTACATGATAAAAAAATACGATTACAAAAAATGTAGTTTCTGTAATCGTATCATTCATTCCGATGATCGTTATTGTCAATGGTGTGGAAATATTAACCGAAAATAGATTTCTTAACTGTTTCAGATAATACATCTACTAGTAAACTACGCATTCCGTTTTTCACAGTGGATGAAGCATTTTCAATATATTTCTTATATTTAGCCACTGCAATTGGAGTTGTCGGGCTATCTATAAGCAAATCGGGAATAGCATTTTGAATGATTTCTTTAGTTGTAGAGTCTAAATTATCATCTAGAGCTATAAGCTCCACTGCATTTGTTAAAATGCTTTCAGTCCATGGATAGGCACATCCACAGTTTTTACAGTAAGAGGGGATGGGGAATGTTTCGGGACCCATCGTAATTATTCTAGAAGGATAGAAATATCCTTCGATAGGGAATTTACAATTTTGACAAGTATTAATTGTACTTTCCCCGCATTTTTCACAAAATTTCACTTTATCATTATGTAAGTTATGAAAAAAAGAAATTTGGTGTCCATTTAAACAAATTAATTGAAAAAATTGCTTACCAGACATTGTTTTTTACCTCCTTTCCAAATATATGTTTATTTTACATGAATTTAGCAATGAGGTTGTCTGAAAAAATTAATAAGGGTGATAAAAATATGAAAAATACAGGTGTTACAAGAAAAGTGGACGAGCTAGGTCGCGTAGTAATTCCAGTTGAGTTACGCAGAACTTTGGGTATTGCTGAAGGGACAGCATTAGACGTTCATGTTGACGGAGAAAACATCGTTTTAAGAAAACCAGAAAAGTCATGTTTTGTAACAGGTGAAGTGTCTGAATCCAACATCGAATTGTTAGGCGGCCGAATGGTTTTGAGTAAGGAAGGGGCAAGTGAGTTATTGGACCTTCTTCAAAAGAGTGTGATGGAACATGCCTAAACAGCTAAATATTTTTGAAGTCGAGCCATCCATTTGTGAATTCGATGTAATGAAAGCAAATGTGAAAAGAGGAACTGGACGAATTACATATGCAGATGTACGCGTTCATGTTCCAAAGAATGCAAAGTGTACGGATGAGTTACCACGCACAACAAAACAAGATGATCGCTATGACATCTTCGAACAATATGTAATGGCAATTTGGAGATTTCAACGCACTGTAGATAAGCTTTTTAGTTGGGATACAGCGGAAGAGTTATGTAAGGCGGCAAGGGATAAAAAAGAAATAATTCCGGTACGGGTTTATTTAGGAAGTGGCTTTAAACCTGATGTTGTCGAGTACATGAAGTGAGAAAAAAGGGAGAGGAACATATGAAGAAAGAAATTGATGTTACAAGTAATAAAGTATATGTGGTGACGGATGGAAAAGTCCTTTCTTTTAACCCACCAGAAAGCGGTTATGGTGAACAAGTTGTAATTTGGGTTAACGGTAAGGCTGGCCATGTTAAAACTACTTCTAACGAAATGATAAAGTAATTAGCTTTTAAAAGGAGTGATCGAAATGTCGGCTTTTAAAGTTCAGGTCGCTTTAGAAGAAGTAGATTTCTTATGGGATCAAAGAGAGGTATTTCAATTCCGAGATTTTTGGAATAGTAATTACACACTCTTAGAGATTTCCAAAAAATTTAAAAGAAAGCAAATAGAAGTAGCGGCACTTATTTTAGATCAAGTGGATAAGTTTAAAATCTCCAAACGAAAAATGGGTTTAGGAGAAATTGGCGACAAAAGTATTCGGAATAAAAAGAAAAAAGAAATACCACCTTACGTCTACATTGCTTTAGAAGAAGTAAATTTCATTTGGAATGAGGACGATATAGAACAGTTTAAGGCTTTGTGGATGAAGCAACTTAGCCTTGAAGATATATCAAATAAACTAAGAAGACATCAAATTGAAATAGCAACATTAATACTGGATCAGTTCGGTTTAGAATACATGCTTGATTGCTTAATAGATACGAAAAAAAGAGTGGCTTAATTAAATTATTGAGGGAGCGAATGGAAATGAACTTAACTAAAATATTCGGAATGCAAAAGGTATTAGATACAAGAATTGTTAAGGAGCATGGATTGGAAGGACAAAATTTATTTTACAATATGATTCTTGCTTTACAGGTTGAAATTGGAGAACTTGCAAATGAAACAAGATGCTTTAAGCATTGGAGTAATAAAGGTCCTAGTGAAAAAGAAGTCATCTTAATGGAGTATGTAGATGGATTTCATTTTATAGCTTCATTAGGGAACGGCATCGAATTTAATTCTAATGAATATAGCCTGAAATTATTAGAACATAATGCAAAAGTTTATACCGCAAGTACATTAGTAAATCAATTTAACAATGTATATGAAGCTGTGTCAGAATTTCGTGCAACTCAAGATATTGAGCTTTATGAAGAATTATTGTACTCGTACTTAGGTTTAGGTAAGAAATTAGGATTCACATTTGAAGAAATTGAACAAGGTTATTACAAAAAGAATGAAGTGAACCACCAGCGCCAGGATAACGGATATTAAGACCAAATTTGAATTTTGTATAAAAGAGGGATATAGAATGAGCCAATTTATTCATTCTTTAAAGCAAGTCATACTGTTATTTGAATCTTTAAAAGTACCTTACAAAATCGGTGATGTGATTGAAGTGCAAAAGAAAAAGTTTCTTGTTATTGGAATTGAAAGCTTCAAAATATATGGAAGAGAATTAACCATATGGTATACCATACAGAATTTAGAAGTACATGATTATATCTCTATACCGTCTAAGCCTACATTGTGTAAGTTAGAAAAGTTATCAGTTTTGTACCAATATGACGATAAACGTTTTGAAGATTTACAACCGGGTAGGACAGTTCCGCATCGAGGGAAGCAATATAAAATTATTGAGCATGTCTCTCTCTCTTTAAACAAGCACATGATTAAGTTGCAATTTTTAGCAACGCAAGTTATACCGATTGAACGCAAATTTGTGAGAACTAAATATTTTGATGAAAAGAAAAAGCAATTAGACATTAATGTTTTTTAACAAAAGCGTTATTTGGTCGGAAAGGAGGATTACAATGTACCCGTTTTATGTAGATGGTGAAAAGGTATTTTCATTCTCTTACAAGCCAAGTAAAGGTGTTGTGAAAGATGATGATACTGGCACGTGGTACGAAATAACCAAAGTTGAGCAAGGGCGTGGGCGCAAAGTTTACGGAAAAGAAACTATTAATTTGGACGGTATGAATTGGCAACCTTATAAAGATTAATCGAAAAGGGGAATGAGCGATGGCTTTTAGAACAAAGGAAATCAAAACGTATCAAACAGTTGTGATTTGTGATGATTGCAGAAAGGAAGAACCACTATGTACAACGGATTGTCCGCCTAGTTTTAATACTAAAATGAACGGTGCGTTATCAAGGGGGTACACATTTAAAGATACAGGTAAACAGTTCAAAAATTATTGTAGAGATTGCAAAGGGAAACATGAAGTGATGGCAACAGTTATTAAAGGGTTCCTCGAAGATTATGATGGATTGATTGTTCTCAGTGATATTAGAAATTTTAAAGATGGAGAAGAATTTGTAGAACAAGCTGAAAAATACATCTTAGAAAACAGAGGGCATCGTATACCTGTTCTTCAACCGCAAGTAACGGAAATTATTATTGGAGATGAAGAGTGGAAACCTGGGGATGATCCGGATATTGAAGGCGAAAGAATTACAGTATTTTGTTCGGAACTAGATTGGGAGAACTTAGAAGAAAACCAAACAAAATAGTTATTTTGGAGGGAAATAGATATGATGAAAGTTTTTGCAATGAATGATTGTGATACGGTTTGTGCGGAAACAGAAGAACAGGCAAAAGAGTTTTATAAAAATGAATGTGGATTCGATGATGATGAAATTAATGAATACTTTGAAGGTGAGGTTAGTTTGTAAGATAAAGTCCATATCAGTATTGATGACTTGCCTGATGAGGAACAACGGATAGCAACAATTGAACCAGTATTCCAAAGAGGTGGGGATACATGCGTTTTAAGAACTTTTGAATGGGTAATAAAGCAAAACAACATTACAGGCCCATGCATCATTGCGTCAACAGAATACTAAACAAAATTCTTATTTTAAAAATAAAGAGCGCCTTGTAGAGCGCTCCTGATACCTAATCATGAATTTTTATGTTCCATCTTAGATTTCGGAATAAAATGCTCACGGACAAAGTTTTGATAAATCATACAGCTTATAAATGTAATATAAAACACTGCACAAAAGAAGATTAACATGTATTTAAATGTCTTTTTCATATTATTACCGCCCTAAAAGAGAATTACTTGGATTTTAATATGATATGTAAAAAAGTTGCGGTTATACAATGGACGAATAGCTCGCGAAATTAAAATAAAATCTTAATTTTGCAATGAATAAAGAGCATACAAAGTGCATGCTCTTTCAATGAGATGATAGCTCACAATGTCCAATTTGTCAGCTTAATATAGTGTATGTATTTGTTCTGGTAGAGTGACAAAGAAATATTGAAAAAATAGTCATTTTACCACAAATAAAAAAGAGCACACATGTAAGTATGCTCTTTAACAAGAAAGGTAGATTTTTATGAAAGGGTGCCTCCATACAATATCATATGCCTGTCCAATTAAAAAGGTGAAAAGTTTTTAATAAAATCGTTATTTGAAAGTAAATCAAAAAGAGCACACATATAAGTGTGCTTCTAGACTAAAAGGTTTGAACGTATGGACTGGAGTGCCCTACACAATAATATATGCTTGTCTGATTAAAAGGTGAAAAGTTTTTTATAAAAACGCTATTTGGTGAGTAACTTTAAAAGTAAAAAGAGCTCCGTCTACTGGTCGGAGGCTCTTTTATGGGAATCAGTGAGTTTCGTTCCTTAATTCAATATATGTATCACTTATTTTAGTGTGATAAGTATTATAAAAACTTCATTTGGATGGAAGTGAGGTGTAGGTATGGAATTAGTTTTTTGGATAGTTATCTTCATTGTACTGGGCCAAATTGTTTGTGCAAAGATGGATTTAAAACACTTAGAAAAACGTTTGGACATTTATAAGGAAATGCTGGATATACAAAATGAAAAAATTGATGACTTATGGAGATATATTAATAAATGTTAATTAGTAGAAAATATTAAAAAAGAAGGACCCACGTTGAGGGGGTGGGCCCTTTTAATGAAGCTAGGCATATATACTAAGCATATAGAGATTAACTGTATATTACCAAAAATGGATTGAGATTTCTATGTGTTAATTGTTGAGAAATAATTTATAAAAGTGTCATTTTGTAGAAAATCAACAAAATAAAACGAGCACTTGTGCCAGAGTGCCCGTTTTATAAGATGACGTCATTTATTATGTTATGTTTGTGAGTCATGAACAATTAAATGAGTCGAAAAGTAAGGTTCGAAATAGTCTATTCATCTGTTGATAAATGGGTGCTTGTACTAAAAAAGCAGTTAGCCAAAAGCTAACTGCTATTAAAAAGAAGTGAAGAAATACAAGGGAGGATTATTTGAGTTCCGGCTTATCGCCCATGTATAGTATGTGCTATGTATGAAAGGATATTCAAATTTGCAAAAAATAAAAAGAGCACCTTCGAACAGTGCTCTTTCCCGGAAGTGCATATTGCATGGACTTGCAAGAGGTTTTTAAGGAATAAAATGAATAAGCTCGCTCCTGAAAGGAAGAAGCCATACAATAACATATGAAAACGTCGTCGCAGGAGTGACAATGAAAGTATTTAAAACGCAACAAAATAATCCTTTGATGGAGAAAAGAGCTTAAAAAACAGGGACAATTCACGTTTAGATTATTTTTGAATGTAATGGGTATTAAAAGTGTTAAAATGCTTCAGAATGGAAAAGAGAGGCATTTAAATGAAGGGGTGAGAGAATTGGCGAGTATAAAGAAAAGGAAAGTGAAAAAAGCAATTGCGCGTCGTTCGAAAATTATAGAAGGTGCTGAGAAAGAAAGGGTTAAAAAAGCTTGGAGAAATATTTTTTTGCAGGCTGGTATTTTGAAGTGAAAAGAAATTGAATAGGGTCCGGCTAGAAAACTAGAGGACACCAATTTTTAGAACAGCAATTAAGCTGTTTTAAGAAATGGTGTCCTCTTTATTTTTGAAAGGGGATGTGAGAAATGAATGCATTAAAAGATCAACTACGTGAATGGAAAAAACAATCTACGCAAGTGGAGAAGAAACAGAAGAGAAAAAGAAAAGAAAAATTAAGCACTCGTGATATTGAAGATTTAATGGGGATTCATGGGCCACGTTATGAGCGTAGGCGTGGAGTTATAAGACAAAAGTAATGCAAAAATAAAAAGGAGTGATGTTACATGACGAAACAATTATCTTTCTTACCGAAAATAGATAGAGCAGCAACACAAGAGAAATTAGAGGGTATTCTGGAAAGTGTACGTATATATAAGCAATTTGGAATGATGCGTAAGGAAATGAAAGTCACTCCTTCTTATGAAAAGAGAGAGCATGGTCCTACACATGCAGTTGGCAAACCGTTAGAGGATGTAGCAATCTCTAATATTCAACAAAGCAAACGTGAAGAATGGTTAGAGAAAATGGCGTTTCGAGTTGAACAAGCATTAAGTCGATTCGGAAACAGTACAGCTGGAAAAAACCAGAGAGACATTATAGTTAAACGATATTTAGAAGACGAAGATGTGTGTGACTATATGGTGTATAACGAAATTGGCATGAGTGAACGTACGTATCGACGTGTGAAAGCTAGAGCGTTTTATAAACTGGCTTTTGCTCTTAGATTAGAAGTTTATGAAACCGAAGAAACTGGAGGGGATGAATTATGAATTTTGTCCAGCCCATACGTGATCCAGAGCAAATACAACAAATCAAAGAATATTTAAAAGAAAAGAATGCACGTAACTATATTTTATTTGTAATGGGAATTAATACAGGTTTACGTATAAGTGATATTTTAAAACTAAAGGTTGGAGATTTAAAAGGTAGTCATATCTCAATGCGTGAAATGAAGACAGGTAAGCAAAAACGCATACAAATTACAGCAGCACTAAAGAGAGAGCTTCGATGGTTTAATGAAAACAGAGAAGATGATGAGTACCTATTAAAAAGTAGGCAGGGAAAAAATCGTCCAATCGGTCGTAGCATGGCATATAAGATATTAAGTGGAGCGGCGGCGGAGTTCGGATTAGATGAAATAGGAACACATACGCTGAGAAAGACGTACGGTTACCATATGTACATGCAAACGAAAAACATAGCATTACTTATGGAGATATTCAATCACTCGTCAGAGAAGGTCACGTTACGTTATATAGGTGTAAACCAAGATGCAATGGATAAAGCAATGACTAGATTTAAAATCTAAGCATTGCTTTTTCTTTTTAAAACTATACAGTTACTCATAAATTTTGTACTGTGTAACTCAAAAGAGAAAGTGAAACGAAATCAATGATATCAAGGGATTTGGCGAAGGGGTCAGTTACACACAATTAAACATATGGGTAATTCAGACACATAAAATTGTCCTTTTACGTATACAAGTTATATATAATAAAGATGAGGTGAAGCAGATGGTGTGTGAAAAGCTGTTACAAGCATTGATTCAATTTCAAGTGAAGCAGGGTGGAAATCCCGGTACATTAAGGCTAAACCCAGATTACTATAAAATAATATTAGAACAGTTGGCATATCCAGAATGGTTAATAAAAAGGAAGATGCTGAATCTAGAGCAAACGTTTTTGGGGATTAAAGTCGAACTAACACATGAAGTTCAAACGTTTGAAATAAAATGATTGGCAGAGTCTTGACCGCTTTTTGGCAGGAAATGTGCCGGTTGTTTTGGAATTATCGTGTTATATTTGTATTGTGAGAAGTGGCGGAAAACACAACTCATAAAATTTCTTTATAATATATGTTGTTTAAACGGTTTCATAATAACGGCACATAAAATCCGAAACCAGCAGATGATACTGATTGAATGGTACCGTTATTAAGGAGAGCTTTTGCTCTTCTTTGAGCTAACAACACCCTAGGTAGACAGAATCAGGAGAAACTGATAAGTTTGCCGATAGTGTCTGTCATGGTTGTTAGCTGAAAGAAGGATAAAACTTCATTTACCGCAATTGAATCACTGAAAAAGAGGACATTCACAAACGTGGCTGTCCTCTTTTTATTAGAAAGCTTGTACCTTTACAAGAACAATAAAGAAAGTACCAGGATACCACCTAGAATGAAACCAATACATAGTGAAGAGTATTTAAGAAAAAGCATTGCGAACACTCCTTTTAGGTAAAGTATGAGTCAGTAATGAAGATTTTATTAAAAAAGCATCCATTCGGATGTTTTTATTTTTGAGGAGGATGAAAGATGGACGAACAAAAATTGACGGTAAAAAACAAAAATGAAATATACCTTAGACCTACATATTCGCACAAGATTGATCCCAATAAAATTAAAACATTGGATGACGTGATTCAAATTTTAAAAAGAGTAACTCTACATGTTGACGATGAAGGAGTAAAAGGAATTGAGCATTTGATTGAGAGGGGAGAAGTAGAAGATTACAAAATAACAGCAGGGGTAATTAAAGGTGAACAATTATAATTATGCTAATAGGGACTATCACAGGCACTACTGAAATCTGGGGCGTCCTATTTGTTGTTAGGCAAAGATAAGCGCAAACGTGTTGCATTTAGGGAGAAGGGGTGAGGGGATGGATTGGACAAATTTCATAAACGATATTTTATACGGTACTTCATTAGGGATCTTCCTAAGTATTTTCATTGATAGATTTTTTGATAAACAGTTTGAAAAGGAAGGATATCGAAAGGATTTCAAAATAAAACTTCTTGATGAAGATAAGGAGTGATGGTAGATGTGTAATGTTTCTAGATGTTGTTTAGCTTGTGACTATCAAATTAAAACATATCAAGCACTAGAAGATGAATATCAAGAAGTAACTGTTTGTCCGAAATGTAATGGTGCTTTTGTAGATGTGTTTAAGTTAGGAAAGTACATACAACTTAGTGGAAGAACGGAATGTAACGGTAAGCCATTAACAAAAGAACAAATAGATATGTTGGAATTCATGATCTATAACTATTACAAGAAGGACATGGACATCTGCTCGTGTGATGTGGAACGAGTAGTTAAAATGAAAGAAAAGGGGGCGAGGACGAATGGATAAAGCTAAACTTATCCAAGGTAAAATCGAAGAAGGTAAGTTGAGTATTAATGAGGCAAGGATATTAATGGGTTTGGAACCTATCGAGATGGATACGTGTAATTACTTTTTTAATTCGCAAGGATAAAGGCTGGTGTAACTATGCAACCTTTAACAATACAAGAGATTAATAAACTATATGAGGAAGATAATATTATTAAGTTCTATAAGCATCCTTATTGGAGAAGGAACATTAGGATTAAAGCATTAGAGAGGGACAATAGCGAGTGTCAGGAGTGCAAGCGCAAAGGTAAGTATAGCAAGGGTCGTAACGTCCATCACATCAAGGAGTTACGTGACAGACCAGACTTAGCATATATACTAAGCAACCTAGAAACACTATGCATTCAATGCCATAACAAAGAACATAACAAAGAAAAGAACATAGTGAAGAAGCGTTGCACGATAGTAGATGAAGAGAGGTGGTAAGTGTGGACAGCATAACTATACAAGGTAACACATATGACTTAGATGATATTGAAAGAATATGCAACACTAATGTGAAAGGTATGAACGCTTTAGAGATCATGTTATTCGAACAGTTTACTAAAGACATCTATAAAACATACACACAGATACGACACATACATAAGCCTAAAGCATGTGAGAAGCTATCACTTGAGAAGGTTAAAGCTAACCTAAGAGATCATTGGTTAGAGATATACTTAAACCTAACAAGAGAAGAAGCTGAAACAGTTATCGAATACGCTGAGCTATTCTTCGGTTTAGCGATCAAATAATAAATTTAAAGTAAAAAAATTCTGCTTCACACACGTATAACACCCCCCACTCTTTTTTTAGAGATTAAATTGTTGGGGGACCAGGCAACGCGGGGGGGAGATTTGTCTTTTTATTTTTTGCTTTTCGCGCGTGAGACAGAAAAAAACACAAAAAAATATCTTCCTTTTACTTGGATGATGAAAATTTTTGATATGTATTTGTGATCAGTATGCAGTTGCTACTGTTTCCTGTTAAGTAAAAATATACACGACTATTTTTGTTCTTTTAAGTAATGTTTTTAAAATTAATCTTCGAAAAAATCTAATGAAAAAGCGGGGTGATGATATTGTGAGCGGAAAACAAAGTAAATATAAATTAGCGTTCAAAGATTTCTTAGAAGGCGTTAAATACAAGGATATTGCGAATAAATATAGTGTATCTGTTAGCACTGTTAAATCATGGCGTAGCCGTTATTGGGAAGACATGATAAATGAAAAAGGTCTAAAAAATGTTTCAGAAAAGGTTGCAAAGCTTCAAAAGAGCAGAGAAAAAACGCTTAGAAATAAAATAAGAGACGATTTATATGAACAACTTGGCACAAACGGTATCATACACGCTCATTTTATGGATTTAGTAGAAGACTATATGTCATTTTGGGATATAAAAAATAAATTGATAGCTGATGTGAAAGATCGAGGTGTTTCAGTTTTAGGTGCTAATGGATTTATGAAGAAAAACGATAGTATTAACGAGTTGAATAAGACTAATACGCAAATGCTAAAGATTCTTAACGAGTTAGGCCTTAAAGCGGTAAGTGAAGAGGTGGATGACGATGACATCGATTTGTAACGTCTATAGATACCATCCTTATATCAATGAGTATATGGAACTTGTGGAAAGCGGAAAAATACGATCATGTAAAGAACAGAAACAATTAATGAAGCTCGTTAGGGAAACTTTAGATGACCCAAATGTTTATTTAGATGTACAAGCAATTGAGGATAGTGTAAACGTTCCGGCTCCTTACTTTCCATTTGAATTATTTACATGGCAAAAATTTGTTAATGCTTGTGTATTTGGTGTCAGATTTAAAGATACTGATAGGTTAGTGTGGAATCAAATATTAATCCTTATGGGACGTGGTGGCGGTAAAAATGGTTTTGCTGGTTATCAAAACTTCTATATGGAATCTAAACCGTTCGGTGTTAATAACTACAATATAGAATGGGTTGCGACATCGGAAAAACAGGCTAAAATAACATTTGAAGATGTAAAAAATGTATTGGAAGACCCGAAACATGAAAAGAAACTGAGAAAAGCCTTCTATAAACCCACTAAGATTTTAATACAAAACAAAAGCACAAAGTCGAAGATTCAATACCACACCTCGAATGCTCGTACAAAGGATGGTTTAAGACCAGGAGCTGTATGTTTCGATGAAATACACGAATACGAAGACTACGCTTCTATCAAGGTTTTTCGTTCTGCTCTTGGTAAGGTAAAAGACGGTCGCACATTCTATTTAACTACTGACGGTTATGTTCGTGGCGGTGTTTTGGACGATATGAAAGAGAAAGCTCGAATGGTTTTGAGTGGCGAAGTTGAGAAAAGTAAATTATTCCCCTTCATCTGCAAATTAGATTCTGAAGATGAAGTTGAAGATATTGCAAACTGGGAAAAAGCTAATCCTTCTATTCGAGATAACACGGAATTATTCGAAACGATGAAAGAAGAATGGGCGGAATGTCAAACTAACATTCCGATGCATGTTGAATTCATGACAAAGCGTATGAACATTCCCAAACAACTGTTTCAACATAAAATCGCTACTTATGAGGATATTCTTGCAACAGATCAACCTTTACCTGATGATTTACACAAATATGAATGTATTGGTGGTGTGGACTACGCAGAATTACGCGACTTTTGCAGCGTCGGTTTGTTATTCAAACGACAAGGCAAGCGCTATTGGATTCATCACACTTTTATATGGCATCAGGCGTTGAAAATGCAGGATATTAATCAAGATATTATTGATATTGGTGTGGAAAAAGGACTCTTCACCATCGTCCGCGATAAAGAAATCGAGCCCAAACGTGTTATCAATTGGTTTTTAGAAAAAGCGAAAACATACGACATTAAGCGTATCGCGATTGATAAATTCCGTTCAGTAGTCTTGAAACCTTTATTAGAAGAAGCTGGTTTTAATGAAAGAGTTGAGATAGTGCGGCGCGGTCCGTATATTCACGCTATGTTAGATCCGTTAATCCAACATCTATTCATCAATCATAATATTGTTTTCCACGATGATCCTGTTATGCGGTGGTATTGTGGGAATATCTATGTGGACGAATTAGGAAATGGCTCAAAAGAATATAAAAAAATCGACCCTGTCAAAAGAAAAACTGACGGGTTTTTTGCATTCACACACGCCCTCAATTTCGATGGTGATCTTGAAGACTATGCAGTCGATTTAAACGATATGCAAGTATGGTCATTCTAAGGAAGGGGGTGAAAAAATGGGGATTCGTAATGTTTTTAAAACTTTTTTAGGTAAAAGTGATAATGGAACGACTCCGGATGTTGATTGTAGCGTAATGACACTTAAAGCTGAAATTGCTTATAAGAAATTGTATGTGAACGCTGCTATTAATTTAATTGCTCGTAGTTTAGCGGCTTGTGATTTTGAATCTTATCGAAGCGGTAAGTTAAAAAGAAGTCTGAACTACTATCAATTGAATGTAGCGCCTAATAAAAATGAAAATGCGCATGAGTTTTGGTGTAAGATTGTCCATCAATTAATTTATAACAATGAAGCGTTAATTTTACCTATAGGAGAAGAACTGTGGGTAGCCGAATCGTTTTATCGTGAAACTACGAATGGTTTTCATGAGTACGTTTACAAAAGTGTTTCGGTTAACAACGAATTATTAACTAAAACATTTAGAGAGCAAGACGTTCTATACCTGAGGCTTTCCGAAGAATCCATAAACAGTGTTATTGACAGTCTTTATAACTCGTATGGGCTATTGCTTGCAAAAGCGATGAAAGATTACAAAGGTAACGGAAGAATACGTTATTTGTTCAGAGGTCGTTTCATGAGTTCATTAACTGATGAAGACGGAAAGGCTGCACAAAAGCTTTTTGAAGAGAAAGCAAAAGATTATATGAATCTTGAACAGTTAGTGTCCATTATGTTCTTACCTGAAAACGTACAAATGGAAGATCAAAGTAAAGAACCTCGTAATCTAGATACTAGAGACATTAAAAATCTCGCTAAAGATATGCTTGATTTCGTCGCTACTGCTTTTCACATACCACCTTCATTATTAAGTGGAATAAGTGAGGGGGGTATTTCAACTACAGCCAATCCTACTGGAGATTTAGATAACTTTATCGTATTTGCAGTAAGACCGATAGGAGAAATGATTGCTAACGAATATAACAAAAAAATGTTCTCTAGAAATCAATTTTTAAGTAAAACGTACATTAAATTCAACATGGACAACTTCAAATTGTTCGATCTTACTAAGTTTGCTAATGCGGTTGACAAGCTATTCGCAGTCGGTGGCATGAGCATAAATGATGTACTAGAACGATTAGGAAAAGAACAAATAGAAGAAGAGTGGGCTGATGAACGTTATGTCACTAAGAACTACGAGAGAGCAAGGATAAGTGGAACGATGGAAGGAGGTGACGAAATTGGAAATGGAAAAGATTCAACCAAAGTTCCTAATGATGGAGAACAACGATAGTAATAACGAAAGTAAAAAAGTTACCGCTTATATGCATGGAACAGTTGGTTCTGGTTGGTGGGGCGATATTACCGCAAAGAAAACTCGTGAAATGTTTGACAAAATCGATGCAGATGAAATCGAATTACACATTCATTCTGGAGGCGGTGATGCGTTTGAAGGAGTTGCTATTTGTAACTATTTACGTAATCACTCGTCGAAGATTACGGTTGTTGTTGATGGGTTGTGTGCGAGTGCCGCTTCCGTAATCGCGATGGGAGCGGATACAGTTATCATGCCTTCTAACACTACAATGATGGTTCATCGTGCTGCAACTTACGCGTTTGGAAATGCTGATTCTTTAGAAAAACAAGCAAAAATGTTACGAGATGTTGATGCGTCTTTAATTCAATCATATAAAAACCGTTTTAATGGTGAATTCTTTGAATTAGAAGAACTATTAGACAATGAAACGTATATGTCTGCGGAAGTTGCTAAATCTTACGGTTTCTGCGACGAAATTATTGATGCAGTAGCAAACCGTGTGGACGTCGAGTCTAATGAAGATGTGATGGAAGAACCTGAACAAACTGATTCTGCTGACGTAGTTGTCGAAAACGAAGCTAACAAACGAGCACAAAACGCAGAACGTTCCATGCAATTTATGAATTCCTTATTAAAATCTATCAAAAAATCGGAGGTAATACAAAATGGGTAAAGATTTAGAAACACAAATTGAAAATCGTCAACATTTAAGTGCAGTTTTAGCAAGCGGAACACCTGAACAGGTAGATGACGCTTTAGTACAATTCGCGCAAGGTATTCAAAATGAAATTTTAGCACAAGCATCTGTTCAATCTAGCGACCAAGCTATTTTAGCAGCACGAGGTGGACGTGCTTTAACTAGCCAAGAAACAAAATATTACAACCAAGTAATTGCTGGTAATTCATTTGCTGGTACAGAAGCATTAGTACCGCCAACAGTTATCGAACGAGTATTCGAAGACTTAGTTCAAAATCATGAATTATTATCACAAATCAACTTTGTGAACGTTGGTGCTCTAACAGAATGGATTCTTAAAAAGGGAGATATTCAAACGGCGTTCTGGGGGAAATTATGCGCAGCTCATAAGGAACTCTTAGATGAAGGTTTTGAAACGATTAAAATTGAGCAATACAAATTATCAGCATTCATGCCAGTATGTAAAGCAATGCTTGATCTTGGTCCGGTTTGGTTAGATCGTTATGTTCGTACCGTGTTAGTTGAATCTTTAAAAATTGCTTTGGAGCTAGCTATTGTCGCTGGTACTGGTAAGGACCAACCAATTGGTATGATGAAAGATCTCGATACGGTTTCTGGTGGCGTACACGCTGATAAAGCTGTAACTGGAAGCCTTGAAAATCTTTCTCCTTACACTTTAGGGAATATCATGGCTTCCCTTACTCGTGATGGGAAACGCAATCCAGATAACGTAATGTTGGTCGTAAATCCTGTGGATTATTGGGCTAAAATTTACGGTTACACGACTCGTCCAAACGCTGATGGAACATATGCGTATAATGTTCTTCCGATTCCAGGTAAAATCGTTAAGTCTAACGCTGTTCCGAAAGGTAAATTAATTGCAGGTATGGCAAAAGATTATTTCCTTGGATTAGGTGGGGCGCAACGTTTAGATGTTTATGATCAAACACGTGCTATCGAAGATGAAGATTTATACATTGCTAAAATGTATGCGAATGGCCGAGCGGATCGTAACGATTCATTCTTAGTTTATGACATCAGTAAAATGAAAGAACCAACAGGTTGCTGTCCTCCTGTTGAAACTACACCACCTGCCGGAAAATAAGGGGTGATTTTTTTATGAGCGATAATCAATTAAAGGCGACGTTACAGTCGCCTTTTGATTTGTTAGAAGATGTAAAACATGCACTAGCAATCACCTGGGACGAAGAAGACAAGGACATCGTAAAGCTTATAGATCGTTCCGTTTACTTTATGAATGATTTAGTAGGTGCTGAACTTGATCTAGCCGTCAATTTATCCGCAAGGGAGCTAGTTATTAATCGTATTCGTTATGAATACAACAATGCGTTAGACAGTTTCGAAAGCAACTTCAGACAACCACTTTCAAGATTGATATTACACGTCGCAATCGATGAAAGGAAAAAGAACAATGGCGATTGAACAACATAGAAAAACATTTAATGACGGATTTATTCGTGTTAAGGAGAGCAAAACGATTCGAAATAGTACCAAAAAAGTAATCGGACGTGAAAATGTCGAGATTATCAAACTTAGATTTTCGGAACTTTCGTGTCGTGAAGCTGACATTCAATTTGCTGAAAGTATTGATAAAAAGTTAGATATGAAGATTGAAACGTTAAACGCTCCTATGTTCAAGAATAAGGATGTGGACAGCTTAACTATTGAATTGCGGGGGCATTCTTATAGCATCATTAAAGCAGATCGTTTTAAAAATAGTATGTTTTTATACTTGCAAAAGGTAGGTGGTCTAGATGACACTGAATGATCTAATTGAAAAGTTTAATAGTAAGCTAGTCCAACATTTAGAGTCTTTCTTCCACACTGAAGAAGTATACCAGGATTCTGTTCAGGAAGATGAAGCGAATCTATCTACGATCAACCATGTTGTATTTGAAACAGGTGGGTTTGTTAGGGCTGGGGCAAGTGCATTTACACAAGATGTAACAGTTTATTATTTTTCGGAAAATCGTGAGGACTTAGATGTATTGCAAGTGGAGTTTATGAATTCATTACGTAAAACTGGTCACACATGCAATAAATCGCTCAAAGACAAAATGAGAAAGAAAGATACTGAATTTTTCGTTGATGTATTAACATTTGAACTCACAAGGAATGTAAAACATGGCTGCTAATTTTAGCGTCGATACTTCACATTTTGAATCTTTGCAAAGGAATATTGAGGGATTACCAAATGTTGCTGAAACGATAATAAACGAAGATTTAAGGTCTAAAATTGCACCAGCAATGAAAAAGTCTGTTCTTGGTTTAATACCTATATCGAATAGAAAAAAAGCCCACGCCAAACTATATCAAGCTATTAAAGACGACACCAAAGAAAATTTAACATTAACATTAAAACCAAAACCAAAATATAGATATTTGGTCTTCCCTGATTTGGGATTAGGTACAAGTCAGAAGAAAATGGCTCAAAAGTTCATGGAACGTGGCGTTGAACAAAAAGTAGATTACTCTATCGAGGAATTAAATAAATCCTTAATAGAACAAATAAATAAAACATTAGGAGGTCGTTAAATATGCCAGTTACAACAATTGAAACGTTTGACGCGGTAGATATCAAAGATGCAAGTGTGCTTTTTAAAGGAGAAACTGTCACAGAACCCTTTGGGTGTGTCGGCTCGTTGGATGCTGAAACCGAAATTAAAACCGTTAAAAAAACATGTGGAGGGACGACCCTGAAACAAAAATCAAAGCCGATTCAAGTGAATGTAAAAATAAGCGCACATCTACAGATAAAGGTACTTCGTGAGATGTTTGGTATCACGAACAAGAATTTAAAAGAAGGCGTATTTTCGTATGGAGTAGATAGTCTCGGAAAAGACTTCACTTTTGTAGCACGGGAGGTAGATATATTTGATGAGGTATCTCGCTTAATTGCTTTTCCGAACTGTACATCGGCATCAGGGTTTATTAAGTCCGTTGAAAGTGGAGCGGAGGAAGTAGCAGAAACAGAACTGGAAATAACATGTTTACCAGATGAATTCAACCAATTCTATTATGAAGCGATTCAATCTGATTTATCAGCAGAAGATGCAAAAATGTGGATGACAGCATTTAATCCTGCAAAAGTGCAGAGAACAGCGGGAAGTTCAAAATAAAATCATAAATACGTGAAAGGCGGCGCTCATGATTGAGTGCCGTTTTTATATAAAAAGGAGATTGGACAATATGAAAAAACAAATACGATTAAAGAATGGAAAAATAGTAAACATCAATCCGAATTTAACGGGTTATATACTTTTTCAGTTAGAGAAAGAAGGTGTAATCACAAAGTCATTTATGACTTCTCTGTTGTCGACAGGTGATATCCAAAACATAGACATATTTGACAGTATGCGAACGGTTTATGCGGCATACCGACAAGCGACGCCGACAGATTTTATGGATTTTGATAGCTTTATGAAAATATACGAAGTAGATGTAGTGGAGGCGTTACACGTATTCACTGCCATTATGCAAAAGGAAACAAGAAAGAATAAGATGGCCCAAGGATTTAAAGCGAAACAGCGTGGAAAAAAGGCATAAGTCTTCCGAAATTTGAGATAGAGTGTGTAGAAGATTTGTATTCTTTGTATGTATTTCTATTTGGCATTTCGGCAGACGATTTTTGGACATTACCTTTACGTTCCGTTCAGCGCATTGCGGAAAATAAAGATGCCTATGAGAGTTGGAAACAATATATACAAGAAAAGGAGGCGGAAAAGTAATGTCTAAGCCTTCACAAGAGACAATTATAAAGTTCAAAGCAGATACAAAAGATTATGAAGCACGCGTTAAGGCACTGAACGAATCGACGAAAAAAATCAAGCAAGAATTAAAACTGACACAAACGGAAATGAAACTGTCCGGTTCAGCCACAGATAAGCTACAAGCATCTTTATCCAGCTTAGAAAAACAGTACCAGCTTGCGAAACAGAAAACAAAAGAATGTGCTGACCAACTACAGCGAGCGAAAATGGTGTGGGGAGAAAATTCAACGGAAGTAGCGAAGTTAGAAAGTGAGCTTAGAAGAAATCAAATCGCCGAGAAACAACTATCGAATAGCATCAAGCAAACATCCGAAAGTTTGAAACAAGCGAAACTTGCAGAACAACAACGGACGAGTGAAACAGCTAAGGCAGCTCAGAAGCTTCAGGACTTAAAAGGGAAAGAAGAACAATTGCAAGCATCTACCGCAAAGATGAACTCGCAATATGAATTGCAAAAAGCGAAGCTTGGTGCAAATGCCTCTGAAACGGAAAAACTTCGTTTAAAAATCGACCATTTAGGGAATCAACATACGATAGCGGCTGAAAAGGTACGAAATTATCAACAGCAACTTGATCAAGCTAAAAAGAAGTATGGTGAAAACTCGAATGAGGTCAAGCGATATGAAACAAAATTACTCGAAGCTAGGACTGCAGAACAGCAACTTAAGAATCAAATTGATGTGACAAACAAAAGTTTGAAAGAACAAGAGAGTGTGACACGTAGAGCGGGGCAAGCATTAGATGCAGCCGGAAACAAGATGAAGAGTGCTGGAAGGACTATGACAGCGGCCGTGACCTTACCGGTAGCGGGTCTAGGAACAGCCATTGTGAGAACAGGTATGGATTTTGAAGCCTCTATGTCAGAAGTGAAAGCGATATCTGGAGCAACAGGGAAAGACTTTCAAGATTTAGGAAAAAAGGCGGAAGAGTTGGGAGCGAGAACTTCCAAATCTGCCTCAGAATCGGCACAAGCGATGAAGTTCCAAGCCTTAGCAGGTTGGAATGTACAACAAATGTTAAAAGGGACCGAACCTATACTAAAATTATCGGAAGCCGGCAATCTGGATTTAGCACGGGCAAGTGATTTGGTAACGGACTCGATGAGTGCGTTAGGGATTACCGTTGATGATTTACCGCGATATTTGGATGTGATGGCGCAAACATCAAGGAAATCCAATACGGACATTGATGCGCTTGGGGAAGCATTCTTACGTGTAGGTGGTACGTTTAACGGATTGAAAGTCCCAGTAGAAGAAGGTGCGGCAGTTTTAGGGTTACTTGCGAACCGTGGTTTAAAAGCTGGAGAGGCTGGGCAAGCATTGTCTTCGACACTGGTCAATTTAACCGCACCTACAGGGCAAGCTAAAGAGGCGCTGGATAAGTTAAAGTTTAGTGCGTTTGATAAGCAAGGAAACTTCAAAGGGCTCGCCAATATTTTGTATGAATTAAAGGACAAAATGGCTGGTATGACACAAGAGGAGAAGAACCAAATCATTGCAATGGTGGCAGGTAAAGAGCAAATTAAAACATTTAATGGCTTATTAAATGGTATGGGTGATGAATATGAACAGCTAAAGAAAAATATTGATCATTCAAATGGCGCACTAGATGAGATGTCAAAGGTAATGAATGATAATTTGCGAGGTAAAGTAAAAGCGATGAAATCGGCCTTAGAAGGCATGGCCATTAGCTTGTATAAGAACTTACAACCCGCTCTAACCGAGATTGTGGAGGCATTGACGGGTGTGTTCCAATGGGTTCAAAATCTATCACCAACTACGCAAAAAGTGATTGTCACGATTGGCGCAATCGTCGCAGTAGTGGGACCATTACTCATTGTGTTGGGGTTACTGGTATCATCCATTGGTAGCATTGCGACCGCAGTTGGTGGTGTCATTTCATTTTTTGCTAGCTTTGGTGCGGCAACCGCAGCGGTAGGGACGGCCTCAGGTGTAGCCGCAGTTGGAGTAGGTGGATTAGGAACGGCACTTGGAGGCTTGTTGGTAGCGGCTGCTCCTTGGATAGCAGCGGCTGCGCTTGTTGGTGTAGCAGCATATGGGATATATAAGGCATTTACACAAGAAGCTACGCCAGCGGTGGACTTATTTAAAGAACGGGTGAATTATGCAGCAGATGGTACGTTCCAAAGTGTCGATAAAATCAGTGAAAGTACTAAAAAGGCTGTAGGTTCCTTTATGGATATGGCACAACAAGCAAACAGTACAACGGTTACCATGTTTGCTGAGCAAACACAAATTACAGATGAAAACTTACCCCAGATCACAGCGAAATACGAAGATATGAAAAATCAAGTTGTGAATGCGTTTGAACAGAAAAAACAGAATGCAGTGACGAAAACACAGGAGGCGTTCCAAGGCGTTCAAACGGTAACGGCAGAAGAGCAAGCTAATATTCTTACGATGTATGATCAGCATTTTGAAGCAGAAAAAGCGAAAACACAGGCTGCAAAAGATAAAATCGTAGAGATATGGAACAAGGCGAAAGAAGAAAAACGAGCTTTAACAGCTGATGAAAACAAACAGATTCAAAACTTACAAGATGTTTTTAATCAACAAGCTATACGTGCAATGGCGGAAAATAAAGCGGAACAAGAAGTCATCTTAAACAATTTAAAAAACAGTAAGGAACGCATGAATGCAGAAATGTTAAGTGATGCGGTAAAAAAAATCAATCAAACCCACGATAAAACAGTAGAGAAAGCACGGGAAGAACGTGATAAACGTGTCAAACAGGCGGAAATGATGAAGGCAGAACTCGGAAGTGAAGCGGAAGGGACCGCCAAGAAATTAATCGATGAAGCTAATAAACAGTATGAAAAGGTAAAAGGCAGTGCAGATAAAACAAAAAAAGAAGGTATCGACAAACTAAAAGGTTCGTATAAAGACTTGGAAGACCAAGTGAACACAAGTACGGGTAATATCTTAACATATTGGGATAAAATCAAAAGATGGTGGAACAATTGGACCCCTGTAAAAAAGGTGATGGAAGTGTTTTCGACAGGGGGGCAAGAAGCGCAGCGATCTGCAAAAGCATTTAGTGCACCCCAATCTTTTGCGCCCGCTAGAGAGATGGCACCACCTCAAGCATTCCGAGCATTTCAATCACCTATTCCACCAGAAATACCAGAACAAATGAATAAAATCAGAAGAGTAAGGGCTGTATCTTCAGCAAGAGAAAATGGAGTGCTGAGTCAGGCATTATTTGGTCAAGGGATACTCTCCAACCTTCCGCATATAGCAAATTCCGCTATGGCGATGGCGACAGGGAAACACAAATCGTTTAGCCAACCTACACAACCAGCGGTTGAAGGTAGTCCGGTTGAAATGAATTTCTACACAACGGTTAGAAATGACCGTGATCTAGACCGTATGTTTGAAAAAGCAGATGATTGGATGGCGCAAAAGGGACGGAATATAAACATAGCAAGGGGAAGGAATGGATAAGATGGACATTGGAATTGATACAGCACTTGGTAGTGATTATGGATTAGCGATGGTAGAGCGTCCTGTGATTCCGACCGCAAAACAAAAAGTAGAAC
Source organism: Bacillus sp. 196mf (assembly GCF_003217275.1). Taxonomy (NCBI): domain Bacteria; kingdom Bacillati; phylum Bacillota; class Bacilli; order Caryophanales; family Bacillaceae; genus Bacillus; species Bacillus sp. 196mf. Next base: position 238,887 of record NZ_QJTG01000001.1, read on the forward strand.
AAATAGAAGTACCTGGACGACATGGTTCCCTCACCAAAAAGGGGGCATTTGAAGACGTCCCTTTGAAAATCAAGTTTAACTTGTTGGAAGAGGAAAATATCAAGCCCTTAATCCGTAGGATAAAGGCATGGTTTATGAATGGGAAAAAACTCTATTTTACGGATGATGACGTGTACCGAAAAATCAAACATGTGGAAATGGGAGATATCGCAAATGAAATAGAAGAGTACGGAGAATTCGAAGTGGAATTTACGCTCGATCCGTTTGAATATGTCACAACTGTCCCGCTGATATTGACAAAACCAGAAACCATTTTAAATCATGGAACAATCGAATCTTCCCCGAAAGTAGAGATTTATGGGAATGGGGATGTCAGGATGATGGTGAATGATGTTGCCTTCCAAATAAAGGGTGTAAAAAACGCTGTCATTGTGGATTCCGAATTATTAGAAGCATATGCAGGGACTACACCCATGAATCCCAACATGATAGGGGAATTTCCTCTTTTCAAAGTTGGAGAAAATACCATTACCTGGACGGGAAATGTGACAAAACTCGTGATTGAACCGAGGTGGCGTTATGTATGATTACACTGTATAAACCAGATGAAACCGATTTTACCCACAATGGTATCGGTATACTGGATTCACATATTTACAATGCAACTGTTGAGGAAGAGCTCAACGGTTTATTTTTGTTTACGTTTAACTATCCATTATTCGCTCCTCATGGAGTGAATATAGATGGCATGAGTATCATTAAAGCGCCCACACCGGATGGAGACCAACTCTTTCGTGTGGTGACTCCGAAACCAAGTATGGGGGAGTTAAGGGTGCAGTGTTACCATATCTTCTATGATTTAACGGAAAACTTAATCGAGGATATCTTTATTGAAACGACAAATGGAAATGGAGCCATGAACCGTATATCAGCTGGATGCCAATATAAACACCCGTTTACTTTGTCCAGTGATATACCTAAGATTGCGAGCTCGAGGCTTGTTCGGAAAAATCCAGTAGAAATCTTGCAAGATGCCAGTCAAGATAACTCGTTCCTCAACCGTTGGGGCGGCGAATTAAAGCGTGATAATTTTGATATCAAAATGTTGAAAAATCGAGGGAGAAATCGAGGCGTCGTCATTCAGCATAAAAAGGACTTACTGGGTTATGAAGGTCATGTGGATTGGAAAAGTCCTGTTACACGAATGATGCCGAAAGGCTTCGATGGTCTGTTGCTTCCTGAAAAGTATGTGGACAGTCCTTTGATTCGTAAATACCCACACCCTAAAATTCGTGTTGTTACGTTTGAGCATATTAAAGCGGCAATTGGTGACCATGAGAAGGATGAGGATGCGGTGTCACTGGAAGAGGCTTATAAACTCTTACGCCAAGCGGCAAAGGATATGTATGCAAATCAAAAGGTAGATCAACCGAGGGCTACCTATAAAGTGGAATTCCAAGAGTTATCCCAAACGGAAGAATATAAGGAGTATGCCATTTTACAACGGGTTTATATGGGGGATACAGTGACCATTCAACACCTAGAGGATGGCATAGACATTCAAGCAAAAGTAACCGCGTATCGATATGATCCCATCAAAAAAGAGTATATTCACTTGACCATTGGCAATTGTAAAGAATCTTTTACGGATATGGCAGGTAAAGTCGATCGTATGCAAGATGAGTTAACAGATATGCCGGTTTCTATATTGGAAGCGGCGAAAGAAAATGCAACCAATCTCATTAATTCAGGTTTTGGAGGGCATGTACGTATTTACCCAGACAGAATTTTTATTATGGATACAAAAGATGAAATGACGGCCAAAAAGGTTTGGCAATGGAATATGAATGGATTTGGTTATTCTTCTACAGGAGTAAATGGCCCGTACGGAACAGCAATCACAAATGATGGAAGGATTGTTGCGGATTTTATTACGGCGGGAACGCTCAGTGGAAATCTAGTGCAAGGTGGAGAAATAACAGGATCAACTTTGAAAACATCTAATTCGGCTAATTTTGTAAATATCTCTAAACAATTTATTCGTCTCTATGAGTCCTCGAAAGTAAGAGCCTTTATTGGGTATTACAAAAATAGCAGAAATGAAATACAGCCTACTTTTATTCTAGGTGGTGACTCAGATCAAACAGGTGCAAACGGTGCTATTATGTTGTATCAATTCTCAGATGCAAGTGTGAAGTCTGGTGGAATTGGAATTACAAAAGGACTCGATGGCAATGGATACTTGAATGCAGCTTCTTTATACTTTTCACAAACAGGGAATGCAATGCTTGACGCTGATAAAATGATTGTCTTAGGTGCTCAAAGTGAAATGAGGTTTAAAGTCAAAGATCAGTTCCGCTTTTATCGGAATAATAATTGGATTGCAAGTATTGGGACTTCATCTGGAGGAGATACAGACATTATGCTCCCAAGTGCGATGATACGGAATTCGAGTTGGGAAAATGGCTATATTCAAGTGAAAACCGCTCTTGGGACATATTATCAAGGCGTAATTGCTTCGGACTTCAAAGTTTCTTCTAAAGAAACCTATAAAACCAATATTAGATCAATTACACGTAGTGTATTGGAAACTGTAATGGCTTGGGATATTAAACAGTATAATCTGAAAACGGATATTCCGAAACTGTATGAGATGCGTATGAATCGTAAAGAAGGAGAGCCGACAATTACTACAGATGCAATTCCTACACATTATGGTTTAGTTATTCCAAAAGAATCAGAGGAAAATGGTGTGGGTTTATATGGGATGCTTTCACAATTGACAAGCGCATTTCAAGAATATGTGACAAAAACCGATGCTAGAGTGGAAGAATTAGAGCCATTAAAACCTAAAGGGAATATAAAGCATAGGAACAAAGTAAAACGTCAAAGAAGACCGCCTAGACGCGTGAAAAGGAATAGTTAGAGAGGTGTAGTCATGCGAAATGAGGAAATTATGATAGATTTAGCAGATCCTGTGTTTACAAAAACAATTCGTTCGAGACAAAATGATAAGAATGGATTGAAGCTTACTGTGTACGTAAGAGAAAAAGGTCAGAATGTAGATTTAACAGGATATGTAGTTAAATATGAAGCGATTAATCAAATCGGTCAGTTCGTTCGAGATGATGCCCAAATTGTTGATGCAAAGAATGGCGTCTTTTCCTACACATTGTCCTCGCAAGCTGTTTCCACATCGGATGATTGGACGGCTTATTTTGTTATGGAAAAAAGTAATGAGCGAATGAGTACACCAGACATTCGAATTGTCTTAAGAAGAGATGTAAAAGAAGGTAATATCAAAATAGAAAACTACATTTCAGAGTTTGATAAAGCTCTCGAAATGGTAGCAGGACATCAAAAGCAAATCGATGAAGCTAATAAACGTATTAATGAATTAACAGCAGCAGTTACAGGGCAAAAATATCAATTGTGGAAGGTTACGGACGACGATGGAACTTCTATTGATTTGGTTGTGGGTACAGATTTAAATACAATCGTAAAATCTGGTTCTTATGTCGGAAATCAACTTAAAAATACGCCTGACAATTCTATTTATACATGGTTTGTTTCTGTAGAGACGGCAACAAGTGTAGCACTTGTTCAAAAAGCTACGTTATTAGGTAACTGGAATGAAACCTATATTCGAGTGAATAACAGTGGTAAGTGGTCTGATTGGTCTCGATTAGGATTAGCGTCGGAAATTGTCCCTAAGACTGGAGGAACCTTCATAGGAAAAGTCACATTTAATGGTGGCCTTAAACAAGCAACAGATACAGATTGGATTCAGATGTCAATCAACACAGCAAATGCGTCCAATGTTGAAGGAAGACAAGTTACTAGAGCGAAACGAAATGGTGACCAAGTTTCTGTTATAGGCTCTTTAAAGAATGTAAAAGAAGGACAAGTTGTATTCAATGTTCCAGTTGCAATGCGACCAGCCCAACAAATAACAGATGTTGTGATTATCGCCGGCCCACCGTATTCTATCTGTGAATTCAACATAGAAACTGGCGGGAATGTAAGAATATACAACATCACTACTGATAAAATTATTCATTTTTCAATTAACTATTTAGTGTAAAGAAGGAGCCGAGAATCACTTTTTTTGACAAAATAGGGCTTTTAATAAATTCAATTCATAGATCAAGAGGAGCGATTTCGCTTCTCTTTTATTTTTGAGGAGATGATTAGTGTGAAACGAATAGTAGACCAAGCAATTTATGAAAAGCATGTTAGCCAAGAAAACAAAAACCTAGTCAAAGATTTTCTAATCGAAAAGAAAGCACAAGGAAAAGCGGCAAGCACTTTACAGCAATACAATTGGGATTTGCGAATTATTTTGTTTCTAATACATCAACACTTTGAAAATAAAAATCTGGTTGAATTAACACGTAAAGACATTCGAAACTTATCTATTATTTTTCAAGAGATGGGAATGTCTAATGCACGTGTAAATGGATTGATGAGCGCTTTACGTTCAACACTTGAGTTTTGTGCAGATGATGATGACTATGATTATGAATTTAATGTAGGTTCACGGGTACGTGGTTTACCTAAGAACCCGATTAGAGAAATTACATTTATTACTGAGGATCAGATTAATTGGTTAATCGATGAGTTACTTGAGCAAGAAAAATATATGTTAGCGACGTACTTGGCGCTTTCTTATTACAGTGCAGCTAGAAAGAATGAGGTTTACCAGGTTCAAAAAGAGGGACTGACAGAACAATATTATACAAATGTGGTCCGAGGGAAACGTGGTAAGAAGTTTAGATTATATTACAATCACCGAGTGCAGAAATGCATTCGTTTATATATAAATCAGAGAGGTAAGGATACTATTCCAGATTTGTTTGTGCGTGTTTATAAGAATGGTGAGAGAAAAAGATTGAACAAGAGTGTATTTAATTATTGGTGCGACATATTTGCTAAGATGCTGAACAAAAAGGAAGGGAAGGAATTTAAAATGAATCCTCACTGTTTCCGCCATAGCAGATTAGATAATTTAAAAGTTCAAGGAGTACCGCTTGAAAAATTAAAATCACTCGCTAATCATTCTGATATTTCCACAACTGAATCTTATTTGAAAGATAGAAGTGAGGAAGATATTGCAGAAATATTTGGAATGGACCCAAGTTATTTTGCAGCTTAAAAAGGAGAGGAAAAGATGGATCGTATTGATGTATTACTGAAAGCATTTATAGCTACGTTTGGTGGCTTCTGTGGGTATTTCTTGGGAGGATGGGATGCAACATTGAAAATCTTAGTGACGATGGCAGTTATTGATTATTTAACTGGCATGATTGCAGCAGGATATAACGGAGAATTAAAAAGTAAAGTTGGTTTCAAAGGCATCGCCAAAAAGGTGGTGCTTTTTCTTTTGGTCGGAGCGGCCGCTCAACTAGATTCAGCACTGGGAAGTAACAGTGCTATTCGTGAAGCGACTATTTTCTTCTTCATGGGCAATGAGTTGCTTTCACTTTTAGAAAACGCTGGTCGTATGGGAATCCCCTTACCTTCAGCATTAACAAATGCAGTTGAAATTTTAGGTGGCAAACAAAAACAAGAAGAGAAAAAGGGAGATGTTCAATAATGGAAATCAGAAAAAAATTAGTTGACCCAAGTAAATATGGTACAAAGTGTCCGTATACAATGAATCCAGAATTCATTACTGTACACAATACTTATAACGATGCTACGGCAGAAAACGAAGTAGCTTATATGATTCGTAATGACAACCAAGTTTCGTTTCATATTGCGGTAGATGATAAGGAAGCTGTACAAGGAATTCCTTTAGAGCGTAACGCTTGGCATTGTGGTGATGGTGGTGGAAATGGCAATAGAAAGTCTATCGGAGTTGAGATTTGCTATTCTTTAAACGGTGGAGATCGATATTATAAAGCAGAAGATAATGCAGCTATCGTTGTAGCTGGGCTCATGAAACAGTACAATATTCCAATTAGTAAAGTTCGCACACACCAATCATGGAGTGGAAAGTACTGTCCTCATCGTATGTTAGCAGAAGGACGTTGGAATAGTTTTATTGAAAGAGTCCAAAATGCATATAACGGTGGAGGTAGTCCAGTAATGCCAACTCCTATTCAACCTTCAAACGATGGTACAAAAGTTGCTTACATTAATGGCGATAACGTGAATTTACGAAAAGGACCTGGAACTGGATATGCAGTTATTCGTAAGTTAGGTAAAGGAGAATGCTACCAAGTATGGGGTGAGTCAAATGGGTGGTTAAACTTTGGTGGCGATCAGTGGGTATATAATGATTCATCATATATTCGTTATACAGGAGAAAATACACCAGCACCTTCTAAACCTTCAAATGATGGCATTGGGGTAGTGACTATTGCAGCTGATGTATTACGTGTTCGTACTGGTCCAGGAACTAACTATGGTGTTGTGAAAAATGTGTATCAAGGCGAAAAATATCAAACGTGGGGATATAGAGATGGTTGGTATAATGTTGGTGGGGATCAATGGGTTTCAGGTGAATATGTGAGATTTGAAAGGTAAAACATATTAATGTGTATGTGAAGTAAGGGGGGAAACTAAAAGAGGCTCCTCTTGTCTATATAAGGAGACCTCTTCTAGGGATGTCAGTAATTTGTAAAGCTTATTGTATTATATGCAATATTTGTAACGTATTATAACTTAGAAAACAAAATAGGAAGATGAAAACGGAGCACTCTGCTTTCCAACAAAAGAATAGTTTGATTAAATTTGAAAATAAAAACCAGGGCGCTCTTGAGGAGTGCTCTGGTTACATAGGATGCTTATTATAAAAGAGGAACGTGTTAATTTTATTTTATGTAGTAACATGCTGGAATATGAGAAAAAGACACTCTCCTTGTTGAAAGTGTCTTTTCCTTTGGGGATTCTCCGATGACATTCTTAATATATGCATGGGAAAATATTATATAACTGAAAAATAATAAGACACCTTCCCCAGTCGAAGATGTCTTATTCATGTTGTAGGTTCTTTAGATGTCAATTCTAGAGTATGCAGTTTACATATATTTTATACCATAATAAGTTATAAGCCCTACTTGCTTCATTATTACGAATCTGTAAACCTCTCCCGTGTATCTTGCTAAACACAACTAAGAATGTCATAAAAGTTGTTGGCAATAGCCCGATCTGTCACAACGTGTTGGGTTGTATAAACCAAGTTTTTTACACGGATAATCATTTTACATCTTCTTTTTTATCTCGTCAAGTTATTTAGAATAACGAGAGTTGTTCACCTTCTATTTGTTGGACGTCTATTTGCCATCGGTATAGGTTACCCATTCTTTTTTTAAATTCATTTTCCATCCCCCGCCGCGCATCTTCACTCGTAGGTGCGTAAATTTCAAGACATTCTTTTGTGTGCTGGTGCCCATTTGGAGATAATAAACGATAAACTACTCGATATTTGTTCATTCTTCATCACCTTGGTTGTTTTTGTAAACAGGTAAACACGCTAAGTGATAGTGCAGTTCAATATTAATTAGATATGAACAAGGAGTTTGTGTAGATAAAAATTTAATGCATTGTTAGAGATAAGGTTATTTTTAAGTACTAATTTGAGTGTATGCATCGTGACTAAAGATAGAACGTGTAGAATTAAAGGAAAAAAACACCTCATCATGAAGTGTTTTTTCTTGTGCTTTAATAGGAAAAGATAACAATACCATCGTTCTTGTAAGACACCAAAAGGGAACTACAGAGATGCGCTCTCAATAAGAGTATATAACAGCGCATAGAGTAGAGCAAGTATTACTACGATATTCCCCCACAATTCGCAGTTTTCATTGTATTAACCACCTTTATTTTTTATGAATATACTCTTTTTTAGTTATTCGTGAGAGAACCTTCTGTTATTACATCCTCATAATGGTTTTATAAAAAGCCTCTGTTTGTTCTTTTCCGTGATCTAATAAAGTTAAATACTCATCAAAAAAATCGAAGATTACAGAAACTTGATGATCTCGTAATTTCATATGATTGACAACGTACATCGTACCTTGAGCAGCAAGTTCATCCGTATAAGTCTTTTTTTTGCACATCCATTCTTTCCACATTGTTAATGCACGTTCGATACATTGCTTATCTGCTGCGAAACGTTCGTATTGCGATTTCGTTAACATATGTAGCCACTCTCCTCATTCTTCTAACATTTCCTCATAGGTACTCTTGTAAAAATCAAATAGTCCCTGATTATTTAATTCTTGAACAATATGATGTATTACCTTAGTTGACACCGGTTGTGAAAATCCAGCAGCAATGGCTGAAAACTCTATTCTCTCAGAATAGTAACAAATATATGCCAGGTCATATTCTTTGAGTTTACGCATCTGTTTTCCTTTCATAACTATTTTTTTCATTTTGGTTGCACTATTGTGTTAATTACGTCGAACAAGTTGGTGCAGGGCAAAAATGGGCGTTTTTTTTATTGCTATGATATTTAAAATTTACTTTTAGATAATGCCTTTAGTATTATTGGGCTAACTATTTTACTTAATAAACGGAAGCCCCTGAATATAGACCGAACCACCTTCATACAATCGCCCTCCTAAGATCAAAAAAATTATATCAATTATTAGAATGTTTTTTATTCAAGAAATAAAAAAGTGCTAACACGTTTGCAAACATACTTGCTAACACGTAGACGAAATAGACATAATACATCGCTGATATGCCATTCATAAAATAAGATTATCCAAGTAGATAATGCTAACTCGGAATACTTATAACCACAAGTCTGATACTATGAGTATCATTATACGAAAATAAAAGAGAGTTGTGGGAGACAATAAAACAGAATTTCTATGTATGATAATTATCGTACGCAGAAAGAATCGCGTGATAATACGGAGGTTATAATGCGAAAATTATTATATTTTATAGCATGTAGTAGTGTTATACTTTTTACCTCACCGAGTGTGTCAATAGCTCAATATGATGCACCTCTTATGGAAGATGCACTTTATTCTGTTTTATTTCCAAAAATAAATAAAGCAATTGAAAAACAATATGGAAGTTTGAAACCGTATCAATGTCCTAAAATTATTAGTTTAAAAAAAGTGTATAGCGGTACATATTTATTTCAAGCAAGTATTGAAGTGACAAAGTATGAACGTGTTGCTGGGAAAATTGCTCCCCCATTTGAGAAGGTAACGATTACATTTAATAACGAAGAAGGCGAATGGGAAGTGACAAAGATTTCAGTAAAGCGCTTACCAAATGATACAAAATTAAACTGTAAAAAAACAATATAAAAAATTGTTTGACAAATAAAATGGTCCTTTGGTATTGTTAATAGCAACAATTAGATGTTTGAAAATTAAATAGACTTACCTCATCTACTCTCAAAGGTAGAGGCCGCGATAGGAAAGAGTAAGCTATGGGAGATTTCATGGAATCTGTGATCATAGGCTGAAAGGGACTATTGCCGAAATATAAGAATAACCATCTTATTCATATATTGGGACTACATTGAATAAATGTAGTACTGTCATAAGATTTATTTTATGGAGAGCTATTTGGAGATGTTGATGCGGTTTCTTATTTTGAGGAGATAACAACTCGTTTATTTTTTCAATATATATTTTTCCTAATAAGAAACGCGTGTGAACATTGTTCCGCGCGTTTTTTGTCTATCTAAAAGCGTGCTGCAATGAATAGAAGATTGGGGTTATGAGTTTTAGAGGAAATAAGGGAGGAATTTAAATGTATTTACACGGCACAAGCCGAATTAATGGGCAAGGACACTTAGAAATTGGAGGGTGCGATACGACGCAGCTAGCAAAGCAATACGGAACACCACTTTATGTATACGATGAAGAGTCTATTCGAGGAAAATGCCGAGCATTTCATCGTGCTTTTAAAGAAAGTGGTTTCTCTTATCAAGTAGCATATGCAAGCAAGGCGTTCTTGTGCATGGAGATGTGCCGAGTAGCTCGTGAAGAGAATATGTCATTAGACGTTGTTTCTGGAGGAGAATTATATACTGCGCTCCAAGCAGGATTTCCAGCATCACGTATTCATTTTCATGGAAATAATAAAACAGAAGAAGAGATAGTGATGGCTCTTCAGGCGAATATCGGTTGTTTTGTCGTAGATAATTTCTTTGAATTAGAAGTTTTACACGATTTAGCGATGCAACATGGAAAGTTTGTGAACATATTAATTCGTGTAACGCCTGGAGTAGAGGCGCACACACATGAATATATTACAACAGGCCAAGATGATTCGAAATTTGGATTTGGCGTTTCAAACGGTCAAGCGATGCAGGCAATTGGATTTGCTTTACAAAAATCTAATTATAATGTGCTAGGGATTCATTCACATATCGGATCGCAAATATTTGAAACAGCTGGCTTTGTTCGAGCGATTGAAGTTCTTCGCCAATTTTTAGAAGAAGTGAGAGAGCAAACAAACTATGTAGTAAAAGTGTTAAATGTAGGCGGGGGATTTGGAATACGCTACACAGAGTCGGATACACCGTTAACTCTTGAGACATATGTGCGAGCTGTAACAAGTGCAGTGAGAGAACAATTTACTGTATGTGAATATCCATTGCCAGAAATATGGATTGAACCAGGCCGTAGCATTGTAGGTGATGCTGGGACAACAATTTATACAGTTGGATCTGTGAAAGATATTCCTGGTATTCGGAAATATGTATCAGTCGATGGTGGAATGACAGATAATTTAAGACCTGCTTTATATAGTGCGCGTTATGAAGCAATGTTAGCGAATCGAGGGAATGATGAGAATGAGGAACTCGTTTCGATTGCGGGGAAATGTTGTGAGAGCGGAGATATGTTGATTTGGGATATTCATTTACCGAAAGTCGCTTCTGCTGATTTACTAGCAGTTTCCTGTACAGGAGCCTACGGGTACTCGATGGCGAATAATTACAATCGGATTCGAAGACCAGCCGTTGTCTTTGCAAAAGGCGGAACATCGCAAGTAGTTGTGGAACGCGAAACATATGAAAATATTATTGGGAACGATCGCATACGTATTAAAGAGCTTGTTTAAATAGAAAAAGGAGTTGTTCGGATGGGCAATTCCTTTTTTGTAAAATAAAATAATTAAAATATATCGGAAAACTAGGATTGAAAAAAATCAGAATTGTGATAAAATACAAATACAAAGCTTATCAAGAGAAGCGGAGGGAACTGGCCCGAAGAAGCTCGGCAACCTGCTTATAGAAAGCAAGGTGCTAAATCCAGCAAAATGGAATCCATTTTGAAAGATAAGGTAAAATATATTACCGAACAGTCTTTTCGAAATGGGAAAGATTTTTTTTATGAATAAAAAGGGGGGCTGTTCGCGTGGGTGTACGGGAACATTTTGATGAAGTATCCGAGAAGATTGAAGCGATGCTTGCTGATATGAAATATGGCTCAATTACAATTGTTGTGCAAGATGGAAAAGTAATTCAGTTAGAGAAAAGTGAAAAAGTACGTTTAAAGTGAAAAGCGCTGACTAGAAAAACTAGAGGCGGTTTTAACCTATTTTCATTAGGTTAAAACCGTCTTTTTGCTTTTACAGGGGGAAAAAACATGTTGACGTATGAAATGTGGGAAGAAAATGTTGTTTCGTTTTCGGAAGAAGATGAAACAAAAGGCGCGTTATCAGTATTAAATTGGGCTTATGAAGAGTATAAAGATGAAATCGTCTACGCATGTAGCTTTGGGGTGGAAGGTATGGTATTGCTGCACCTTATAAACCAAGTAAATCCATCTGCTAAAGTTGTATTTTTGGATACAAATGTTCATTTTCAAGAAACATATGAATTAATTCAAAGAGTGAGGGAACGATTTCCTTCATTGAATATTATAGAAAAGCAGCCAGAACTTACACTTGATGAACAGGCGAAGTTGCATGGTGAAAAACTGTGGGAGAGCAATCCGAATCTTTGTTGTAAGATTAGAAAAATTTTACCTTTAGAAAAATCATTAGTCGTGGAAAAAGCATGGATATCGGGCTTAAGAAGGGAACAATCAGAAACACGTAAGCATACAAAGTTTATAAATCAAGATCATCGTTTTCAATCTATTAAAGTTTGTCCACTCATTCATTGGACGTGGAAAGAAGTTTGGCGATATGTATACAAACATAGCTTGCCGTATAACCCGTTGCATGATGTTGGCTATCCAAGTATTGGGTGTGAGAAATGTACTTTACCTGTAGGGAATGGTGGCGATTCAAGAGATGGTAGATGGGCTGGGAAAGTGAAAACCGAATGTGGTCTTCATTATCAATAAGATGAATCTTGAAATAAAGCTAAGAGGGGATATAGAAAATGAGCACAGTAAACGAATTAGTAAACCGTATAGATGAGACATATGATATATCACAAATTGAAAAAGAAATTAAATTAGACAACATTGCTTTAAGTGATTTAGAACTATTGGCGACAGGTGGATATAGCCCGCTTACTGGTTTTTTGGGGAAGGAAGATTATGATTCAGTCGTAGAAACGCTTCGTTTAGCAAATGGTAGTGTGTGGAGTATACCAATTACATTACCGGTAACAGAAGAAGTCGCAGAAAGCCTGAAGACCGGAGAGGAAGTAAAGCTTGTCAACAATGGAAATATATATGGTGCTATTCAAATAGAAGATATTTTCGTACCAGATAAAGAAAAAGAAGCGTTACTTGTATATAAAACAACGGATGAGGCTCATCCAGGAGTGAAAAAATTATATGAACGACCAAACGTTTACGTTGGAGGAACTATTATTCTAACAAAACGCTTTGAAAATAATCAATTTCCTTCTTATCATTTAGACCCAATTGAAACGAGAGAAGAATTTAAAAAACGTGGGTGGAAAACAGTAGTCGGATTTCAAACGAGAAACCCGGTACATCGTGCCCATGAGTATATTCAAAAATCTGCTCTTGAAATTGTAGATGGTCTCTTTTTAAATCCACTCGTTGGAGAAACGAAATCGGATGATATTCCTGCTGATGTAAGAATGGAAAGCTATGAAGTACTCCTTCAAAACTATTATCCGAAAAATCGTGTCTTTTTAAGTGTATTTCCTGCTGCAATGCGTTACGCAGGACCAAGAGAAGCGATATTTCATGCGTTAGTAAGAAAGAATTTTGGATGTACCCACTTTATTGTAGGACGTGATCATGCCGGAGTAGGAGATTATTACGGAACATACGAAGCGCAAGAAATCTTCACGGATTTTACGATAGAAGAGTTAGGCATTACACCACTATTCTTTGAACATAGTTTTTACTGCACGAAATGTGAAGCGATGGCTTCAACAAAAACATGTCCGCACGGAAAAGAAGATCATGTTATTTTATCAGGTACGAAAGTAAGAGAATTATTAAGAAACGGTGAGATTCCGCCAAGTACATTTAGTCGTAAGGAAGTAGTAGAAGTGCTAATTAAAGGTTTAAAAAAAGAAGTAGTAACAGAATAGGGAGAGAACGAGATGGATACGAATATTACTTGGCATACAGCTTCGGTTTCAAAAGATGAGAGAAGAGTGAAGAATGGACATCACAGTTTTGTAATTTGGTTTACTGGTTTATCAGCTTCGGGTAAATCTACAGTAGCGAATGCGGTCGCTCGTAAACTGTTTGAAAAGAATATTGGAAATTATGTGCTGGATGGGGATAACATTCGCCACGGTTTAAATAAAGACTTAGGATTTTCTGAAAGTGATCGCATGGAAAATATAAGACGTATTGGCGAAGTGGCAAAGTTATTTGTAGATCAAGGAACAGTTGTCCTTACAGCATTTATTTCACCATTTCGAGTAGACCGCAAACAGGTAAGAGATTTATTAGCGGCAGATGAATTTATTGAAATTTTTGTGAAGTGTCCGATTGAAGAGTGTGAGAAACGTGATCCGAAAGGGCTTTATAAAAAGGCAAGAAAAGGTGATATTAAGGATTTCACAGGTATTGATTCGCCTTATGAAGAGCCAGAGCAAGCAGAATTAATTGTAGAAACGCACAAATATTCTATTGAAGAATGTGCAGAACAAATCGTGCAGTACTTACAAGAGCGTAGTTTTATCCCGCTATTTGCCGGGAAGTAAAATTCCTACCTCAAAGTTCGGTTGGGGCAAGGAAGTTAGGTGGGGGTCGGGCTGCCCGTAAATACCCGATTGGTTAAGGCTAATAATCAGCGTGGGATGAACAAAACTCTACTGATTAAAGTTTCACTTTATATAGGGGGATTTAAAAATGAGTTATGAAAAAGTATGGGCTAACAATGAAAAACTAAATCAAACGGAGAAAAATAAATTAGAAAAAGATGGCTTAGAAATTTTTAATGATATTCCTTACTATGCGGAAAATGGATTTGAATCTATTCCGAAAGAAGAGTGGGATGCTTTTAAATGGGCGGGATTGTATTTACAACGTCCAAAAGAAGCTGGTTATTTTATGATGCGGGTAAATATTCCGTCAGGGATTATTACAAATGCGCAGGCAGAAGTACTTGCTTCTATCGCTGAGGATTATGGACGTGATGTAATAGATATTACTACGAGACAGGCGATTCAGTTTCACTGGTTAGAAATTCAGCAAATACCAGATATTTTTAAAAGATTAGCAAGAGTTGGATTATCTTCAGCGGGGGCTTGTGGTGATATAACGCGGAATATTACAGGTAATCCGCTTGCTGGAATTGATGCAAATGAACTATTTGATACGACACATATTGTGAAAGAGGTATATGACTATTTCCAACATAATGAAGAGTTTTCTAATTTGCCACGTAAATTTAAAATGTCTATTAGTTCTAATATTTATAACTCAGCAAACGCAGAGATTAACTGTGTTGCATTTACACCTGCTACGAAAGAAATAGATGGTGAGAAAAAAGTTGGTTTTCATATAAAAGTAGGCGGAGGATTATCAGCCCGTCCATATTTAGCTGATGAATTAGATGTGTTCGTTTTACCAGAAGAAGTGAAGGCAGTGGCAATTGCGATTGCTACTATATTCCGTGATTTTGGATATCGTGAGAAACGTCATTTAGCTCGTTTGAAATTTCTTGTTGCGGACTGGGGAGCAGAGAAATTTAAAGAGAAACTAATAGAGTATACAGGGCCTTTACAAAGTAAAGGGGAAAGTGCACTCAAAGGATGGAATGCAGGCTATTTTTATGGTGTTCAAGACCAAAAACAAGAGGGATTAAAATATGTAGGTTTTAATGTACCGGTAGGTCGTTTACATGCAGAAGAAATGTTTGAGATTGCAAGAATCGCAAAGCAATATGGAAATGGACAAATTCGTACATGTAATTCACAAAATTTCATTATTCCGAACGTTCCTCCGGAAAATGTAAAAGGATTACTTAGTGAACCGTTGTTTGAAGCGATATCTGCAAGCCCAAAATCATTTATTGGTCATGCGGTTTCATGTACCGGTATTGAATATTGTAATCTTGCACTAGTAGAAACGAAAGAAAGATTACGAAAAATTGCAGAATACTTAGATACACAAATTGCACTCGATGTTCCAGTTCGAATTCATATGGTAGGCTGCCCGAATTCATGTGGTCAACGTCAAATTGCTGACATTGGGTTACAAGGGGTGAAAATGAAAACGAAGGAAAAGGGAATTGTTGAAGCATTTGAGATATATGTAGGTGGAACGTTGTTAGATGGCGGTGCCTACAATCAAAAGTTAAAAGGAAAAATAGATGGCGAGGATTTACCTGATGTACTCGCATCATTTATAAGTTATTTCAAAGAGAATAAATTACCAGCCGAAACATTTTATGATTTTGTAGGTCGTGTTGGTGTAGACACATTACAAATAGCGTTAAATAATGTGTTAGAAGAAGTCATAGCGTCTTAGGGGGGACAATATGGATTTATATCGATTTGAAGCTGTATTAGTGAGTGATATTGTTCCGATTGTTGTTGTTGCTCAAAGTGAAGAACAGGCATTTAAGCTTGCGGAGATTGAGCTTGAAAAACATTTTTTACCGTTGCCAGAGGTAAAAGAGATTTCTTTGTTTGAAAAAAAGAAGATTCGAAAAGGTGCAGCATTTGTTATTCATGAGTAGAGATTAGTAATACGAAAAAATAAAAACTTCCATTCTTATATACGAATGGAAGTTTCATTTTAATAGTAGAAATGAGGAGAGATGATGGGGAAGGTTTATATTGTTGGAGCGGGTCCTGGCGATCCAGATTTAATTACTGTTAAAGGGTTGAAATGTATTGAGAAGGCAGATGTTATTTTATACGATCGCCTTGTGAATAAAGAGCTGCTTTCACACGCAAAGCCTGACGCGGATTTAATTTATTGCGGGAAACTCCCGAATTATCACACGATGAAGCAAGAAACAATTAATACATTTCTTATTAAGTATGCGAAAAAAGGGAAAGTTGTAACGAGGCTTAAGGGCGGCGATCCATTTGTATTTGGTAGAGGGGGAGAAGAAGCGGAAGCATTAGCAAAGCAAGGTGTACCATTTGAAATCGTCCCAGGTATTTCGTCTGGAATAGCTGCACCTGCTTATGCTGGTATTCCAGTGACGCACCGTGATGCAAGTGCAAGTTTTGCTATTGTGACTGGGCATAGGAAAGAAGGTGCTGAAGAAGAAGTGAAATGGGAAAGTTTAGCGAAAGGTGTAGAGACTTTAGCGATATATATGGGGGTTAGTAATTTGCCCTACATATGTGAGCAACTTATGAAGCATGGAAAAGATAAAAGTACGCCAGCTGCTATTATTGAGCAGGGGACGACGTCTATGCAACGTACAGTTGTTGGGACATTAGGAACAATTGTAGATGTTGCGAAAAAAGAGCAAATTCAAAATCCGAGCATGATTGTAATTGGAGAAGTTGTCCGTTTTAGAGAAAAAATCCATTGGTTTGAGAAGCAAACGGAAAATGCTTATCAAGTAAGTGGAGTGTTGTAAAATGAAAGCCGTCTTATATATATGTCATGGAAGTCGTTTGAAGACAGCGAAAGAAGAGGCGATTCAATTTATTACATCGTGTATGAGTCGTATAGAAGCGAATATTCAAGAAGTTTGTTTTTTAGAGTTAGCGAATCCTTCTATTGAAGATGGTTTTCGTACATGTGTGAAGCGTGGGGCCACGGAGATTATTGCCATCCCTGTTTTTTTATTAGCGGCAGGTCATGTGAAGAAAGATATTCCATTTGAATTGGTAAAGCTCAAGAATCAATATCCGAATGTTAAAGTGACTTATGGTAATCCGTTTGGTGTATCAGAAACACTGATCAAATCAGTATATAACGGAAGTGGTATTGAAAAGGAAGGGAAGGCTGAAGTGACCCTTCTGCTCGTTGCAAGAGGAAGTAGTGATCCTGAAGTATTACAAGATATAAAATGGATCGCCTCTTTATTTCAAGCTGAGGAGAAAATTAAAAAAGTTGAGGTTTGTTATTTAGCGGCTGCGGAGCCGAAATTTGAGAGGAAATTGAAGGAAGTTGTAGAACGGGAAGTGGAGAACATCGTTGTGCTACCTTATTTGTTATTTACAGGTTTACTTATGAAACATATTGAGAAAGAAGTGCGCCAATATGCATTGGAAGAGATAAAAATCAGTCCATATTTAGGGAAGAATGAAGCGTTACAAGATATGTTAATTCAGAAAACGACGGAGTTATTGAAAGGAGATCAGTATGTATCCACTTACAGTGCGAGTTAATGAGAAACGCGTTGTTGTTATTGGTGGGGGAAAAGTTGCAGGATTTAAAATTATTCCTTTACTCAAACAAGGTGCGGATATAGTTGTGATCAGTCCAGAATTAGATGCGAATTTAGTAAAACTTGTGGAAGAAAAGAAAATTCGTTGGTATCAAAGAGAATATGAAAAAAGTGATATTAAAAATGCTTTTTTAGTTGTTGCAGCGAGTAGTGATTCAATATTAAATGAACAAGTTGCTGAAGATGCCGCAGAGAATCAATTAGTAAATGTTATTACAAATCCGGAAAGTGGTAATGTTCACTTTCCAGCAGCGATTCATCGTGGTTTGCTTAATATAGCAGTTTCTACTGGGGGAGCGAGCCCAAAGCTCGCAAAAAAAATTCGAGATGAGATTGCAAATAAATATGATGAGACATATGAATCGTATTTAGATTTTTTATATGAAGTAAGGGTGAAGTTAAAAGATTTACAGTTAGAAAAGAGAGAACGAAATATATTACTCCAAGAAGTGTTGAAATCAGTATATGTGCAAAACGAGAGAGAAAGAGAAAGTTTTTTGCGAGAATTAGAGGGAAAGATTTTAAAATAATAAAAGATAAAGTGCGCTTTACAAATATAAAAATATAATTTATAATCACAAGTAACTTCAATAGATGAAATCGATGAGCAAGAAGAGTACGTATATTTGATGCGTTCAGAGAGCTGGGGTTAGGTGGGAGCCCGGTACGATAAATTATACAGAATGGGCTTGCGAGAGGTATGTTGAACATTGTAGTAGGCAACCCGGGTTCCGCCGTTAAAAGGATAGAGTATCGGAATTATTCCTGTACTTGAACAAGTGGGATTTATCAATCCAATTGAGGTGGTACCACGGTATTTACATTACATATATCGTCCTCTACATGCATATTTGCGTGTAGGGGACTTTTTTATTTTCTAAAGGAGGTGTGCGAGTATGAAATGAAAGTGTATAATTAACAAAAGTTTAAATATTCAGAAAAGGAGAATTTATGATGAAAGAAACACAGCAATGGACGTCGAAAATAGGCTTTGTACTCGCAGCAGCCGGAGCCGCAGTAGGTCTTGGTGCGATATGGAAATTTCCATATGTTGCAGGTAATGGCGGGGGAGGCGCATTCTTCCTTGTATTTTTACTGCTAACTTTATTTATAGGTATGCCTCTTCTAATAGCGGAGTTTGTTATTGGACGTAGCACGCAAAAAGAGGCGGTTACAGCTTATAAAGTACTAGTGCCAAATAGCAAATTATATCCTTGGATTGGTCGTATGGGAGTTGTTACTTGTTTTAGTGTACTATCTTTTTATAGTGTTGTAGGTGGATGGATTTTACTTTATTTATATTATAGTGTGACAGGAAGTTTCTGGAATGGAGTAGCTGATTATGGACAATTGTTCGGTGAAACGATTTCAAATCCGTTAAGTGCGATTGGAGCGCAATTTATCTTTATGCTTTGTACGATTTTTGTTGTAAGTAAAGGTGTAGAGAAAGGTATAGAAAAGGCAAGTAAGTACATGATGCCGCTATTATTTATTTTATTTATTGCGATTATTGTTCGTGCGTTAACACTCGATGGTGCTTTTGCTGGAGTAGAGTTCTTCTTAAAACCAGATTTTTCAAAGCTTACAGCAGATACAATTTTATATGCGATGGGACAATCTTTCTTCTCGCTAACTGTAGGTGCCTCGGTAATGGTAACGTATAGTTCGTATTTAAAGAAAGAGGAACATTTAGCGAAATCGGCAACATCTATTGTAAGTTTAACTGTTTTTGTTACAGTACTTGCAGGATTAGCAATTTTCCCAGCGATTTTCGCATTAGGAGTTAAACCGACTGAAGGACCGGGATTACTGTTTATCGTCCTTCCAGCAGTATTTGCAAAAATACCATTTGGTCAATTTTTCTTTATTATGTTTTTAATTTTATTCTTCTTTGCGACTTTAACATCAGCAATTTCAATGCTTGAAATTGTAGTAGCATCTGTTGCGAAAGGTAATGAGAAGAAGCGTCCGTCAGCATCATTATTAATTGGTATTCTTATTTTTGCAGTCGGTATTCCATCAGCGTTATCATTTGGGATTATGAGTGACGTGAAAATATTTGGGAAAACATTCTTTGATTTAGTCGACTTTTCGGTAAGTAACGTATTGCTGCCGTTAGGAGTACTAGCTATTTCATTATTTGTACCAAATAAAATGAGTAAAGAGTTGTTGATGAAAGAATTAGAAGTGACGGAAACGAAGGGGAAAACGTTATTTAACATTTGGTTCTTCTTACTTCGTTATGTCATTCCGATAACTGTAATAATTGTATTTTTAAATGTGATAGGTGTATTTAAAATGTTTGCATAAAAAAAGGCGGGGATCTCCCGTCTTTTTTTATGTTGTTGAATGTAATAGACGATTATACGCTTTATAGGCTGTGGTGACTGCGAGGAATGAACCGATTAAAAATAAAACTGATCCGCCAAATGTAAATATCCGGCCGATAAATGTCGCTCTAGCTTCTTCTATTTTTTGTTGTAATTGCGTATTCATATTGATCACCTCGTAAACTATAGGCATTTAGTTATAGTCTATGTAGAATGCCTATATTGTGTGAAGTGTAAATAAAAAACCTCGGTAGGTACCGAGGTTTTTTATAATCCGATATAAGGAGATGGGTCGACTGCGTTTGTCTTGCCGACATTCCATTCTCCAAGATGAAGTTCGAAGTGTAAATGTTGTCCGTATGATTGGCCCGTGTTCCCCATAAATCCAAGCTGATCGCCTTGTTTTACAGTTTGTCCATTCGATACAGAACGGCTATTCATATGAGCATATACTGTCGTATATGTTTTTCCGTTTATACGGTGAGATAAATACACTACGTTTCCGTAACTAGATGATAATTCTGAGCGAATAACAACGCCATCTGCAGCAGCGATAATTGGAACCGTTCCCGAAGCGGCGATGTCAATTCCTTTATGGTTATCTAAAGAACGTACACCAAATCCGGAAGTTTTTGATCCAGCTGCTGGTTTGATAAAGCCACTGATGTTTGTATCATGTGGTGTTGGAGCTGCTTGAGTTGCTTGAGCAGATTTAGTAGCTTGTTGTTTGCGAGCCTCTTCTGCCTGGCGAGCTTCTTCCGCTTTACGAGCTTCTTCGGCCCGTTTTTCTTCTTCAATTGCTTTTTGCACAGCTTGACGTTGATTTTCTAAAATGCCTTTAGATTCTTCTAATCCTTCAATCTCTGAATCTACTTTTGCGACTTTCGTATGTAGATCGTTAATAAGAGTCTGTTGCTGCTGTTGGTTATTTTGTAATTCTTGTTGTTTTTGTTCTAGTTTTTGCTCAGATTCTTTCAGTTGTTGTTCTTTTTTCTCAACAGCTTCTTTTTCTGTAGTTACAGCATTTTGATCAGATGTTTGTTTTTTTACAATATCTGTATCGTTGTTTAATATTAAACTTACGGAGTACATATTATCAACAAGATCAGCAATGTTTGTAGAGTTTGTTAATACTTCTGTAATGATATTTGTACGCGGTTTTTCTTGCATAGATTGTAATCGTTGTTTAATAACTTCCTGACGTGTATCTATGTTTGTTTGTAATTGTTCTATATGTTTCTTTTTGTCAGTAATTACTTGTTGTGTTTTGCTAATTTCTTTTTTTGTATCGTTTAATTCAGCCTCGTTTTTATTAATAGAAGTAGTTAATTCATCGATTTTCTTCTGTAATTCTTGAATTTCTTTTTCTATTTGTTCTTTCTCGACTGATTTATTTTGTAAGTCACTTTGTTTGCCTTCTAATTCAGATTGAATGTTAGATAATTTATCTTGATTTGTTTCAGCGTATACGGGTGAAAGTAACGGGGAAGCAAAAATCGTTCCTGCTGCTAAAACACTAAACGCTGCAAATTTCTTTTTCATAGTTGTCTGACTCCTTTCCCTATGAATGTTATATATCATAAGAAGAAGAGTGTCTATCGTTGTAATCATAATGTAAAGAAAACTTTATAAAATTGCTAAGTTTTGTCGGAATTTATCATTTTTCAACTTTAATTGTCATAGTACTTACATTTTATTTATGGCTGTAATAAAGGTATATTTTGGGATTTATATGTAAAATACAGGAGGAAAGTAATAGTTTTTATGGGGTGAAATAGTACTTAGAAAGCTAATAAAATACTAGTAAGGAATCGTTCTCATGTGAGGTTTTCTAACATGGGTTTATTTTTTGTCAAGAAAATTATTTGCATTCGGGGAAAGTTATTTTGTTGTCAGATTTTAAATTTTGATTTATGATTTTTAACAGGGACAAAATGTAGTGAATTGTCGAATAATATGTAATACTCTTAATTTCTTAGTTTTATAGAGATAGAATGAGAGATAGAGTGACACATCGAAGAGGGGGTTACAACAAATATGAAAAGAATAGGACTTGCATGGCAAATATTAATAGGGCTTGCGCTTGGTATTGCGGTTGGGGCGATTTTCTTTGATAATCCAGCTGTTGTGAAGTACTTACAACCAATTGGTGATATTTTCATCCGATTAATTAAAATGATCGTTGTACCGATTGTTGTAGCAAGTATTGTTGTTGGGGTTGCTGGTGTTGGCGATGTTAAAAAACTAGGTCGACTAGGCGGAAAAACAATTATTTACTTTGAAATTATTACAACAATTGCAATTATTGTTGGTCTATTAATAGCGAATATTTTCCAACCAGGAAAAGGCGTAAATATGGAGCAGTTAACAAAGACAGATATTTCGAAATATACACATACGACAGAGCAAGTACAAAGTCATTCATTTGCAGATACGTTTGTAAATATTGTTCCAACGAACATTATGAAGTCATTGGCTGACGGAGATATGCTTGCTATTATCTTCTTCTCTGTACTATTTGGTTTAGGTGTAGCAGCAATTGGTGAAAGAGGAAGACCAGTTCTTCAATTTTTCCAAGGTGTAGCTGACGCAATGTTTTATGTAACAAACCAAGTTATGAAATTTGCACCATTTGGTGTGTTTGCATTAATTGGTGTTACAGTTTCTACATTTGGTCTTGCTTCATTAATTCCATTAGGGAAATTGCTAATTGTCGTATATGGGGCAATGATCTTCTTCGTCGTAGTTGTCTTAGGACTTACAGCGAAAATATTTGGAATTAACATTTTCCAATTCTTTAAGATTTTAAAAGACGAGCTGATCTTAGCGTATTCTACAGCAAGCTCAGAAACAGTTTTACCAAAAATCATGGAGAAAATGGAGAAATTCGGTTGTCCGAAAGCAATTACATCTTTCGTTATTCCGACAGGTTATTCATTTAACTTAGATGGATCAACTTTATATCAAGCAATTGCGGCTATTTTCTTGGCGCAAATGTACGGTATTGATTTATCTATTACACAACAAATTACATTATTACTTGTATTAATGGTTACATCAAAAGGTATCGCAGGTGTACCGGGCGTATCATTCGTTGTATTATTAGCGACACTTGGTACAGTAGGTATTCCACCTGAAGGTTTAGCGTTCATTGCTGGTATTGACCGTATTTTAGATATGGCTCGTACAGCAGTTAACGTTGTAGGAAACTCTTTAGCAGCTGTAGTTATGTCTAAGTGGGAAGGTCAATATGACGCTGAAAAAGGACAAGCTTATTTAAAAGAGATTTCTGAAAAGGGTCAAGCTGCTTAATTATAATATGAACAAGCTCTCACATAATATGTGGGAGCTTTTCTGTATATAGAAGAGGAGTATACATAATGAAACGTAAATATGGTGACGGTTCTTCGTGGAAAAGACTAATAGAAAAGAGTTATAGGCTTAAGCAAGTGGAAGAGGGAATGCTCGGAATACTGGATATAAAAAAGGTGAGAGAGCCTAGTTGTAAAGAATATGATGGTAAAGAAATTTGTATTGCAAGTGATGGGTATACGTGGGTTCAATATTTCATTAATGGAAAGAACTTTGCGATTACAGTTATGTTAGATGATAGGCACAATTTAGTGCAATATTATATTGATGTGACGAAAGAATATGAAATAGACGATCGTGGTTTACCGTATTTTGATGATTTATATTTAGATGTAGTATTATTACCTAGCGGTAAGGTGTATGTATTAGATGAAGAGGAGCTAGAGGATGCTTATAAAAGTGGCGATGTCACGAAGGAAGAGTATGAGTTAGCTTGGTACACTACGAAATGGATATTAGCAGCAATAAAAAATAGTGAATTTTATTGGATTTCAATATTGGAAGAAGAAATCGAAAAGTTAAAATGATTATTGTATTCAAATTTTTGTATAATTACCAAAAAAATCTATACAAAAAATAATTGACTTTTGTTTGGTAAGCGAGTAAAGTTAGGGAAGAAATTATTATTAAAAAATAAATATGAAACCTTCTTATAAAGAGAGGCGGAGGGACTGGCCCTACGATGCCTCGGCAGCGGACTCGATTTCAGAGTGCTGTGCCAAATCCAGCAAGCATGTGCTTGAAAGATGAGAAGAGCGTTTCTTATAGATGTATAAGACCTCTTCTCACCGGAAGAGGTCTTTTGTTATTCATTAGAAAAAGGTTGAAACTAGGGAGAGATGGTACTTTGAAAGAAACGAGAGGAAATGGTTTAGCTTTATTACCACTTGGGATATTTTTGGCGCTATTTATTGGTTCTGGAATTATTACAGGTGATTTCTATAAATTGCCGATACTTGTAGCGATTTCAATTGCTGTAGGAGTCGCTTTAGTGATGAATCGTAAAGAAAGTTTTAATGTGAAGGTAGAGCGGTTCGCTAAAGGTGCAGGAAATCCGGATATTATGATTATGGTATTAATTTTTGTGCTTGCAGGTGCATTTTCTGAAACTGCTAAAGGAATGGGTGGAGTAGACTCAACTGTTAATTTAGCGTTAACTATTTTACCGCCAGGATTTATCGTAGCTGGAATCTTTGTTATTGGTGCATTTATTTCATTAGCAATGGGAACTTCAATGGGAACAATTGCAGCATTAGCGCCGATTGCTGTAGGTATTAGTGGTCAAACTGATATCTCAATTGCGCTTGCGATGGCTACTGTTGTTGGGGGAGCGATGTTTGGTGATAATTTATCATTTATTTCAGATACAACAATCGCAGCTGTTCGTTCACAAGGAACAGAAATGAAAGATAAGTTTAAAACGAATTTTTTAATTGTATTACCAGCGGCTATTATTACAATTGTACTATTAGTAATAGTTACTTCAGGAAGTGACACGCAAATTAAAGCACATAGCTTTGATTGGATAAAGATTTTACCGTACGCAGGAGTACTTATTACAGCGCTACTTGGCTGGAATGTACTTATTGTATTAACTGGTGGAACTGTATTATCTGGTGTTATCGGTCTTATAGATGGAAGTTACACGTTAGAAAGTTTCTTTAAAAGTGTAACGACTGGAATGGGCGGTATGATGGAGTTAGTATTACTTGCTATATTAATTGGCGGTATGGTTGAATTAATCCAATATAATGGTGGTATTCAATATTTAATGAATGTATTAACACGTAATATTCGTTCGAAAAAAGGTGCAGAATTTGGTATTGCTGGTTTAGTAAGTATGACTAATATGTGTACAGCGAATAATACGATTTCGATTATCTTTACAGGCCCGCTTGCAAAAAATATTGCAGATCAATATGAAATAGACCCTCGTAAATCAGCGAGTGTATTAGATCTTTTCTCATGTTGTGTACAAGGATTAATTCCGTACGGTGCCCAAATGTTAACGGCAGCAGGATTTGCAGCGTTATCTCCGGTTGAATTGTTGCCATATGCATTTTATCCAATCTTAGTTGGAGTATGTGGGATTGTTTCTATTTTAATTGGATTTCCAAGATTTTCGAAAGTAGCTGAGAAAAAAGAGTATCATAAAACAGCTTAATTTAATATGAATGTTAGTAATTAAAAAAACGTGCAGAGAATAAACTCTGCACGTTTTTTTGCGTAAAGGGCTGAATATGACTCGGTCTTAAGTCTGAGTTAAAAACGGTTCTTAAGCTCGTTATGGAAAGATGAAAAAATAGTTAAGATAAGAGTATCAAATCGAAGGGAGGCAAGCACAAGATGAAACAATTTCTAGCGTTTATCGCAGCCGGTATTTTGGCTTTAATTGCTCTTGGTAGTCTTGCTGGTATTGTAGGATTCGCAATCGGAGCAGGAGTTGTATATTGGAGCTATAAATCATTTGTGCGAGCTAAGTCATTTTTTGGAAAGTTAGCTTGGGGTATTGTTGGTTTAATCGGTTTATCCATTGCGCTTTCTCATTCACCAGCATTAATCGGTATCGCTGCTTTAGTGGTTTTATACTACGGATACCGTGAGTGGAAAAAAGAAAAAGATGTAGTTGTTGAATCTGCTCCAGAAAGTTCTAAACCATATAGCAACTTTGAAGATGAGTGGAACAAATTAATGAAAAACTAAAACAATAAATCAAATTATAAATAAAGTAGAAGAGAGGAAGATTTATAATGAAACAATCTTTATTCGGACGTGTACGCGATGCAATTTTAGCTGATTTTCATAACGTGTTAGATGAGAAGGAAAGAAAAAATCCAATTGCGATGTTAAACCAATATTTACGTGATAGTGAGCGTGAAATAACAAAAATTGAGAAGTTAATTGAACGTCATAAAACATTAAAATCTAACTTTGCTCGTGAGCTTGAGCAAGCACGTTATTTCGTTAACAAAAGATCAAAGCAAGCTATCATTGCTCAAGAAGCAGGCGAATTACAATTGCACGAACGTGCGTTAGAAGAGGTAGCTTATTATGAAGGGCAAGTAACTCGATTAGAAGAAATGTATGCAGGTGTTGTAGAGCAAATTGATGAGTTAGAGCGTCGTCTTTCTGAAATGAAAAATAAATTAAAAGAAATGCACGCAAAGCGTATGGAACTAATGGCACGTGAAAATATGGCACATGCAAATCGTCGTATGAATACTGCGATGCATAAAATGGATGAAAATAATCCGTTCTTACGATTTGAAGAAATTGAAGATCACATTCGTGACTTAGAAACTCGTATGAATGAAGAACATGAGCGTGACACATTTGATATGAAAATTGCAAAACTTGAGCGTGAAATGAAAGAAAAGAATGATGTATCGTTAACGAAAGAGTTAACAAAATAATAGTAGTATATTATAAAACAGGCTTATGATATAGTGATAGGAGAAAAGGTGTTGGAAAGCAATGCCTTTTCTTCTATGTATATGTGACAAGAAGGGGGGAGCTGAAATGAAGAAACATTTTTCAAAGACACAATTAATGGGGATGCTCCTCATCATATTTGGATTCGGTCTTTTTCTTGATATGATACTTGGACATTTTGAACCAGGTGGTCTCATTTTTGCATTTATTATGCTTATGTTTGGAAGGCATTATCGTAAAAAGAATCGTTATGTACGGGGAAATGTATTTTTATTTGTTGGTGGTATCGTATTTTTATTCTTCTTATTTTCATCAGCAGCATTTGTTCTTGTCGTATTTGCTTGTTTAGCTTTAATTGGTTATCAATTGATTCAACAAGGGCATCAGCAAAAAGCAATGAAGGTTGAAATTAAAGAAAAAGGGATTATAGACGAAGAGAAGCAAATATATCGTACAGAACCATATTTGAAAAATATGTTTGTAGGCAATGTACGAATGATGGATCATATTTATGAACTTGAGGATATTAATGTTCAATACGGTGCTTGTGATGTGGAAATAGATTTAACTACTGCTATGATTCCAGAAGGGGAAACGATAATTGTTATTCGGGGTGTCGTTGGTAATATTCGTTTATATGTGCCATATGATATTGAACTTTCTTTAAATCATTCTGTTATTGTCGGACGTGTGCTCTTGCCAGGTCATGAAGAGACAGGGTTTAACCGCAATGTTACATTTAGAACAGAGCAGTATAAAGAGGCTCCTCGTCGTATTAAAATTATTTCTTCGCTTGTCGTAGGCGACACGGAAGTGAGGAAAGTATAATGAAGAAACAAAAAAATATTTCGTGGATGTATATTCGTTATTCTATGTTGTCCTCAGTTAGTATCGCACTCATTTGTACAATTGTATATGTATGGAAAAGCGAGCAACAAGTGTATGATTTATTATGGAAGGAATCCATCGCTTCTGTTCCAATTGGCTTGTTTATTATGACTACAAGTTTACTTATCGGGGGAATTGTAGGATATGCAATCGGTTACTATATAGAGCAGCGTATACAAGGATTAAATACGTTTCTATTTGAAGTAGAGCGAGGGAATTTTCCGAGCGATGTTTCGTTTACTGCAGATGATGAATTTCATGAAGTGGAACGAAAAGTAATCGTTTTGGCTCGTCGATTAGAGGAGCAAGCTGGACTCTTTCAAAAAGTAACGAATGAACGAGCTCATTGGAATGAAGAGATGAGACAAGAAGCGATTTCTCAAGAAAGGCATCGTTTAGCAAGGGAGTTGCATGATTCAGTAAGTCAGCAGCTTTTCGCAATGTCGATGATGATGTCAGCGATTAATGAACAAATAACTGAATTTCCAGATGTGACAAAAAAACAATTACAACTTGTTGAAAATATGGTTGTAAATGCTCAATCAGAAATGAGAGCATTGCTCCTTCATTTACGTCCTGTACAATTGGAAGGTAAGAAACTGACAGAAGGTATAGAGGAATTATTAACGGAATTATCGCGAAAACAACATATGAAAATTGAATGGCTTATTGAGCCAATAGAATTAAAAAAAGGTGTAGAAGATCATTTATTCCGTATTGTGCAAGAAGCGCTATCAAATACGTTGCGACACGCAAAGGCAAAGAAAACAGAAGTGCGCCTTCGAAAAATTGATCAATATGCGATTTTAAAAATTATTGATGACGGCGTTGGGTTTGAAGTAGGCGTTAATAAGGCAGGTTCATATGGCCTAAGATCGATGCAAGAGCGTGTTCATGAAATTGGTGGGACACTCAAGGTGCTTAGTTTCCCGGCCAAAGGTACACAAATAGAAGTAAAAGTACCGATTATGATTGAGAGAGGGGGAGAAGTATGATAAAAGTATTGCTTGTCGATGATCATGAAATGGTTCGTATGGGTGTATCGGCATATTTATCTACACAGCCAGATATTGAAGTAGTAGGGGAAGCTGAGAATGGACGAAAAGGATCAGAATTAGCATTGCAATTAAGACCGGATATTATTTTAATGGACCTTGTTATGGATGAGATGGATGGTGTCGAAGCAACACGTGCTATTATTCAAGAATGGCCAGAAGCAAAAATTGTAGTTGTAACAAGCTTTTTAGATGACGAAAAATTGTACCCTGTTATTGAGGCTGGTGCGACCAGTTACTTATTAAAAACATCAAGAGCAAGTGATATTGCTGATGCTGTACGAGCTACTTATGATGGAGAAACAGTATTAGAGCCGAAAGTTACCGGGAAAATGATGTCCCGTATGCGTCAAAAGAAAGAGCAACCTTTGCATGATGACTTAACGGAAAGAGAGTTTGAGATTTTGTTATTAATTGCAGAGGGAAAAAGTAATCAAGAGATTGCGGACGAGTTATTTATTGCACTGAAAACGGTAAAGACACATGTGAGTAACATATTAAATAAATTGAATGTAAGTGATCGTACTCAGGCAGTTATTTATGCATTTAGGCATCAATTAACGAAGTGATAAAGTGAAGCTTTAATTGGCGGGGAATTCCTCGCTGATTATTGGCTCGCTACAATATAGATTTGGCGTTAAAACCATCGAATGTTTTTATTGACGATAAACAATGTAAGCGTTATCATTAAGGTGTTAACAGTACATATAAAGGGGAGAATGTATATGTTAGTTCAAACTATATTCGGAATGGATAAGTCTAAAAAATTAGGGGAGTATGTGAACGCATTACAAGCGCTTTGTGAACAATATAATGTTGAAACAGATAAAATTGCGATTATTGAGGCAACAGAGGAATACTATTTATTTTTAGTAAAGCAAGAAGAGCGCTATGATGTTGTCAAGGTAGAAACAGTTGATACAAATATTGAATATTATACGAAAGCTTATAAAATAAGCAGTTTTAATCATACTGCTTATCAAATGTAAAAAAACTCCCTTTTGGGAGTTTTTTTAGGAGGCTTTTACTTCGTTAGATTCGATTAGTAATGGAACTTTTTTCGTACCGCTTAACTTAGCGATTGTAAGGCCAAGAAGAGCTCCTGCTAATGCTGGTATTA
The DNA here is from genome assembly GCF_003217275.1 of Bacillus sp. 196mf. Taxonomy (NCBI): domain Bacteria; kingdom Bacillati; phylum Bacillota; class Bacilli; order Caryophanales; family Bacillaceae; genus Bacillus; species Bacillus sp. 196mf. Next base: position 268,820 of record NZ_QJTG01000001.1, read on the forward strand.
GCCAACCGATTCCTTCATTATATAAAGGGATAAATTCAAAATATGGTGTGATGAATGAAACTGAAATACCACCTTGTTTTAATCCATCAAATACGCTCACTACAGCTGCTCCGATTAAAGCACCTACATAAACAGAGCGATATCCACCGAAGTATTTATGAAGTAATGATAGTAGTACGAGTACAATCGCAATTGGATACACAACAAGTAGAATTGGAACAGAGATTGCGATAATTTTTGTTAAACCTAAGTTGGCAACTAATAATCCTAATGCGCAAATGATACTCGCGAATGTTTTGTATGAAAATGTAGTCAATAATGTTGAAAAATATTGGCTGCACGCAGATACGAGTCCAACGCATGTCGTTAAACAAGCGAGTGTAACGATAAGAGATAATAGGAGCAAACCGTACGGACCGAATAATTGTTGTACGATAACAGTAAGTAGCTGTCCGCCATTTTTTGCATATCCGAGAGAGACACTAGTTGCCCCAAGCCAGCCTAGTGCACCATATACAAGTACGAGTCCTGTAGCGGCAATAAGCCCTGCTTTTGCTGTGGCGATGGCAATGGACTTACGATCATTCACACCTTTAGAACGAATTGCATTTACAACGATAATTCCGAATGCAAGTGCTGAAATAGTGTCCATTGTTAAGTAGCCTTCCATAAAGCCTTTGAAGATTGGAGAAGTTTGATACTCTTGCATTGCTGGTCCTGATTGCCCAAGTGGTGTAAATACACTTTTAACAAACAATAAGAAAATAGAGAGTAATAAAATAGGTGTTAATACATTTCCAATACGATCAACAAGTTTAGATGGATTCAAACTCAGCCAAAATACGATAGTAAAGAAGATGATTGTATATACAAATAGCACTAGGCTGCTAGAGCGGATTGTTTCTGGTAAGAAAGAACTAACACCCATTTCATAAGCGACATTTGCAACACGTGGGATGCCCATAGATGGACCGATAGCAATGTATACAATTACTGTAAAGAAAATTCCGAATAATGGATGAACATGACTTGCAAGTTGCTGCATCCCATTTCCAGATAGAGAAATTGCGATAACAGTTAGTAGTGGTAAGCCAACTCCTGTTAGTAAAAATCCAATCATTGCTGGCCAAAAGTTTTCACCTGCATTTTGGCCAAGCATGGGAGGGAAAATTAAATTACCTGCCCCAAAAAATAAAGAAAATAGCATAAGACCCGTGAAAAAAATATGTTTTTTTGATACAGTGTTCATTGTTTTTCCTCCTTTTTTAAATTCATTTGTAAGAACACAAAAAACTCGTCCCTAAAGAAAGGGACGAGTTATATTTACCCGCGATACCACCCTAATTTACACATGTAGAAATAAATCTATATGTATACGGCTTTGCAACGTACAACATGATACGTGTTCCTTGTAACGGGGGACGGCCGGTAAGAACTTACTGTAACATTCGGTTCTACTTCTCGGAGATGATTTTCGGTTACGCACTGAACGTTGGCTTTCAGCAAATCGCCAACTCTCTGGGGAACAGTTCTATAACGTACTCGTTCTCGTCAATGAATTTTTATTCAAGTATTCTGACAGTATTGTTGCATGTTTTTTTTAGAAAGTCAATATGTTTTTTTGAAAGATATATTTATATACGGAAATATCGAAAGTAATATTCGTTGTTGCAAAAGGAATAATGAATTGTAAAATGGGAGTAAAAATTTGTGGAGAATTGTAAAATTTATAGAGAAAGTTGATATTTATAGGAGTAAAGAAGGGATTATTTGAATTTACAGAGAATATTACAACAATCCACTTGCTGGAAAGAACAAACCAAAAGAGGTGACTGAAATGCTTGCGATGGGAGTATTATTTGGCATTATTGCTATAATTGGTTTTATGTGGTTATATTATTCGCGTTCGTTTAAACAAGCAGAAGTTTTACTCTTTCAAAAAGGTAGTTTGTTGACAAATCAGTCTAGATATTTAGTATGTCCGAAGTGTGGAAGTGCACAGGCCAGAAGTGGAGGATATCAAGAGTGTTGCAAAATTAGATTATGAAAGAAAGGAAGCCTCACATTATTTTGTGAGGCTTCCTTTCTTACAACTTCATGGCGCTCCAAATTGTCCATCGATCTCTTTCAATAATAGGAGAGACGTTTTGTAATGCGGTCTGTATATGTTGTAGAAGTTGAGAAAGTTCATCATCTGTTAACTCATATAGAATGGATCGACCTGTTCGAGGAGATAAATCTTGTAGCAATGCTTCTACAGAATCATGTATTTTTCGTACTTCCCATTGTGTTTGTGTGGGAAGCACGTGAAGAGAATGTTTTTGTAATTCTTTCTGTATCGTGTTGGTTTTTGGGCGTCTTTTTGACTCTATTTCAATGAGTTTTGGAAATATAGAGAAAAAATATCCACGAATGTGTTCGGGACTTCCTGGAACTGTACAATCTTCAATCGTTCGATCTTGTAAAATAAGTACACCGTTTTTATTTAATATACGAGAAGCTTCACATAAAAATGTAGGAATGTCTTGTAAATGATGAATAACTGCACGAGAAATAACTATGTCGAATGTTTCATTAGGGTATGGGATATTATGTGCATCACCGTGGATGAAAGAAATATTTGGAATGTTGCCGCAATTTTCTTTTGCAGCTTGTAATATTTCTTTTGAAAAATCAAGTCCCACAACATTTTTGGCTCCCATAAGAGCAAGTTCTTTCGTATAAATCCCGCCACCGCAGCCAATATCAATTATTTGCTTGTTTTGTATGTCTGTAATGTTTTTTACCATTTCAGCCCAAGAAATATGAGCGTTTCTTGTTGCGTATGTGTATTTATTATTTGGATCATGAAAATTAATGGACATGATAAAGACCTCCTTTCAATGATTAGTATAACTTATTTAATAGGATGTCACGTTTTTGTTTTATGTATGAAGGTTATAAGAATTTCTTATCGTAAAAGGAGGATTAATTTGAAAGGGAAATATGTATTGTTGTTATTTGTTATGTTACTAGCAGCTTGTGGTCAAGCTGAGCAAAAAAAAGAAACAAAAAAAGTAGAAGAGACGGTGAATGAAGTGAAAGAAACAATAGAGGTAACCGTTATACAAAAAAAACATAAAGAGAAAAAGTTGCAGGAATCAGAAGCGAAGTTAGTAATAGACATTTTGGATAAAGCTGAGAAACAAGAAATAACCGGAAGCTTCGGTGAACCTGAATATGAAATACAAATTAGTAGAGATGGGAAAAAAGAAACTTATTATGCATGGTTAAGGGGAGAAGATAGACGAGGATGGGTGCAATATAAGAAAGCTATGTATATGTTGAATGAAAAAGATACGGAAAAGCTTTTGGCTATATTTCCAAATGTTTCAGAACAAAAAGAAGATGAGATGCAGGTAGGTCCTTTAACGGAAGTAACAAAAAAAGATTTGCAGATTACTACGTTTCATATTAAAGCGGGCGATCAAAACGTGAATTATATGGTACGGTATACGATTTCACAATCACTATACAACAAGTTAGTGAAGGAACGAGAGTATTATTTGCAACTCACTTTCCCAGAAAAAGTTCAAAAATTAATTGGAGCAAAAGAGAGTGAAATGATTTTAGGTGAAAAAGTAAAGGAAGGGTATAAGCAATATGAATTGAAGGCTACTGTTCCGATAAAAGGTGCTTCAGAATCACAATTAAAATCATTAGAAACATATTACGAAAAGTATGATTTGAAAATATTAAACAGTGAAAAAGAAAAAATAGGCGTGTTTCAAAATATAATTCAAATCGTTAAAGAGTATGGTGAAAAAATGAATTTTCAAAGATAAAGTGAGACTTTAATCGGCAGAGGATGCTCATTTTTCGTTGATTAATAGTCTTTGCCAATTCGGCGTTGATTCCCGCTTAACTTCTTTGTTCCAACTGAATTTTGAGATAAGATCCTTATTGGCTGTAACTGAATTGAAATTCTATATAGCCTTTCCTAGGAAATGATAATAGAGAGGGGAGAAGAACACCCTCTCTATTATTTTGCTTTTGCAGATGGCTCATTCATTGATTTTCGTGTAATAAGAAATGAAATCATAAGAGCGGAAAGAATGATAAGAGTGATAAGTAAGTGATTTGGCAACCAATCTAATAATAATACATAGCTCACTGTATAAAAAATAAGAGTTGAAGCTAAAAATGATAAAACACTTATTATGAGAGATTGTAAATTCATTCGTATATACCTCCTTTATTTATATTTTTGGCTAAAAATGGATTAAATAAACATTATTTCTAACAATAGAAAAAAATATGTCATAATAGAGAAAAGAACAAGCTTTGATGAATGAATAGGATTCATTAATGAGAGATAAAGGAGAGGAATATGAAAAATAATAAAAAAGGATTATGGGGAATTATTGTTGCGATAGGTCTATTTTTACTGTCTAAGTTAAAGTGGGTATTTGCAATTTTTAAATTAGCAAAGTTTTCAACGGTATTTAGTATGTTTCTATCGCTTGGCGCATACGCAGTTCTATATGGTTGGAAATTTGGAGTGGCGCTCATTTATTTGTTGTTTGTTCATGAAATGGGCCATTTATGGGCTGCGAAAAGAAAGGGGATCCCAACATCGCCAGCAATCTTTATTCCGTTTATGGGGGCCCTTATTGGAATGAAAGAGATGCCGAAAAATGCGAAAGATGAAGCTTACATCGCCTATATGGGGCCGCTTTTCGGACTTCTTTCATTTTTACCCGCGATTCCACTTTATATAATGACGCAAGAGCCGTTTTGGGCGCTTGTTATTTTGCTTGGAAGTATGATTAATTTCTTTAATTTAATTCCTGTTTCGCCGCTAGATGGTGGGCGAATTATTTCAGTTGTCAGTACTAAAATTTGGGGAGCAGGCCTTATTTTATTACTTGGCTATTCAATTTACTTTAAAAGTATTTTGGGAGGATTTATTGTTATTATCGGTTGTATGGAATTATACAGAGTGATAAAGAGAGATGAGCCGATTAAGGAATTAGGGCATAAAATTGATGGAATGAAAGAATATGTTGCTAGGCTTGAAGAGGAATTAAAAGAAACTGGAGCTGTACATCGGACTATATACATGATGCATCATGAGATGAATGCATTAAGACAAAGAGAACGGGAAAAAGAGTTACAAATAGGTGAACTTCAAAAAATGGAAGTGTTAGAGTATCTTTTACCGAAGTTTGAACCGTTAGATTATGTTCCATATGAAGATGAAAAAGATGAGTATACTATTCACATAAGAGAAGTATTTGAAGCGTCAGAAAGAAAATTAAATGAATGGAAAACAGAAAAGGAACAACAAGAAAACTATTATAAAGTGGATACGAAAACGAAATGGACAGTATTTGCTTGTTATATCGGATTAATAGCTATACTTGGTTATACAGCTTATGAAGGTTATATTGTTTTACAGGAGCATTTGCCAAGACGAAATGTGTAGAAATATATTGTCGAAATGATAGGAAGAATTAATACAGGAATTATATTTCTACGAGAGAATGTTACAAGTATAGTCATACATTGTAATATCTTTAGTAGAGAAGGAGTTCTGTATATGAAGAAATTGTTAAGTGTATTCGGGATTATTATCGTAATGATCATTGCGAGTTATAGTCTTATGAAAGTGCTGTTACATTATGCGAATAAGCCTGCTGAGGTAAATACAATAGCTCAAGTAGAAGATGTGCAAGAAGAGACAAACGTGCTAGATTTTATTCGAATGACACATGAAAGCTATAATAATTTCTTAAATTACGGTAAAGCAGAGAATTATACAGACGGGGATTGGAAGCAATTTAAGCAATGGTTTCAACAACAAGAACCATCTTTAAAAAATATACATACGGAAATAAAGAATGAAAAAATAAAACGCGATGTAAATAGAAGCTATGAAATTGTAAAAAAAGGTGTGGAACTTCAAAATATTGAGTATGTAGTGTATGCCCACCGTGTATATCATGACTTGGATATTATCGTAAATAAATATAGAGGTGAAACGAATATCTGGGGGTATACGGAGTTTGGCGATGGGAAAGATAGAAAGGTAATTGAACAAGCTATACAAACAAAATAATAAGCTAGCTAGAATTCTAGTTAGCTTATTTTCTTTTGTAAATGCAATGTTCATATATTATTCACAAAAACAACGTGTTAATAGTGATTAAAATCACAATCTGCATTATAAGATTCAGTTAAACTAAAAACAGTTAAGGAAATAGAGGAGTGGGATACAATGTTAAGTGCAAAAACAATTGAAATCGTAAAGTCAACAGTACCATTATTACAAGAAAAAGGCGTTGAAATTACAACGAGATTTTATCAAATTTTATTTTCAGAACATCCGGAGTTATTGAATATTTTTAACCATACGAATCAAAAAAAGGGAAGACAACAACAAGCGTTAGCGAATGCTGTTTATGCAGCTGCAACGTACATTGATAATTTAGAAGCAATTATTCCGGTTGTAAAACAAATTGGTCATAAGCATAGAAGTTTAGGTATTAAAGCTGAGCATTATCCGATTGTAGGTACATGTTTACTACGTGCCATTAAAGAGGTCGCAGGTGCACCTGATGAAGTTTTAAATGCATGGGGAGAAGCATATGGTGTCATTGCTGATGCATTTATTAGCATTGAAGCAGAGATGTATGAAGAAGCTGCACATAAAGAAGGTGGATGGAAAGACTTCCGCAACTTTGTGATTGTTAAAAAAGTGAAGGAAAGCGATGTTATTACGTCATTTTATTTGAAGCCTGAAGATGGAGGGAAAGTTTCTTCATTCATCCCAGGTCAATATGTAACGGTTCAAATCAATATTGAAGGTGAGACATATACACATAATCGTCAATACAGTTTATCCGATGCACCTGGGAAAGAATATTATCGTATTAGTGTAAAGAAAGAAAAAGGTGTAGATACACCAGACGGTAAAGTATCTAATTACTTACATGAACATGTAAAAGAAGGAGATGTTTTACCAGTAAGTGCACCAGCGGGAGATTTCGTGTTAAATATGGATTCAACGTTACCAGTTGTACTAATTAGTGGTGGAGTAGGGATTACACCGATGATGAGTATGTTAAATACGTTAATTGAACAAGATTCAAAACGTAATGTATATTTTGTTCATGCAGCAATAAATAGTAATACACATGCAATGAAAGAACACGTTAAGGCAGTAGAAAATGAATATGAAAAAGTTAAAGCATATACTTGTTATTCTGCACCGACTGAAAAAGATTTAGAAATGAAGAACTTTGATAAAGAAGGTTTCGTTGAAAGCGAGTGGTTAAAAACTATTATTCCGACAACTGAAGCAGAATTTTATTTTTGTGGTCCAGTAGCATTTATGAAGCATATAAATGCTGCACTAACTGATTTAGGTGTGAAACAAGAGCATATTCATTATGAATTTTTCGGCCCAGCAACAAGCTTACAATAAGACGAATGAGAATAAACAAAAAAACGAGGTATTTATTTTACCTCGTTTTTTATTTGTTCTCGTAATAAACGGTTAACTGTTTCACGGCGTATGCCTATCAGTTGACCAATTTCAATTTGTGTTAATATTTCATATATAGGAATGTCACCTAAATATAATGTGAACCATTCTTGTAAACGATGAAGACGTTCTTTCGGAGAGACGGTTGTCAATTGATCAATTCGTTGTTGCATCATTCTTAATTTAGATTGCAATTGCATAGCGATGTTGGCATATGATTCGGGATTTGCTTGAAGTCTCTCATACCATTCACTACTAGTGATCGGTTCAACTTCTGTTTTTATTAAAGCGATAGCTGTACCGTGATATTCTTTCGGTGAAATTAAAGAATGATGAGGTATTGTTTCACCTGGAACGATAATGTTGAATAAAAATGGTGTTCCGTCTTCCTCTAGCCGAACTACTTTTAATAAGCCTGTTTTTATAAAGTATAAAGGACCGTCCTCGCCTTGACGGAATAGTACATCTCCTTTGTGTAGAATCAATGTTAGCCCCCCATTAATATGTTTCTATTTCTTCTATTTTAGCGTATATGTATATAGACAATATGCTATTTCAACAGCAATTTCATTGACGAAATGTATGCTATTACAGTAGTATACTATTTAGTGTGTAATAGTACTAGCAATGAATACGCTGTAGGGGGTTTAGTATATTGTTAGATGCGATGAGAATGACGGATATGAGAATTCCGGCGAATGCTATCATTCATGTAGAAGAGATGAAAGGTGGAGTCGTTTTATCCGTTGAAGTAGACGGCCAAATTATTTATACGATGGCTTATGATGAAGAAACAGATAGTTATGCTGAATTATATGATCGAAATGATAAGAGGGCGTGCCAAGTACATGAAGACTTTATGGGATGGTCACTTCTTCACTAAAAAAGATGTCAATATGACATCTTTTTTTATTAAATCGATAGAATATACAAAGAAATGAAATATAAGGATAAAATTTGTAATAATTGATTTTGCATTGTTAGCACTCTGTAACTGCAAGTGAACTATTTTTTCGCTATCATAAAGATAACAGTCGCAGTTATAGGAGTGGTCAACTTGAAGAAAGTACATATTTCAAATTATATGTTATTATGTGTTTGTTTAATTTTATTTGTTCTCCTCGGAGGATTTTTATATTCATGTGTATAAGAAAAACGCATTCTAAAAAGAATACGTTATAAAAGGGAAATAATGATTAATCTAGTTCCAAGAATAATTAACGTAATACGTAATAAATTAATTACGGCGTTACCACTTAGTTTTGTATTAATATAAGCCCCGATTTTTCCGCCGATCCATGCACCAGGAATAAGGATTAATGCATAAATCCAGCTGACATTTCCAAGTGAGATGTGAGTTGCAGAACTTACAATTGCTGATAGAAATACGATGAACATTGAAGTTGCTACTGCAATATGTGCTGGGAATGCAAAAAGAAGCATCATTGCTGGAACAAGTAAGGCACCGCCACCAATTCCAAATAACCCAGATATAAACCCAACTATAAAGGCAATAAAGATAGCAAGAAACGGTGGGAATTGATAGTGTACAGTATTTCCATCATTATCTGTAAAAGAACGCTTAATTACAGACGTATTTGAGAGGGAAAGAGGTTTTAATTTGTCTCGAAGCATAAGTAGAATTGAGACGAATATAAGGAAAATCCCAAAGTATAAAGAAAATGTGTCTTGGTTTAAAAATTTATTTGCCCATGATCCGATAATACCACCAGGGCCGCTTCCGATAAATAAAATAAGTCCACTTTTATAATCTACTCGTTTATGCTTCATGTAAGTAAGGGTGGAAGATAGCCCTGTAAAAACGACTGTTACCATAGAAGTCCCTACTGCAAGTTGTGGTGATAAACTGTGTAATCCAATTAATAACGGAACAATAATAATTCCGCCTCCAAGCCCAACTAGGCTGCCGACTGTCCCGGCGATTAGTCCGATGAAAAGTAACATGATGTATTCCAAAATTGCCAACTCCTCTAAATAACTTATCCACCAATTATTATACACGCTTTTTAATGAGAAATAGGCTTGTTCACAAAAAAGTCGTCTTCCTAGAAAAATAAGGAAGACGACTTTTGATTAGAAAACAAAATGTAATAGATAGTAAAACAGAGCAGCTAAAGAAGCTGAAATAGGAAGTGTAATAACCCATGTAATTAACATACGTTTTGCAGTTCCCCATTTTACCCCTTTCACACGGTGAGAAGCACCAACCCCTAAAATAGAAGAAGAGATAACGTGCGTCGTACTAACTGGTAAGTGAATGAATGTTGCACCGAAAATAACAAGTGATGATGATAAATCGGCAGCTACACCATTTACAGGACGAATTTTCATAATTTGTCCACCGACAGTTTTAATAATTTTCCATCCACCGACAGAAGTACCAAGCCCCATTGCGATAGCACAAGATAATTGTACCCAGAACGGAATATCGCTAGAAGTATGATAGTTATTAGCCATAAGAGCCATCGTAATGATTCCCATTGCTTTTTGTGCATCATTCGTACCGTGTGTATAGGCTTGTAATGCTGCAGTGAAAATCTGGAATATACGGAAGTTTTTGTTCGTTTTCGTTAAGTTAAAGTTTTTAAAGACCACTTTAAAAATACTGTATACGATATAACCAATAACGAAAGCGATAATTGGTGAAATGATTAAAGCTTCAAGAATTTTAATGAATCCTTTAAGGTTTAATGAGCTAATACCAGCAGCAGCAATGGCTGCACCTGCGATTGAGCCAATAATTGCATGCGAAGAACTACTTGGGATACCGTAGTACCAAGTAATTAAGTTCCATGCTATCGCCGCAAGTAAAGCAGCTAAAATTACAAGAGAACCATTTTGTAAAGCAAATGGGTCAACGATATCTTTTGTAATCGTTTTTGCTACACCTGTAAATGTCATTGCACCTAAAAAGTTCATAATAGCTGCCATAATAATTGCATGTCTAGGCTTTAGAGCTTTCGTTGAAACAGCCGTGGCAATAGCGTTTGCTGTATCGTGAAATCCATTGATAAAGTCAAAAGCTAAAGCGCAAATGACTACTAAAACGGTCAGTATCAAGAGTGTATCCATGATCAAACTCCTTACGCATTCTTCATAATAATTGTTTCTAATACGTTTGCAACGCTTTGACAGCTATCAGCTACTTCTTCAAGCTCTTCGTAAATCTCTTTAAATTGAATAATCTTAATCGGATCTTTCTCACGAGAGAATAAGTGCTTAATCGCATGACGACGAATATCATCGCATTGTGATTCGTAATCCTTAATCTTAATCGCGTTCGTACGAATGTCGACTAACTTCTTTTTAGACAGTAGTTCAACAGAATTTGCAATTTCAATTGCACATTGATTAATTGCTTCTACGAATTTAATCATGTATTCATCAGCTTCTGTAATAGAATACATTTCGAACAGACCAGCACTGTGATCTAATCCGTCTAATACATCATCCATACTCATTGCAAGTTGTAGGATGTCCTCACGTTCAATCGGAGTAATAAACGCTTTGTTTAGCTCCATAATGATTTCGTGAATAAATGAGTCACCTTTTGACTCATACTCTTTCATGCGCATAGAAAACTCTTTTAAATCGCTAGCATTTTTAATTTTATACTCCACGAAAAATTGCGCGCCTTCTTTTAAATTTTCGGAAACATTCATTAACATTTCAGAAAATTTATCTTTTTTTGATTTAAAGACCATTATTGTTACCCCCACAAAAGTAATATATGTAAAATATATTGGCTAATCAATTCTAACAAAAAACTGTCGTTTTTTAAAACATTTTATCGAAAAGTTTACAAAAACTTAACATAACTCTCGTTGTTCTATTAATAATATTAATATCCAATAGTGAATATCTTACTTGTAGAATGTCCTTTTCTTGCAAAAAGTATGAATGTAAAAGAAAAGCTTTACACTATAGGAATGACTACGTTATTATAATAAATTTAAAAGGCGGTATATTCTTCCTTTTAAAAAGAAGAGTGTAAATAAATGAAGGAAGTGAACGAATGAAATTGAAGAACACTCATTTTAAAAAAATGCTTGAGTGGTTCAATAAGAGGAAGAAACTTCGTAATTCATTAATTGTATTGGGAAGTGTACTCGTTACTCTATTTATTGCTGTAAATATAATAATTTCCATTCAAGACATATCTGAATTAAAACAAGCTGTTCCACAACCGACTTTAATTTATGATGCAAATAATGAGGTCGCAACTAAATTAGCTTCTTCGAAAACAGAAGGCGTTAAAAGAAAAGATATTCCTGATATTATGGTTCAGGCAATTGTTGCAGTAGAAGATAAGGGATTTTTTAACCATCATGGTATTTATTATAGTGGAATTATAAGTGCAGTTTTTAAAAATATTACAGCAGGAGAAGTTGTAGCAGGGGGAAGTACAATTACACAGCAGCTCGCGAAGAATGTATTTCTGACACAAGATCGTACATTTTCTCGTAAAATAAAGGAATACTTTTTAACGAAAAAAATAGAACGTACTTATACAAAAGATGAAATTATTGAAATGTATATGAATCAAATTTATTTTGGGGAAGGTGCTTGGGGGATAAAGAGGGCAGCTAAATCTTATTTTGATAAAGAGGTAAAAGATTTATCAATTTCAGAAGCTGCAACGATCGCGGGCTTAATTAAAGCGCCGTCTGCGTATTCGCCTTATAAAAACTTTAATAAATCAATTGAACGACGTAATGTCGTATTAAGTTTAATGAAGGAACAAGGATATATTTCTGAAGAGCAATACAATAAAGAAAAAGAGTCAGGCCTTGTATTAAAACGTGGGGTTGATGATAAATATAAAGGTAAATACTCCCAATATGTAGACTATATAGTTAGAGAAGCGATGGATAAGTATGAATTAACACAAAATGAAATTTTAGCAGGTGGTTATCGTATTTATACTGAGCTGGATCCGAAAAAACAACAAGCTGTAGAAGATGTTGTGAATAATGATAGTTATTTCAAAGATAGTGGCTCAGATCAACTTATGCAAACGGGTGTAGTCCTTATAAATCCCAAAACAGGCGGTGTTCCAGCTTTAGTTGGGGGGAGAGGACCATATCAGTTTTTACAATTTAATCATGCTACGCAATTAAAAAGACAGCCAGGTTCAACATTAAAGCCTCTAGCTGTATATGTACCCGCTTTAGAACAAGGGTATGAGGTATACGATATATTAAAGGATGAACCATTTCATATTAAAGAATATGAACCTAAAAATAGTGATCAGGCTTTTCATGGTAATGTGACAATGTACGAAGCGGTAGCAAAGTCGTATAATGTTTCTGCTGTGTGGTTATTAGAACAAATAGGATTAGATAAAGGATTGAAATCTTTAGAGCGATTTGGTATTCCATTAGTACCAGAAGACCGTACGTATCCAATTGCTTTAGGTGGGATGCATGTAGGGACATCTCCATTTGTAATGGCCCAAGCATATAGTACATTCGCTAATGATGGGGTTCAAGTAGAGGCTCATGCAATTAGAGAAGTTCAAAATGCTGAAGGGGAAATAATAGGGAAATGGTATAAGAAAGAGACACGAGTGACGAGTGAGAAAATCGCTCAAAAGATGACGTATTTATTAAAAGGTGTTGTAGAAAAGGGAACAGGTGGAAAAGCGAAAGTTAATAATGTTGATACAGCAGGAAAGACAGGGACGACTCAACTTGTAAATGGTCCGAGCGTAGGAGCGAAGGACTCGTGGTTTGTAGGATACACACCAGATTTAGTAGGTGCGATTTGGGTGGGATATGACAAAACAGATAGCGAGCATTATGTGCCAGGTGGTAGTCAAATTACGACGACGATGTTCCGGGACATCATGAAAAAAGCAAATGCAAACCCAGCCCAAAAAGCGTTCCAATTGTCGTTAATATCTGAGGCTGACTATAAAAAACAATTGCAAACAATTGAAGAAGAAAAGAGAAGAAAAGAAGAAGAAAAGAGAAGGCAAGAAGAGGAACAACAAAGGAAAAAAGAACAGCAAGAGTGGTTTGATAAAGTGAAAGAGTGGATTCCATCATTATGGTAAAAAAAGAGGCGAATTTCATTATTCGCCTCTTTCTCATGTGAAAAATAAAGTGAGCTCATAATGAGTGAGATAAATGCTACTATTCATTAAGAGTAATGTTCGTAATGCCAAAAGATTGAGAATCGTATGTGACGATTATTGTTCCTTTACTAATCGGTTCGTAAGGTAATTCTTCTTCATAACTACCATTATTTTCATTATGGATAGACAGCGTGATTTCATCAATTCCTTTATTTGTATACTGATCTTTAATCGTTTCAGCAATTTGAAGTAGAGTTTCGTAGTTAGAAGCTTTCGTAATAAGCATTCCTTTTATAACTTTTTTTTCATTATTTGTGGAATTGGAATAAGGGATGTCGTTTTGTTTTGTATACAAAAGTTTGTATGGAACTGTTTTTCTCTCCGCTTTTGAAATAGTGGAATATTTTAGAGTTAAAAAAAATCCTACACATAAAATAATGCATACCATAAGAGCAATCCAAATGCGTATCAGTGACATAACTCTCATTTTTCATCCCTCTTTCATATCTTTGACTTCATTATTTATCATACAAAATGAGGATTAAGATAGAGTAAATTTGAGGTAAAGAAACGTAAAGAAGGAGCACTTATCCTCCCAAATAAGTGATCCTTTTTATTAAAAGAGAGATTTAATAGACAATCAAAATCACATCTATTACTTATAAATGTGCTTAGTTCTCCCAAAATATTTTCGGAAATTGTGGTTAGTAAATTCGGAAGACAGATAGTGTCGCAGTTGTATCGCCCGCAGGTCCTTGAGCGCCTTGAGGCCCTTGAGCACCAGTAGTCCCCGTAGTTCCTCCACCTAGGCAACCAGATCCATATTGAACTAGAATAGCTTGACCAAGAGCTTGAAGAAGTCTAACAAATTCTGTAAGTTCTGACTTAGGGATGTTAATATGGCTACATGCTCTTACTTCTCAACAATCATTACCATAAAATACTTTTCCTTTATTTTTATTGTTCATCTTTTCATTCTTTTCTTTCATAGAATCATTAGTCATTACTATATATTAAAATGAAATTTATACTAAATTCGTGATGGACAAACTACCATTTCTAAAAAAATAAGAAATTGGCCCACCTAGAAAGAAATAAGTAAGATATAGAGAAAGGTTTATATAATGTAAAGAAGAAAAGTGCAACATAAAAAACTACATGCTAATTGTTGGGAGTGTTTAACAATTGGCATGTAGTTCGTGGATTAGTCCTTTATTTACATTGATTTAATTTTTCAAGGGTTGTTTTAGGTAAGATTGGAATTGAAATAGTGAAAGTTGTACCATCTTCATTACTAGTCATTTTTAATGTGCCGTTATGATTTTGGATGATTTTTTTTGTTACTGACAAGCCTAGTCCTGTTCCCGAATCCTTCGTTGAGAAGAATGGATCAAAGATATATTCTTGAATAGCTGGAGGAATACCAATTCCATTATCTGTGAAAGTAATCCGAACGAAGTTATCAAGGCGATAACTAGTGATTTGAATAGAAAGAGGTTTGTCGCCTTGAGCATCGACGGCATTTTGAAATAGATTTAAAAACACTTGAACAAGTTCATGTCGATCAATATTGACTAAAATATCATCTAATTCATTAGAGAAGTTATAATCAATTGAAATGTTATGCAAGGAGACTTCACTAGCTAGTAACTGTTGAATATAGTCACGTAAAAATGTATTGATCGGAAACGGTTCTCTTGTAAATTCCCGTGTTTTTGAAACAGCTAAAAATTTTGTAATAATATTATTTGCACGATCTAATTCAGGGATAAGCAAGTTTTTAAATAACTCTTGATTTGATGTAGAAACGCTTTCTTGTAAAAATTGTAAGTATCCTCGTACTGTTGTAAGAGGATTTCGTACTTCGTGTGCAATTCCAGCTGCGATTCGCCCTGCTAACGAAAACTTCTCTGCATCACGTTCTGTATTTAAATAATGAAAGACACTAATAACTCTAAAAATCTCACCGTTATAATCACGAATAATTCGGTTATTTATAATACCGTAATTTTTGTCTAAAACTTCTTCATTATATATTTCTGTTCCCGTTCTTAATGTTTCAATTGCTTTAATTTTTTCTTCCGGCAAGTTTAGTAATTGTTGAATTGGTTTTCCAATAATATCATTGCGTATTACACCGAAATCATCTGAGGCAACTTGATTACATAAAGTAATATTCCCTTTACTATCGACAAAGGTTACATGATGTGAAAAGGCATCAAAAATATGAACAAAGTGTTTTTCAAGTTGTTCAAATAAAAATAATGAATCACAAGTAAGTTGAAAATTAGCTTCTTTATTTTCTTTTGGTATTTCTTGAATGGAATGAGTTGTTCTGGTTTTCTTTATTCGTAAACCAATATGTGGATTTTTGTATGTGAAATGATGTGGTAATTGATTCACAAGTTCTTCATAAAAACGCACTTTATTTTCTAGTTCTTCAATTCGTTTTTCATGAGATACAGTAGCATCGTTTGGAAGCATAAATAAATAACCCCTCATTTTAAAAATTCTTCCATATAGTATATCATATTTTTATAAGGATACTCTTAAAGAAAAGGCTACATAATGCAAAGTGTTTGGAAAGTGAATAGAAGATGAAGTTAAAAAGGGAGGGATATATGTGCTGTTCATTGGAGTGACAGGATGGGGAGATCATAATTCTTTATACATAGATTCCTATGAAAATAGAAATAAATTACGAACATATAGCGAGTATTTTCCTATTGTGGAAGTGGATAGTTCATTTTACGCGATGCAACCTGCACGAAATTATATAAAATGGGCAATGGAAACGCCGAAAGATTTTTCTTTTGTCGTAAAAGCGTATCAAGGAATGACAGGACATATGAAAGGTGAAATTCCTTTTTCTACGTTCGATGAGATGTTTGATTTGTATAAACAGTCTATTCTTCCTTTATTAGAAGCTGATAAATTAAAAACAATTTTATTTCAATATCCACCATGGTTTGATTGCAAAAAGAAAAATGTAGATTTTCTTCGATATACGAAAGAAAAAATGGAAGGTTTACCATGTGCAATAGAATTTCGAAATCAAACATGGTTTTATCCAGAAATGAGAGATAAGACGTTACAGTTTCTAGAACAGGAGAAATGGGTTCATACAATTTGTGATGAACCACAGGCTGGGATAGGTTCTGTGCCACTCGTGTTAGAGGTTACGAATTCAGACATGGCATTAATACGTTTTCACGGTCGAAATGTTCATGGTTGGCTTGATAAAGGGGAAAATTGGAGAGCGGTTCGCTGTTTATATCGCTACAACAATAAAGAACTGGAAGAATGGGTTGAACGACTAGAGCAATTAAAAAAGAAAACAAAGGATATATACGTACTGTTTAACAACAATTCAGGTGGGGATGCAGCAGATAATGCGAAACAGCTTATGAAAATGATGAACATTACATATGGTGAGCCGAAGCCGGAGCAATTAAATTTTTTTGAATGATAATAAACAAGAAAGGCACTGTACAAACAGGGGGAATGTACATTGCCTTTCTATATGAAAAAGAGGGGTAACAATGTTACTGAGCGTTTGGTTGATTCATCAATTGTTGGCTTCATAATAAATGATAATGGTTATCATTATCATTGTCAATGGTTTTTCTAAAAATATATAAAAAACTTTGTATATTTTAAATAGAGATAAAAAAAGAACAGCGATTAATGCTGTTCTTTTCCGTTGACAAATTGTTGTAAATCAAAAGGAGTTATCGCCTGGATAAATTCTTTTGAGATAAGTGTTTGAACGAGAGTGCTCTCAGAGATAGAAGCACCTGTTTTCTTTTCATAAGCTTGTTTTAATAAATCAAGTTTTTCAGCCGTTTCTTTTGGTAATTCAATTGTAAGTGTGTTCATAATTTCTCCCCCTTAGTATTAGAGTACCACTACAGTATAGGAGAGACAAGAAAAGAGAATATGAAATATAAAAAAGGTTACCAAATTTTCAAATGGTAACCTTTTTTATGTATAAGAGTTATTAAGCAATACCGATATACTTTAAAGTTTTTGATGGAGTACTGTGATCAAAGAAGTGTTGTAAAAATGCAATATCAACACCTGATTTGTATGCACAATAACCCCAAGTTTTTCGAAGTGTATGTGAGCTAATCCCTTCTAATCCAACTTCTTTTGCAGCTTTGTTTAAAATGTACCATGCATGTTGTCTCGTAATAGATTTTGTTCCTTTTTGAGATTTTAGCAATGGTTCATTACGTTTCCAAGTTTTACGTTCTTTCATGTAGTCTTCGATTGCGTGCTGTAAGTCTTCATTTACAGCAAACCATTTATGTTTCTTCACTTTTTCATTGTAAAATAAAATGGAATGGCGAACATTTTCATTTTCATCGATTACATCACTAACTTTTAATTGTAAGATTTCACTTACTTTTAAGCCAGAATTTACAGCTAATACGAATAATAAGCCATCACGTTTCGAAGATTGTAAAAGTATATTTTTGATAGTTTCTAATTGTTTTTCATTTTGAATAGGTTGTCCTGCTTGTTTCATTTCACGCACTCTCCTCTTTTATATGTGTAAAGGAAAGGATTAACTTGTTTCTTACTATAAAGGGAGAGTGTGAATTTCATGTGAACTCCTAGTGAAATTAAGACAAATTATTTGACTTCTTTTACTTTTTGTAAATTGAAATAGAATACAACACTGTTAGTCGTATTATACACACCGTATTCGGCATGATGGAGGTCTAAAATGTTTTTTACAATAGATAATCCGAGACCAGTACCTCCAGTGTGACGGCTACGTGATGCATCTAGACGATAGAAGCGATCCCAAATTTTTTCAAGACTTTCTTCAGGGATAGGGTTTCCTGTATTTTCGATTTCGACTTTTACGGTATCTTCTGCCTCTATAATAGAGACTTGTATTTTTTCTCCATCTGGCGTATAACGGATTGCATTACTTAGTAAGTTCACAACTACTTGCTCAATACGGCTACGATTTGCTTTAACAAGTATAGAAGGGTCTGCATCGATGTTCACTTGTAAATGTTTTTCTTCCATGCTAAATAATAATTTTGTGTAGACTTGTTGCGTTAATTCACCGATTGAGAACGTCGTCATATCTAGTTTGTAAGTACCAGATTCCAACTTTGCTAATTCTAACATTTCAACAATCAGCCTGTTCATATTTTCTGTTTCTTCTAAAATAACATCAGTATAATACGAAGTATCCTTACTAACACCATCTTTAATTCCTTCTGCAAAACTTCTAATTACGCTCAGTGGTGTTTTTAATTCGTGTGACACGCCAGAAATGAATTCTTTTCTTGTTTTTTCCAATTGACGTTCACGTTCAATATCTTGTTGTAACTTTGTATTAGCGACATTTAATCGATCGATTCGATCTTTTAAATTTACAGATAATGTATTGATACTGCCAGAAAGCCCGCCAATTTCATCGTCAGCTGTAACAGGTAATTTCTCGCTGAAATCAAAATTAGCCATTTTTTTTGTAACACGATTTATTTTAATTAATGGCTTAACAATGATTTTTGAGTAGTAGAAGGATAACAAAATAATAACGAGAAACACGATAATTAAGGCATAAACATAATAATCTTTTAAAACGAGCATCGCTTCATTAACAGGCTGCAAAGATGCTATCGCAAAAGCGTATTCTGTAATCTTTCCGTTTTCTATAATCGGTTTTACAAAGATACTATTTTTTATATTTTCTCCACCATCTAATATAAAAGTACTTAATTGGTTCGAGTTAGAAGTGCCCTCTCTAATCATATCTGCGAAATATTGAACGGCTTGTAATGTTTCAATATCATTTGCAAGACGAACCTCAGCTTTGGATGGGAGCTGTAACTTAGTTATAACACCTGTAAAGACGATTCGAGTTGTAGATTTGTATCGGCTTGCAAGTCTGTTCTTAGAAGGGTTACCATTAATTGACTGAAAATCCGAATAGAAATGTTCGTTCTGCCATTGATTATAATTCGTTCCTAATTTTTGTGGTGTGATTATATTATTCTCTTGTACGACTCCATCAACATTGATTATTACATCTTTTTTTAAACCTAAATTTTCGAATTTATTATATTCTTCTGGTGTTAAAAGATTATTGAGTGGAATGGAATACTGTTTATTATTGTTGGGATTAAATACATCGATATAGTAATTGTTATCACTTTTAATAATACCGTTAGAATCCAAAAACTGCATATCTGCATTTGTTTTATCATGAAATTCTTGTTTTAGTTTTCTAACCTGCTCATAACTTTTATCACTTTTATCATAATTATCTACGAATTTTTCAAAAGCAGTTTGGACTGTTTTTACTTTCTTATTAATATAAAATTTCTCTAAAAATAGAGATTGTCCTAGGAAAAAAAGTAGGAATATGATTGTAAATAAAGTGGATGTTAATAAAAATAGTTTAAAGACGATACTTCTGTTTTTCACTGCGTCACCTCTTATGAGAAATACTGTAAATGATTTCTTTATCCCGCCTTAACAGGTAATAAGACTCCTACTTCAAAATTCGGCAAATACAAGGGAGTTAGGCGGGAGATCAACTGCCCGTAAAATCCTGATTGGTTCAACTAATAATCAATGGAGAATGGGAAAAATCCCCACTGATTAAAGTTTCACTTTATTATAACAAACGTTACAAGAAAGTAGAGGGGAGAAATCTGTCTCTTTATAAAATAGTTATTTATAAAAAGTCACATAAAAAGAACTCGTCAGACGTATGACAAGTTCTTTAGTGTATTATTGTTGAATTGCTGCATCTAAAGCGATTTCAATCATTTCGTTAAATGTAGTTTGACGCTCTTCAGATGTTGTTTCTTCGCCAGTGAAGATGTGATCGCTAACTGTTAATACAGATAATGCATTTACACCGTATTTCGCTGCTAATGTGTAAAGAGCAGTTGTTTCCATTTCTACTGCTAATACACCGTAATCTCCAAGTTTTTTAACCATGTCCATGCTTTCACGATAAAACACATCTGCTGTTAAAACGTTACCGACACGAACGTGTAATCCTTTTTCAGTTCCAGCATCGTAAGCTTTCTTTAAAAGATCAAAGTTTGCAGCTGGTGCAAAATCAAATCCTGGGAATGTTAAACGGTTCATATTAGAATCAGTACAAGCCGTCATTGCGATAATAACATCACGAACTTTTACATCTTTTTGAATTGCACCGCAAGTTCCAACGCGAATTAAATTTTTAACTCCGTAGCTTTGGATTAATTCGTTTACATAAATAGAAATAGAAGGAACACCCATACCTGTACCTTGAACAGATACACGTTTTCCTTTATAAGTTCCAGTGAAACCTAACATACCACGTACGTTATTATAGCAAGTAACATCCTCTAGAAATGTTTCAGCGATATATTTTGCACGTAATGGATCACCAGGTAATAGAATAGATTCAGCGATTTCGCCTTGTTTTGCTTCGATATGTACACTCATGAAAAGTCCTCCTTATAATGTATTGATAGAAATCAATATCATTTGCATTATACACTACGAATCCTTTCAATTAAAATCTTTTTATTATTTGTAATATGTGCAAAATAGGAGGATTTCATAAATCATAATCTAGAATATATACCTTAAGAAGTTTTGTATGAACAGAGACAATAAAAATGGTAGGTGATGTTTTGAAAAATCTTGTCATTGGACTTATTGCGTTAGTACTTATTGTGGCAGGAGGATTTTACATAAAAAAATATCAAGAAAACGAAGAGACTGTAGGAGATGTTCAGGAAGTAAAGTGGGATGTGTCAAATGGAAAGGGAAATGAGAAAGTAGATATTTTATTTCAGTTGTTAAACAAAAAGAATAATGAAATTCGTGGTGTAAATGATCAAATTCGGGCAGTGATTGTAGATGGACAGTTAAAACACATACAACAAATTAAACCTACATTTGCAGGGAACGGGTCATATAAGTTATCTTCCAAAATAGCGAAAGACGAAGAATATACAATATTTTTATACGAAGATAAAAATAAGTCCGTAGAGTCATTCGCTAGGAAAGATTTTGGTAGAACGAAAGAGGAGAACAATAAGAAAAAAGTGAAATTTCCAATCGACAGTGTACTTACAAAAAAAATAGGAGAGTATGAAGTTTCTCTTTTATTTGGCGCATTACATCCGAATGAACCAGTTACGTTAACATTTCAGTTTCAAGCGAAAAAGGGTGAAAAATTGAAATTACATTCAGAGAGAGGAGAAGTAGAGTCACTCTATATCGTGGATGAAACGAAGGAGAACTTTTTATACGCTATGCCTGTAGATACGGATGAGCAATTACAATACCGGATTACATTTCCTGCCGAGGGCACGTATAAAATGTGGGGGAATTTCTATATAAATGGTAAGAAGTATGAAAAAGAATTTATTGTACAAGTTCAAAAAAGAAAAAACAGCTAAGAATTTAGCTGTTTTTTCTTTTTCCTATTAATTTTGTTACAGAGAGCATTGTAATTGGTAAAGAATGATTCTTCCTAAATGCTAAATATTTACCGCTCCATGCTGGTTTATATTTTTCTTTAAAATGTCGTAATCCGCTGAAACTATACGTATAACGAACGTTATTAAAGATTGCAGCAGCCACTCGTTCAGACCAGAAAGACTGTGTGGATAAACCAACATTTGAAAGTGGTGCCATACCAATATTAAAGGAGTGGTACTCATTTTCTTTTGCCCATTGGAATAAGTGGATGAAAATTGCGTCCATAATGCCGCTAGGCGCATCTGGATAATATCGCATTAAATCGACAGATAATGATCCGTTTTGATATACGGGCATGAATGTTGTGAATGCAATAATTTTTCCATCCGCATCAGATAATGTTGCGATAGGAGCGCGACTAATATATTCACGATCGAAGTATCCGAGTGAAAAACCTTTCTCTTTTTTTCCGCCAAGCCATGCATCTGAAACTTTTCTTAACTCTTCATATAATTCGTCGGAGAAAGGTGGCTCATGAATAGAGAATGTATAGCCTTCTCTTTCAAAACGGTTGAAAGTAGCTCGCATGCCAGCACGTTTCTTTCCTGTTATTGTAAAGGTATTTAAATCAACAACAGCTTCTTCACCGAGCTTAAAGAAGTTATAACCAAAATCGTGATATAAACTCATCCATTTACTTTCAATTTGGTAGAATACACAAATGTATCCAAATCGATCAGCCTCAGCTAAAAACTCTTGCAATACAGTACGATAGGAGGAAGGGTCACCAATTGGATCACCTAGTACAATAAGTCGTTTTCCAGTTATTGAGAAGAGAATGAGTGCTTTTCCATCACTACTGAAAAAGAACTGCTTATCTCCTAAAAAACCTAAATGACTAAGTACATTTCCACCATGTTCATCTAAGAAGTTTTGTAATCTTTTATCATTAGCTGGTTGCCCGGGAAATTCATTTCGATAACGATTTGCAATGAGTGAACCAATTAGTAAAAAAGTAGGAACAAAAAAGGCAGCTGCTAATGCACTTCGTTTCACTTGTGTAATATTACGAACGACAAAATCAGGTTTGAAAGCTTCCTTTGCACCTGCAAATAAAATACCTAAGTTTTTATATAAATATAACGTTACAAGTAGGAATATAAAAACTTTTACGATATCGGAAAGTGAGACTTCCATTTTCTCACGTACAAACCTTTTACGAAGCATATACAATACAGCGAGTACGATTAATAAAATAAACGTTTCTTCAACATCAATTCCTTTTAGTGTATTAAAAATAGCCGCTCCAATTAAAGAAACAATCGTCATATAATAAGAACGTTTTGTTCCGTAATATATCCCCCGTGAAAGAATGAGTAGGAGAATACCGAATGTTAGTGATAAGCTAAAAGAAAATTGAATAAGGTGTTTTGGAGCTAGAATATGTAAGGCGTGTGCCCGATTTATACTTGTCGGTAGAATGGTTGATAAAATAACCATTAAGCCAGCAAATACTGTTAAAGCAGCAGATGCCCAAGAACCTAACTTTCCTAGAAAGTCACGCTGCAAGGTCCATATAACACCAGTTGTCTCTAATGCAGGCGCAATAAAAGGTTTATCTTCAAACTTTTTAATGGCTACTCCTGTCATTTCAAAAGCTGCAAAAATGAGACCAAGGCAGAATGGTAAGATGTAATAGACGAGACGATATAATAACATAGCAGGGAGTAAAACACCTGTATCGATGCCGTATTGCCCAAGCCCAGTTAAGAAGACAAGGTCAAATGATCCAAGGCCACCAGGAACAAGACTAACGACACCAGCTAAAGCAGCAATGACATATACGCCTAAAAACTTTTGGAATTCGATTTCAATGCCAAATAATAATAATATGACGTACATAACAATACCAGCAGATACCCATTCGACTAATGAAACTAATGAGTATAAAACGGTTGGGTTCTTCTCCTCTTCTTCTTGTCCCTCTGTTTGCGTCGCTTTTCTATTTTTTAATTTAGAAAACCCGATATATATAGGAACGAAAAGAGCAAAGAAGATAAGAACAGGCCATAGCCATGGTTTTTCATGCAAAATAAATCTCGTGTCTAATATTCCGATAAGACCAAGAAATGAAAGAATGGCTAATCCATTAATAAAGGCAGTTGTCATCCAAGCGATACTTTTAATAAGTTTTCCATTTTCTTTTATGTATGGACGATAAAGCATTGTGCGTACGCCGGCTCCAACGAGACCACCAAACCCGATAAATCCATTTAAAGTATTAGCAATCCACGAGATACGGAAAATCTTTTGGACAGGAATATCAGCTTTTAAGTAACGAAGCATAACATAGTCATAAAAGAACATTGTTGATACAGCGAATGCACCAAGTGTAATTGCTAAAAAGACTCCTCCAGTTGGAATGTTTTTAATTGTATCAATCGCTTCTAAAAAAGAAATGCCCGCTAATTCTTTTTTTGCTTGAAAGAATACAATTGTTAATACAACAAATGGGAAGATAATTTTCCCGATTTGTAAGAAACGTTTCCATGAAAACGACATAAATACAACTCTCCTTGTGTAAGAAAACTGAGACAATAATATTATTATGACAAACTTCAAGAAAAATAAAAAGGTAAATTCCTGTATAGGGGAGCTATTTTTTATATAGGTATATTTAAAAGAATATTTTGTTTATCAGAAAATTAAGTTAGAATAAGATAAAAAAAGGAGGAGAGGGGAGTATATGATTATAAAAGGTTATGTAGGATATGAGTTAGAAAAAGCGAAACCTAATACATCAGAGGATTTTTTTAACAGATCTGAAGTGACATATATATTAAATGATAAAGAGAAAACTTTTTCGGTTTTATACGTTCGATATTTTGAAGAAGTTTTACAAGAAATTACTCCTTTTGAAGGAAATCCAGTGTATAAAGTAGAAGAACAAAACATATATTTACGCGATATTGTAGCGATATGTTGTTTAGTGAAAGATAGGGAGCTTCGTGCGCAAAAACGTTTGTATTTAAATAATATGGAAGAATTTCAACAATATTTTGATGAAGGAACGGTGTTGAAAGTACAAGAAATATTGGCTGAATTACATAAAAATAAAAGAGTAGAAATAGTGTGAAATGGCAAAGGAGAGAGAAAAATGTCTAATTTGATGGTTGAAAATCAAACAGAACAAGTTTCTATATTTTTAGAAGATGCTATTCATTTAATAACCAATTATGTAAATTATCATACGTTGCCTTCTTTATTAGAGGAGACACCGGCAGGGAACGAGCAATATTATAAAGGGTTATTAGCATCAATGAGACGACTTCTCGTTTTTTGCGAAGAAGGACATGATGCATGTTTTGTTTTGTTGAATAGTCAGCCATTTCGAAAAACAGCAGCTGAAAAAATTTTATATAAGATTTACCATCAAGTAATTGCAGAGTTTTTTTCACCGAAGAGTGATTATTGGTATGAAAATAGTCGGTCTGCATATACAGGAAAAAATTCTATCGTTTTTCAACAAACACCACCTGCATCTTTGGGGCAAGTGATGAAGAGTTTAGAAGGTAAATTTCAATTGATGCGTGAAGAACTAGAATATTATGAGACGGATTATCAGACAAAGATGTTACACAAATATTGATTGCGGAAAAGAAGCTAAGGTGACTTAGCTTCTTTTCCTTTTGTACAGTTATATAAGGGATTTTCATTGAATATAGTTAAGTGGATAGCATTAGGGAGGTGCAACATGAATCAGCAAGGTGTATTTACAGATTACTTTCATGAAGTAGAAAATTGGTGTGAAAGTGTTCTTCACGTATTAGATAGCCGCGCAATGGAAGTGTATGATGTCCATATGCTTGCTTATAAAATTCAGACGTTGTTAGAGCGTATGAAAGAGCATGAGTATGAAACAGATGCAGAGTTTATGTATGAAATAAGTGATGATGTAGAACATATTCAGCATCACTTGCAGGAAGTATTTATGCAAGAAGAAGAGGAATATGAATTATATGAAAGAGGGGATAGCGAACGAGCTGTTCCAATTGGAGGACATACACTACCGCCATTACCTTATCCGTATAATGCGTTAGAACCGTATATTTCTAAAGAAATTATGATGTTACACCATGATAAACATCATCGGAGTTACGTGGAAGGGTTAAATAAAGCAGAGAAGATGATGGAAGAAGCGAGAAAAACAAATCAATTTGATTTAATTAAGCATTGGGAAAGAGAAGCGGCTTTTCATGGGTCAGGTCATTACTTACACACGATATTTTGGAATAACATGAAAAAAGACGGTGGTGGAAGTCCAAGAGGTGCTTTTTCACAACAAATCGAGCAAGATTTTGGGAGCTTTTTACGTTTCCAAAAACATTTTACAGAAGCGGCCTCTAAAGTAGAAGGTTCAGGCTGGGCAATTCTCGTTTGGGTGCCCCGGTCTGGAAGGTTAGAAATTTTGCAAAGTACACTTCATCAATTATTTACACAATGGGATACGATACCACTCCTTGTACTAGATGTCTGGGAACATGCGTATTATTTACAATACCAAAATCGAAAAGATGAATATATTAAAAACTGGTGGAATGTTGTAAATTGGCCTGATGTAGAAAAAAGGTTTGAAACTGCGAAACAAATTGAATGGACACCATATTAGACGCAAATTCTCTGCGTCTTTTTTAATGAAAGCAGAAGGAAGATTTCGTTCATATTTTAAAAGGCCAAGCATACACTTGTACAAAAAGTGCCAAAAGGACGTGGGGGGAAATATGAGACGAATTTGTGTAATCATTACGCTTCTTATTATGTACGCAAGCGTTATGCCAATTCCTACATATGCAAAGATGAACAGCAATGTCAGTGCTCGAAATGCTGTATTAATGGAGCAACAGTCTGGTCGTGTATTATACGGAAAAGCAGAACATGAACCTCAAAAAATTGCTAGTATAACAAAAATTATGACTGCCTTGTTAGCTGCTGAATCAGGGAAGATGAAAGAAATGGTGTCAGTTAGCAATGAAGCGGTGAGGGTGGAAGGATCAGCAATCTATTTAAAGCCTGGACAAAAAGTGAAGTTAGAAGATTTAGTATACGGACTCATGCTTAGATCTGGTAATGACGCAGCGCAAGTAATTGCTGAAAGTGTGGGTGGGAGTATAGATGGATTCGTATATTTAATGAATGAAAAGGCGAAAGAAATTGGAATGAAAGATACTCACTTCTCAAACCCTCATGGTTTAGATGGAGATGGATCACATTATTCGTCGGCTTACGATATGGCGTTATTAACGAAGTATGCAATGGGAAACGAGTCATTTAAAAAAATCTTTGGAACAAAAACGTATAAATCCGATTCTTGGGATTACCCGTGGAAAAATAAACATAAGTTGGTAACGTCTTATTATGAATTTGCAACAGGAGGAAAAACAGGCTTTACGAAGAAAGCAGGAAGAACGCTTGTTACAACGGCATCAAAAGATGGACTAGATTTAATTGTCGTAACTTTGAGTGCTTCTAGTGATTGGGATGATCATATGAATCTATTTGACAAAGGATTCGAACGTTTCAAGCAAACGAAAGTTTTAGGACAAGGAGCAATTGCTGAAATAAATGAAAAGAAGTATGCCAACCATGTTTATACGAAAAATAGTTTTTCTGTGCCGTTAACTGAAGAGGAAAGAAAGAACGTGTTATTAAAAGTTGAACTGGATAAAAGTATAACGCTTGAGGATGGAGTAAAGGTTGGAAAGACAGATGTTTATGTTGGCAATGAGAAAGTTGGAGAACGGAATTTATTTTATAGTAAACGGAAGTTAGTAGCTACAACGGGACTTTACTGGAATAATGTGAAAGAAATTTTTTCTTACATGATAGGTGTTGGGAACGATGGTTAATCTCGTATGGGTAGCGATGGCTGTCATTGGGATTGTATACGCCATGATAAATGGAACGATGGAAGAAGTGAATAAGGCTGTATTTGACGGAGCAAAAGATGCAGTAACGATTTGTATAGGACTTATTAGTGTTTTAGTATTTTGGCTTGGTTTAATGAAAATTGCAGAGGAAGCCGGATTGTTAAAAAAATTAGTTTCGCTTTTTATGCCGATAGTAAAAAGGTTGTTTCCAGAAATACCAAAGGACCATCCGTCCATGGGATTTATTCTATCAAATATGATGGCAAACTTTTTTGGTCTAGGTAATGCAGCAACCCCTCTTGGTATTAAAGCGATGGAACAACTAAAAGAGTTAAATGGAGGAAAGGATTCGGCGAGCCGTTCTATGGTGACGTTTCTAGCATTAAATACATCAGCTATTACATTAATTCCTACGACAGTCATTTCAATTCGAATGACGTATGAATCAGCCAATCCTACTGAAATTGTTGGGGTAACATTTATTGCACAAGTACTTTCTATGATTGGAGCGATTTGGATTGACCGCTATTTTTACCGAAGAAGGAGTAGAAAGGGGCGGAAAAAATGAGTATTGTAAATACAATTTCCTTATGGGTAATCCCTTGTGTAATTGGTTTTATCCTTTTATATGGCACGATAAAGAAAGTGCCGACGTATGAATCGTTCGTTGAGGGAGGAAAAGAAGGGATTCAAATTGCAATTTCCATTTTACCGTTTATGGTTGGAATGCTTGTTTCTATTTCTATATTCCGATCTTCAGGTGCGCTAGATGCAATGATATCAGTAATGAAGCCAATGCTAGATTTAATTCATGTTCCAGCAGAAATCGTTCCATTAGCACTAATACGCCCTATTTCAGGTTCTGCTGGTCTAAGTATTACGACTGATTTAATTGCCACATATGGGCCAGACTCATTCATTGGGAGATTAGCTTCTACGATGCAAGGGAGTACAGATACGACTTTTTATATTTTAACAGTATACTTCGGAGCTGTTGGTATTAGAAAAATGGGAGATGCATTAAAAGTAGGTCTTTTTGCAGATTTAATCGGAATTATTTGCTCGATTGTCTTTGTTTCCCTATTGTTTCAGTAAAGCTATTCATTTTTTATGCTATTTCGCGTATAATACGTATACGACCACTATTAAGGTGTAGCTTAATAGTGGTTTTTTTATGTGGTATTTTTGACAAAATGATGAACTTTTATTGTGAGAAATATGAAAAATATGGACAATAATAAAGGATAAAAACATGATTTGACCTTTATATGTTTAATATCATCGCTATGTTGTTTAAGTGAGATGGAGCGAATAACCGTAAAGCGTATGCGGTTGCCAAGTCTTTCTAATGTAAGGTAAGATAAATTCGAGGTGAAAAAAAGAAATGGAACGATTACAAAAAGTGATTGCGCAAGCAGGTATTGCATCGAGAAGAAAGGCTGAGGAATTAATTCAGCAAGGAAAAGTGAAAGTTAACGGAAAAATAGTGAAAGAGTTAGGAACAAAAGTAACTCCTCAAGATAAAGTAGAAGTAAATAACATCCCTCTTGAAAAAGAAGAACCTGTTTATTTTTTACTATATAAACCAACTGGTGTAATTTCAAGTGTATCAGATGATAAAGGTAGAAGTGTTGTAACAGACTTTTTCCCTGAAATTACACAACGTTTATTCCCAATCGGACGTCTAGATTATGATACGTCAGGAGTATTATTAATGACAAACGACGGGGACTTCGCAAATATATTAATGCATCCTAAATATAAAGTTGAAAAAACGTATGTTGCAAAAATAAAAGGCCCATTAACAGGTGAGAAAATTCGCATGTTAGAACGCGGTGTTGCACTAGAAGACGGTAAAACAGCACCAGCACATGTGAAAATTATTTCTTGGGACAAGCGTAAAGAAATGGCTATTGTACAATTAACAATTCATGAAGGACGTAACCGTCAAGTACGTCGTATGTTTGAAGCGTTAGACTGTAAAGTAGTGAAATTAAAACGTGAACGTTATGCTTTCTTAGAAGTAGGAAGCCTGCGACCTGGTGATGCGAGAGAATTGACACCACATGAGGTGAAACAATTACGCGCGCTTGCTTCTACAAAGCCAAGATAAGCTATAGAGTTAAAAATTCACCAGTGGAGTGCTCTGCTGGTGATTTATTCAATACAACATTTACAGAAGATAATACATAACATTTACCGAGGAGAGGAGAGGTAATATGAAGAAAAATCGCTTATTATTTCGCGTTATTATTCTACTCATTTTATGTGGTGCTGTAGGATTTACCCTTTATCAAGGATTCTTTGCTAATAAAGAGAAAATGCAAATCGGAAAAGAAGCACCTAACTTTGTTGTGACGGATTTAGAAGGGAAGAAAATTGAACTAAAAGATTTAAAGGGAAAAGGTGTATTTTTAAACTTTTGGGGTACGTGGTGTAAACCTTGTGAAAAAGAAATGCCTTATATGAATGAATTATATCCAAAGTATAAAGAAAAAGGCGTTGAAATCATAGCGTTAGATGCGGATGAAACGGATATTGCAGTAAAGAACTTTGTGAACCAATATGGTTTGAAATTCCCAGTTGCTATTGATAAAGGACAAAAGATTATAGGAACATATGGAGTAGGTCCATTACCGACAAGCTTTTTGATTGATAAAGATGGAAAAGTAGTGGAGCAAATTATAGGTGAACAAACGAAAGAACAGTTAGAAGGGTATTTAAAGAAAATTACTCCGTAATAAAGAAAGCCTTTACATAAGAGGTGCGTGTCTATAGTGCCTCTGGTTTAAAAATTCTGAGTATTGCGGTAACTTGAGGTTAGAATATACAATAGTACATATAGAGACAGGGGCGGTGAGAGTGTTGAAAGAAATTAAATGTGAATGTGGACATGTTAATCCGATAGGAACCGTTTTTTGTGAAGCTTGCGGGAAACCATTTGAAAGCAATGAAAATGCAAAACTATTGGATATGCGCTATGAGGGGAGTGCACGGAGATCTCTCACGCAAACAAAAACGATAGTCGATAAAATTTGGAGCTTTTTCTCTTCTGTAAAAGTGGGTGTATGGCTAATCGTAATAACTTTAGCTGCATCAGCGATAGGAACTATTTTTCCGCAAGAAATGTACATAACTCCAGGGATTGCACCAGCTGAATATTATAAACAAGAATACGGATTTTTAGGGCAATTATACTATCAATTAGGATTTAATAATTTATACGGTTCATGGTGGTATATGATTTTGATTGCTTCTATCGGTATTTCACTTGTGATATGTAGTTTAGACCGCGTTATTCCACTTTATAAAGCTTTAAAAAAGCAAGGCGTAAAAAGACATCCTAGCTTTTTAAAGAGACAGAGATTATATGGGACTGGTACACCGAAAGATGGTGACCTGGAAAGAGTGCAAAAGAATTTAAAGAAAAGAAACTATAACGTGAAAGTGGAAGACGGAAACGTTTTAGCAGAAAAGGGACGCTTCTCGCGTTGGGGTCCATATGTAAATCATATCGGTCTTATTATCTTTTTATTCGGTGCGATGCTTCGTTTTTTACCGAGTATGTACGTAGACGAAGCACTTTGGTTACGTGATGGTGAAACGAAAGAAATACCAGGGACGGATGGACAATACTACTTAAAAAACGAGAAATTTATAAAAGAAGTTTATGATAAAAGTAAGGACAAGGAAGTTTTTGAGGAAGCGATTGATCGTGTAGGCGATAAAATGATTGCGAAAAACTTCCAAACGAATGCTGTATTATATAAAGCTGTGGGCGAAAATATAGCAGGGCAAAAACCAAAGTTGGAAAAAGTAAAAGAAGCGGAAATTCGAGTAAATGAACCACTGAAATTTGATCAATTTGCAGTGTATCAAGTGGATTATAAAGAAAGTGAATTTAAAAGTATGTCCTTCAACTTGCAAAATAAAGAAAATAATCAAAAATGGGGACCGATTAAAGTAGATTTAACGAATCCTAAGGAAAAATATGATTTAGGAAATGGTTATTCTCTAGAACTATTAAGCTATTTTCCTGATTTTTATTTCGATGAGAATGGAAAACCAAATACAAAAACGAAATTACCGAACAATCCTGCATTTGTATTTAAAATGTTTACACCTGAAACACCAGATGGTGAAGTGAGTTTTGTTGGTATTCAGCAAAATATAGAACCTGATGGAAACAACAAATATAAAATGTCGTTTGCAGGTGTTGAAATGCAAAATGCAACAGCACTTACTGTAAGAAAAGATTTAACGCTTTGGATTCTCGGTATTGGAGGGTTTATATTTATGGTTGGTGTCATTCAAGGTATGTATTGGAATCATCGCCGTATTTGGATACAACGTGTTAATGATGAATGGTGGATTGCAGGGCATACGAATAAAAATTGGTTCGGTTTAAAGAAAGATATTGAAAGAGTAATAGAAGGTACAGCAATTCCACAGCCAAATGATAAAGTAATCGATAAAAAAATTAGTTAAGGTGGGGAAACGATATGGTGCAAATAAGTAGTAACTTTCTCTTTACCGCATTTATTTTATATTTAATTGCGACTCTATTTTTTGGTGGAGCCATTAAAGAAAAGGGTCATAAATGGGCAAATGTAGGAATAACAATTACAATTTTAGGGTTTATAGCACAAACAGTATATTTTGTTACAAGGTGGATCGCATCAGGGCATGCACCAGTTAGTAACTTTTTTGAATTCGGTACATTTTTCGGCATGATGCTTGTAGGAGCATTTATTGTAATGTATTTTATGTACCGTGTAAGTATAATTGGACTATTTGCATTACCAGTTGCGCTTTTATTAATTGCCTATGCAAGTATGTTTCCGAGGGAAATATCTCCGCTTATTCCATCTTTAAAAAGTAATTGGTTACATATTCACGTGACGACTGCAGCAGCAGGACAAGCAATTTTAGCGATTAGTTTTATTACGGGCGTTATGTATTTATTAAAAAATGTAGATCAATCAACGAGAAGTAAACGGACATTTTGGCTAGAGACGGTAGTATTTACACTTGTTTGTACAGTTGGATTTATTGGAGTAACAACGGTATTTTCTAGTATGAAATATGAAGCGAAGTTTCAATGGGTTGATAAAAATGAACAGCAACTGGAAATGAAGTACAATCTTCCGGCTTTAGTTGGACCGCATGAAGGGAAGTTACTGACAGAAAATAAATTAGAACCGGCAGTTGAAGTTCCAGCGATTGTAAATGCGAAGAAATTAAATACTGTTATTTGGTCAGTGTTAGTTGGAACATTACTTTATATTGTATTAAGACTTGTTTTACGGAAGCGAGTATCGGCAGCACTTCAGCCGTTAGTAAAGAATACGAATAGTGATTTACTAGATGAAATCGGATATCGATCTATTGCAATTGGATTCCCAGTTTTCACATTAGGAGCGTTAATTTTTGCAATGATTTGGGCTCAAATAGCGTGGACGCGTTTTTGGGGCTGGGATCCGAAAGAGGTTTGGGCACTTATAACGTGGCTCTTTTATGCTGCAGTACTACATTTACGATTATCTAAAGGGTGGCATGGAGAGAAATCAGCTTGGCTTGCAGTAATTGGTTTTGCAATTATTATGTTTAACTTTATTGTAGTAAACTTAATTATTGCCGGTTTACATTCATATGCATAGAGAAATAAAATAGGAGAGTGCATGTCACTTTCCTATTTTATTTTTGTCAACTTTTCTTCTTTTTTGAGAAAAACATGACAAAGTAGCGGTTGATTTTGTAAAATGATGTCGAGGACATTATATACTGTTCAAAAAAAATACATAGTTTTGGAAAAAAATTGAACAAAATTTATTATTCTTGTGAAGCATAATATGGGAAGTGAAACATTTAGAAGATTGCTTAAATAAACGAGAATAGCGCAACATAATAGTAAAGAAGGGTAGGTGTGAACCGCTGAAGTGAGAGTACGCAGCGGGTAGAGATGGAAAATGAATCAAGAATTTTAATTGTAGATGATGAGGATCGTATTCGTCGTTTATTGAAAATGTACTTAGAAAGAGAACAATACACAATTGAAGAAGCAGATAATGGTGATACAGCTTTAGAAATGGCGTTACAAAATGATTACGATTTAATCTTATTAGATCTTATGATGCCTGGTAAAGATGGCATTGAAGTATGTAAAGGGGTTCGTGAGAAGAAAGCGACACCAATTATTATGCTGACAGCAAAAGGTGAAGAAGTAAATAGAGTACAAGGATTTGAAGTTGGAACAGATGATTATATTGTAAAGCCATTTAGTCCACGTGAGGTCGTGCTACGTGTGAAAGCGGTATTACGTCGTGCTGTACCAACAACATTCTTTACACAAGATACAACGACAAAAGATGTTACTGTATTCCCGCACTTAACAATTGACAACGATGCACACCGTGTTACTGCAGATGGTAATGAAGTAAACTTAACGCCGAAAGAATATGAGTTACTATTATTTTTAGCGAAAGCTCCTGATAAAGTATTCGATCGTGAGCAACTGTTAAAAGAAGTATGGCAATATGAATTCTTCGGAGATTTACGTACAGTTGATACACATGTAAAGCGTTTACGTGAGAAGTTAAGCAAAAAATCACCAGATGCAGCGAAAATGATTGTTACTGTTTGGGGTGTAGGTTACAAATTTGAGGTTGTGAACGACTGATGCTTTGGAGAAGTGTAGTAGGGAAGTTATGGATGACCATATTACTTCTCGTTTCGTTTGTTCTTGGATTTGTTGCGATTTTACTTTCACAGTTTTTTAGAACGTATTATGTTGATATGAGTGAAGCTAGGCTTCAAAAAGTCGCAACAAGTGTTTCAGAGTTAATTGAAGAAGGTGCCGATGTAAAAACGATTGAGAATATCGCTTACAAATTCTCTGATCCACTTTCAAGGATTATTATTGTAGAAGATGGTAAAGAAATCTCTTCTTCACCGAAACAAGAAGGCTTAGTCACTCTTACAATGGATGACTTAAAAGAAGATAAAGAATTAGCGGCTGTGTTTACAGACAAAAAAGAAATTAAGAATAACATTAGAAAAGCCTCTAATAGTAGAAAAAATAAAAATACTGAAAATGATATTATGATTGTCGGAAAACCAGTGCAATCAAAAAATCAAAGTGCAGTGTTTGTATACGAATCTTTACAAGTGCCGATACAAGGTATGGAAAGAACGACTGATTTTATATTCTTATCAGCAGGGATTGCGATTATATTAACAACTTTCTTTGCATTCTTCTTATCTACTCGAATTACAGCACCACTTCGTAAAATGCGTGAGGTTGCTTTTGAAGTGTCGCGTGGGAAGTTTGATGCGAAAGCCCCTATGGTATCTCAGGACGAGATTGGTGAGCTTGCAACGGCCTTAAATCAAATGGGGAAACAGTTGAAGTTTAATATGAATGCCCTGCAGCAAGAGAAAGAACAGTTAGCAAGTATTTTGAGTAGTATGGCAGATGGGGTTATTACATTAAATCAAGAAGGTGAAGTTGTAGTAATCAATCCGCCGGCTGAACATTTCTTACAAGTTTGGCAAGAAGAAAAAGAGATAGAGCTCAGTAAAAAACTGCCTTCTGAACTTGTTGAACTATTCCATCTCGTTGTAGAAAGCGAACAACAACAAGTTGTTGAAATTAATTTACAAAAAGGGAACTATGTAGTTCTTATGACGCCGCTCTACAATCAAACGAAAATTCGCGGGGCTGTAGCAGTACTGCGAGATATGACGGAAGAACGTCGTCTTGAAAAGATGCGTCAAGACTTTATTGCGAATGTATCGCATGAACTTCGTACACCGATGGTCATGCTGCAAGGGTATAGTGAAGCAATTTTAGATGATATTGTGCAAACGAAAGAAGAAATTAATGAGTTTGTTCAAATCATTTATGATGAATCCGTTCGTTTAGGTAAACTTGTAAATGAATTATTAGATTTAGCACGCATGGAAAGTGGTAATGTAGAGTTACATATAGGTGAAGTGGACATACATCCGTTTGTTGAAAAAATTGGTCGTAAATTCCAAGGGATTGCAAAGGATAAAGAAGTTGAACTAACAGTTGATTTCAAAAATCCAATTGAACAATACCCGTTTGATGCAGATCGTATGGAACAAGTATTGACGAATTTAATTGATAACGCAATACGTCATACGAACGCAGGCGGACATGTAACACTTGTAATTGATACGAAAAATAATGGTCTCATTTTTGAAGTACAAGATTCGGGCGTTGGTATTCCAGAAGAAGATATTCCATTTTTATTTGATCGTTTCTATAAAGCTGATAAAGCAAGAACACGTGGAAAAAAAGGTGGAACAGGACTCGGGCTTGCGATTGCGAAAAATATTGTTCAAGGCCATGATGGTAAAATTTCTGTATCAAGTGTTGTTGGAGAAGGAACTATATTCTCTGTCTATTTACCGAATCGTATAATTTAGATATACGTTTTTAAAGTTGATAATGAATAAAGTTCTGCTGTTTTTTATTTTTTTGTAAACTCAATTAAATAAAGAATGGTAGAACTTTTTTCTATGTTGCTCGAATAAAGAATAACAAGAGAGGTGCTGTGAAGAAATGAAATTATATACAAAAACAGGAGATAAAGGAACGACAAGTGTAATAGGTGGTAGGGTTGATAAAGATGATATCCGTGTGGAAGCGTATGGAACAATAGACGAGGCGAATTCTCATATCGGATATGCAATGACTAAACTACAAGGCGGGCCTTTCGGAGATATTTACAATGAACTTGAAACGATTCAACATGAACTATTTGATTGCGGGGGAGACTTGGCGATAGTAGGTGAGAAGATACCTTATAAAGTAAAAATTGAAATGGTCGAAAACTTAGAAAGTAGGATTGATTCGTATATAGAAGAAGCACCGCCGCTAGAGCGCTTTATTTTACCAGGTGGAAGCGAGTCGGCAGCTGCTATTCATATTGCACGTACAGTTGTAAGGCGAGCAGAACGATGTATCGTGTCCTTACAAAAAGAAGGAAAAATAAATGAAGTTGTTCTAAAGTATGTAAATAGATTATCTGACTATTTATTTGCAGTAGCTAGAGTAATAAACGCTCGATTACAAGTAAAAGATGTAGAGTATAATCGCAGTGCAATCGTTTTTCGTGATAAGAAAGAGAAGGAAGTGGAGTGATTCACTTTCTTTTTTGTATACTTTTTTCTGTAATATACCAAAATAGAGAAGGTATGGTGGTAATTAGAAAACGGAGGATGTATATGAAAGTTTTAAAATACGGCATTATGTTATTGACAGTACTGTTTTTATCTCAATTACATGTGTACGCAGAGGGAAATCAATGGGCATGGCCTGTTGAAGGACAGATAAGTGATTATTTTGGGACAAGACACGGAAAACACTACGGTATAGATATAGCGGCACCGATCGGCACGCCTGTGTCAGCTATTCAAGAAGGGAAGGTAACAAAGTCTTATTATTCAAGTAGTTATGGAAACGTTATATTTATTAAACATGGAGAATATGAGGCTGTGTATGCACATTTAAATAAGAGATATGTAGTTCAAGGGGATTATATTTCAAAAGGAGAAAAAATTGGAGAAGTAGGGAACACGGGAGAATCGCGAGGTGCACACTTACATCTAGAACTTCATCAAGGAAGATGGACGATGGCGAAAAAGAATGCGATGAACCCATTGCTTGTTTTAAGTGAACAAAGAAATGAAGTTGTTTCTTCATCATTATATGTCGTACAAAAAGGGGATACTTTAGTTAGTATTGCACGGAAATTTAGTATGACACTTAAGGAAATTAAAGAAAAAAATGGATTGCAGCAAGAGCTAATTTATCCTAATCAACAATTATATGTTAAGTAAA
Organism: Bacillus sp. 196mf; assembly: GCF_003217275.1. NCBI lineage: Bacteria > Bacillati > Bacillota > Bacilli > Caryophanales > Bacillaceae > Bacillus > Bacillus sp. 196mf. The sequence continues at coordinate 306,703 of NZ_QJTG01000001.1, forward strand.
GGCAACGTCTCAAAAATTAAACTTTGAATATTCTTAAATAAGGTTCAATGTAAATGAAATTATATGGGCGCTTCTCCTAGAAGTATTGAGTGAATTAGAGTATCTATATTTAACAGAAAACCGTCCCAAAATTTATTTTGGGACGGTTTCTTTTACCAAAAAATAAAGACACATATAAATCCAGAAATAGCTAAATAGCTATATAAGTAAAAAACTTTTGTTCTTGTTTTCTCTTTTGTTCGAAACAGTACGATAGTCGGTTCAATTAAACCGATTGTCAAACAAAGTAGGCCAAGAAGCATACAACCAATCGAAATAGAATACAGGGCGATTTGTGGTGCTTGAAATGGAATCATCCATTTTAATAAAAATGCAATAAGTGCAGTGTAACAAATGCTACCGATGTATTTATTCAGTGGTGTATTAGAACGAAAGCCAGGAAGTTTTTTTAAGAAAGAGCGGGAAACAACTTCTGTTTGTAAAGATGTATGCTCTTCAATAATTTTTTGAGCTTCTTTTCCTTTTTGAAAAAGAGATAAGATCCAATTTCGCTCACCCTGAAAAATAAATTGAGAAGTTGTCAAATAGTGATCAATCTTCACTTTACTCCAACTCTTCCACGGATGACGCTCACACAATTTTAATTTACTTTCTGTTTTCTTATCATACTGATAAATACTGATGCCATCTTCATCGAAAGTAGCATAGTATGTCTCGTTTGAGAATGTGCCTAAATCAATTGGGCAGTAGAAAAGTAATTCTTTTTTTAAGTAAAAGTATTCTTTTCTTAAGTTTTTTTTCATTGCTTCTCGAATAGAATGTCTCTTTTCTTTTTTCATGACATTTCCTCCATAACTCAGAAAATGTTCTTATCTTAACAATTCAATATCTTATCACTTTTAATTATATATGACTAGGTAATTCAAAAGAGAAATGCCGAATAATAAAAAATATGGATTGTATTGTAAAATATTTCGCAATTCATTTGTTGTTACGAAAAATAAATAACTAATTTTAAATAAGTTACAATTTTTTAGTTCACAATGTTATAAGGTTGTTGTATAATGAAGGGGAAAATAGAATATCGGTCTATCTTCGGGGCAGGGTGAAAATCCCGACCGGCGGTGATGAACTATTTATGATTTTGTTCTAAGCCCGCGAGCCGTTAAGGCAGGATTTGGTGTGATTCCAAAGCCGACAGTATAGTCTGGATGGGAGAAGATGGAGGTTCAAGCGTTCAAAAAAGATATGGATTTGAACGTCTGTTTGATGTGCCTTAAATTCTCCCTTTGTGTAAAACACAAAGGGTTTTTTCGTTCTATGAAAAAATAGGCATAGCAGAACCTTTCCACTTTCCATGAGATGATCGATGGAAAAGGAGAGAGAAAGATGAAACAAAAAAACAGTGTAGTGCAGATGGTGAGTGTAGCGATGCTAAGTAGTATTGCATATTTACTAATGATGTTGGATTTCCCGTTCCCAGGGCTTCCGCCATTTTTGAAAATTGATTTTAGTGATGTACCAGCTCTAATTGCAGCAATTATCTTTGGACCAGTAGCAGGAGTGATTGTAGAGGCGATAAAGAACATTTTACATTACGGGATTCAAGGAAGTTTAACAGGAGTACCAGTTGGAGAAATTGCAAACTTTATTGCAGGATGTTTATTTATTGGACCAGCAGCTTTCTTATTTAGAAAGTATCGTACTGTGAAGAGTTTAACGACAGGATTAATGCTAGGGACAATTACAATGGCACTTATTATGAGTGTATTAAACTACATCATCATATTCCCGGCTTACACTTGGTTTTTAAATTCACCGGCTATGTCTAGCGAAGCTATCAGAACAACGGTTGTAACGGCAATCTTACCATTTAATTTAATTAAAGGAATTGTTGTAACAATTGTATTTGTAGCATTATTCTCACGCCTGAAAGTATGGGTGTTTGCAAAAATGAAAAATGCATAATATATATTAAAACCATTAGTAGTGTGGAACTACTAATGGTTTTTTATTAAGGAAAATAAAATTAGATACAAAAAACGCCCCTCATCCATATGAGGGGCGTTTTTTGAAGTTAATAAAAGACTATTCGAATTTTAAAGCGTCTCCGTCGAATGATTCGTCAGCAACTTTAATTGAGTCAGTTGGACAGCCTTCGAATGCATCCATCATATCTTCAATTAATACATCTGGAATTTCAACGATACCTTGGTTATCGTCTAATGTTACAAATGCAATACCTTCATCATCATAGTCATAAATGTCTGGTGCAGCAGCGCCACAAGCACCACATGCAATACAAGTATCTTTATCAACGATTGTATATTTTGCCATCTTTTTTCCCTCCTGATAATATGTATGTGAAAAGCTCGCCATAAAAATTATAACCTTATTGTAAAACGGTTTGTGAAACTTTTCAACATAAAATTATAATGATAATGCTTATCAATTAGAGTGTCAACTTATTTTTGAATTATGTCATAAGATTTTCAAAATACGTAAATGTGATTTCGTTTGATACAATAGAATATATACAAGTATATAGTCCTTATATGATAAGTTTAATGAGCGACAGTAGATAGTGTAATTGTACTGAAAAGAATGAAGTTAAGATTGGAAGGTGGAAGCGGTCATGCAAATACAATATACTTTGTTGCATTGTTTAAAACAATTGAATGGTGAAAGAACCGTTTCTTCTATTTATTATTTACTAAAGGGCAAACGTTCTTCGCAAACTTTACAAGATGGAAATATGTTCCGGATTTCTTTTTTATTCGGAATATATAAATCATTAAATAGAAATGACTATGATGGTGAAGTTGTAAAGTTGTTGCAAGCGGATTTTATTCAAGAAATACATGAAAATACATATGTGTTAACACCTACGGGTAAAATGCAGTTACATAAATGGGAGGAAGTTTATGCTTTTCCAGCACATTTGCATGGTTTACATTATGGTGAATTAGGTGAAACATTTTGGAAAAGATTATCATTGATTATTCAAACCATATCAAATTTACAACAGAATAATACGAAGTTTATCCCAATTCAACAAGATACAGAAATAATGATGTGGGTAAAACGTTTTCTAACAGGAAGGCCATATAAAAGAAGTGAGTTGGCGAGGAAACTATGGACGGAAGTACATAATCTTTTGGAAAAGAGTAATGCGATAGAAGCGACGATTGTAACATATCGACTAACGGGCTATGAACGTATTGGTTGTACATTGCAACAATTAGCAGAAATTACAAAACAAGATATATTCAGGGTGTATTTTTTATTTTGGGGTACAATGCATTTCTTTATACAAGAAGTTCGTGATAAAGAAAATGAATTTCCACTATTAGCTGAAATTATATCTTATCCAAATGAGAGAGCTGAATTATTTAGTTTATCCACGAAAAAAACATATAATTTTTGGAGACAAGGGCGTTCTTTAGAAGAAATAGCGACGATTCGGAATTTAAAGGTTGCAACGATAGAAGATCATTTTGTTGAAATTGCTTTGCGAGAAAAAGATTTTTCTATTGAAATGTTTATGGAAAAAGAAAAGATAGACAAAGTAATAAAAGTAATTGAAGCATTACAAACGCGGAAGTTACGTGTTTTGAAACAAGCTGTTGGAGAAGATATCTCTTATTTTGAAGTTCGTCTTGTATTAGCGCGGATGGAGGGTGTAAATGAAACTTGAAGAATATTTATATAAGTGGTTTGGATATTCTGAATTTCGTCCAGGTCAAAAAGGAGTTATTACAGATTTATTAGAAGGAAAAGATGTGATAGCAATGCTTCCGACTGGAAGAGGGAAATCTATGTGCTATCAGTTTCCGGGGCTTATGCGAGAAGGAACAGTGCTTGTTGTATCACCGTTATTATCTTTAATGGAAGATCAAGTGACACAATTAAAGTATGTTGTGAAAAACCGAGTGATAGCATTTAATAGTTTTCGGACATTAAATGAAAAAAGAGAAGCGATGAAAAAATTATCTTCATATAAATTTATTTTTGTTTCACCAGAGATGTTACAGTCGGAGTTATTAATTAGGGAATTGAAGAAAATTCATATTTCATTATTTGTTGTTGATGAGGCTCATTGTATTTCTCAATGGGGTTATGATTTTAGACCGGACTATAAGAAACTAAATGTAGTTATTGAAAATATTGGTTCTCCTACAGTATTAGCATTGACAGCCACAGCGACAAAAGGGGTACTACAAGATATCGCAGACAGTTTAAATTTAAAGGGTGCCGCGGAACATGTATACTCTATTGACCGTCCTAATATTGCAATGGAGGTGCAATTTGTAGAGACGATAGAAGAAAAGAAAGAGGCGCTTTTGGAGCAGGTGATGTATTTACAAGGGCCGGGAATTGTATATTGTTCAAGTAGAGCGTGGACAGAAAGGTTAACGGAATACTTGAGAGGAAAAGGTGTTACTGGTGTAGCTTTTTATCATGGTGGTATGGAACATGAAGAGCGTATGTTAATTCAACAACAGTTTATGAACGATCAATTGCAGCTTGTAATATGTACAAGTGCATTTGGTATGGGGGTAAATAAGGCGAATACGCAATATATTATTCATTTTCATTATCCAACTAATATAGCTTCTTACTTACAAGAAATCGGAAGAGCTGGAAGAGATGGCGAACCGAGTATAGCTATTTTATTGTGTAGTCCGTTGGATCATGATTTACCAATTTCAATCATTGAGGATGAATTGCCAAGTAAGTCGCAAATACAATTTTTATTTTCTTTACTACAAGAAAGAATGTTTCAAACGAAAGAATTACCAATAGAAGATGTAGAAGAAATTTGTTATAATGCAGCAAGATTTAATGAGCAATATTGGCGTTTCGTTCGTTATCATCTCGAACAGGTTGGAATTATACAACAACGAAGATTATTATTAGAGGGTTTGTCAGATGAAATTATGAACCGATTAATAGCTGAAGTAGAAATAAGGTTGCGTAATAAATATAGTGAGCTAGAAAATATGAAGTCATGGATACGAGTTAAAGGATGTAGACGTGAATATGTGTTGCAACAGTTCGGTTATAGGAAAGAGAAAGAGTTAAATAATTGCTGTGATTATTGTGGTATTACAAAAGAAGATTATAAAAAAAGACGAGCGCAACAATCGGATTTCGACTATAATTGGGAAACAGAGTTACAAAAGCTTTTCGGCCTAGAAAAGATGGGGGAATGATGAACATTCAAAGGCATAATGTTGAAGATATGAGTCCGCAGGAAATAAGGCTGAATCTATATATAACACAGTTAATTATTATCGGTATTGGCTGTTTACTAGCATATATATTATTTCAAGATGTAAAAGAAGTGTTTAATTTATGGAGATGGGAACCAGTATCTATACTTATTATAGGTGGTTTGTTAGCGATTGGTATTGTGTTATTAGATTATGTTGCAATGCGAGTGTTTCCAGAGTCTTGGTTTGATGATGGTGGTATTAACGATAAGATGTTTCGAGGAATGTCGGTTCTGCATTTACTCATTATTACGTTCGTAATCGGTTTTGCAGAAGAATTTTTATTTAGAGGTGTAGTGCAGACTCATTTTGGAATTGTAATTGCGAGTTTCGTATTTGCAGTGTTACATATTCGTTATATAACAAAGCCATTTTTGTTTTGTTTCGTCTGTTTCATTAGTTTTGTCTTTGGTTATGTATTTGAATGGACAGGGAATTTGTTTATAACAATCTTTGCACACTTTCTTGTTGATTTTATAATGGGACTCCAATTAAGAAAATAAATGGAAGGTGGTGGTGAACAACATGAGGAAACGAATTCCTGATTTTGAAGAGGAATTAGAAGTTGAGCGAGTAGAAGAAAAAGAAAGTTTACCGCCGCGTAGTGAAATTCATAGAAATAAAGAGAAAAAACAAAAGTTTAAAATAAATCATATTTTCGTCCGGGTTTTAACATTTCTATTCATTCTGCTGCCGATTAGTATTTTGTGGTATACGGATAAATATATTCAGGTGAAGGGCGATAGTAATAATGCCGGGAAAAGTGCGTTTGAAGTAATCTTCTTTGATTCAGCTAAATCTGAGTCGCAGAAACAGTCTGAAAAAGCGATAACGCATACTGTGAAAGAGGGAGAAACTTTAGAAAGTATAGCGAAGCAATATTTTTCAGATGAAAATGGGGTTGAAGTAATTAAAAAGTATAATAACTTGCAAGAAGATGAAGTGAGTGCAGGTCAAGAATTAAAAATTCCGATAAAAGATAAGTCCATAAAGCAAGAGAGCTAGTGAATTAGGCGAACGCAGTTTGTTATAAAAGCCTAGGGTTATCTTTATGATGAGGGGAGTAAAAAATATGATATGGATTATATTATTCAGTACTCTCATAGGAATGGGGATTTTATTACTTCTTGTGATGTATAAAGAAGCGATGCGTAATACAGTGTTGGAACATACTTTAGTATTTAAAGAATTTCCGAAAAGTTTTCAAAAAGTAAATGTGTTTTTTATTTCTGATGTTCATAGAAGAGTCATTTCGAATTTGTTAATTGAACAAGTAAAAGGAAAAGTAGATCTCGTAATTATCGGAGGAGATTTAGCAGAGAAAGGAGTCTCGTTATCAAAAATCTCTGCCAATATTCAAAAGTTAAGAGAGATAGCTCCTGTATATTTTGTGTGGGGAAACAATGATTATGAGATAGAATATCATGAATTAGATGCTTTATTATTAGAAAATAACGTAAAAGTTTTAGATAATACAAGAGTGGTATTTGAGTCTGAATTAGGCGAGAAAATTTGTTTGCTCGGTATAGATGATGTTGGATTGCACCGTGATCGTTTAGATTTGGCATTGGCGGATTGTAAAGAAGATGGTTTTCGTATCTTAGTTAGTCACAACCCTGATATAATAAAAAAGATGTCTGGAAATGAACAGATTTCACTTGTATTAAGTGGACATACGCATGGAGGACAAATCCGATTATTCCCATCTAAAAAATATTTAAAAGGTGGCGTATATAACCATTTGAATACGATTCTCTTTGTTAGTAATGGGTACGGAACAACATTGATACCACTTCGTTTCCGAGCGCCTGCTCAAACACATATTATTACATTGTGCGGAGGGAAATGATGCCAACTCTTAGTGGAAAATATAATATAAAAGCTGTTTCAAATATAATTGGAGTTCAGCCGAGTACGCTTCGCGCATGGGAAAGACGATATCAAATTATTGCCCCAAAGCGGAATCAAGCTGGGCATCGTTTATATACAGAAGAGCATATTCAAATTTTAAAATGGTTAATGGAAAAAGTTTCTTCCGGTATGATGATTGGACAAGCAGTTCAGTTATTAGAAGAGAATCGTTTGCAGAGTACAGTTCAAAAAGAGATACATTTCGATAAAGAAGTTGTTTTAGTGGACGATTTGCTACAAGCTTTGTTAAAATTTGATGAAATTACAATTGCTGCATTATTAAACGAAGCTTTTAGTATATATTCAACAGAAAAGGTTGTTGCCAGTATCGTTCTTCGAGTGACAGACAAATTATTAACGTCAAAAAATAATAATGAGATTTCAATGGTGCAATTTCAATATGCACTATCATTTTTACAAACGCGTCTAGGGATGGTGTATCACAATGCCTCAATGTTTTCTTCTTTACACAAAGTTATTGTGTTAGAAAAGAATGCATTGAAAGGATTTATTTTTTCAACTTATTTACGCTTAAAAGGATATGAGGCGATATATATTAGGACAAGCTTAGCTGAAGATGGTATGTTGTCAGCGGTAGAGGAAATACAGCCGAAATATGTATTTGTATCTTTTGCTGACGAACTAGAAATGAAAAAGACGATGAACTTTATAAATGTATTACAAGAAAAAAGGGAATCTCTTTCTGTTGGATTTATCGGAAAGCTAGGCGTTCTAAACCAGTTGGACATTGAAACAATCTTAATTGGTGATACGAAAGAAGAATGGGATGAATGGTTAAAAATGTCGGAATAGTTGTTCGAAAAGAACCATCTATTTTCTATTTCATATAATAAAAATTAGATGCATTGGTTACGTAGGGAGGGTATGAGATGAGGCTGGAACGATTAAATTACAATAAGATAAAAATTTTTCTAACATTTGATGATTTATCTGAACGAGGATTAACGAAAGAAGATTTATGGAGAAATGCGCCGAAAGTACAGCAATTATTTCGTGATATGATGCAAGAAGCAAATAAGGAATTAGGATTTGAAGCAGATGGTCCGATTGCAGTTGAAGTGTTTTCTCTACAAGCACAAGGGATGGTTGTAATTGTAACGAAAGAAAATCAAGAAATGGATACGGATGATGAGTTCCGTGACGAGTTTATTGAAATGCAAGTGACTCTAGATGAAAGTGAACATATATTATATGAGTTTGCTACGCTAGATGACATAATTAACCTGTCGAATCGCTTATATAACCTTGGTGTAACTGGCGGAAAGCTATATACGTGGGATGAGCGCTTCTATCTTTGGGTGGAAGAAGAGGAACAAATTCAATTGTTAAAAGCGGATTTTATAGCTATTTTAGCGGAATACGGCAATCCGTCTACAGCAACTATTTATCGCATCATGGAGTACGGTAAAGAATTAATGGATTTTAACGCGATAGAACAAATACACAATTACTTTGTGAAAAAACAAAACCTCAGCTAATACAACATAGCTGAGGTTTTGTTTTTATTTGGATAAGGGAAGGGATGATAGTAAATACGCGAACATACTTTTTGAAAATAAAATATGCAGTTTTATGGGAGCGTCGCTGAGGAAAATAAAAAATATTTAAATATTTAAGTATTTTACTTTTCTAAAAGTAATAAAAGGACTATAATAATAGTGAAAACGCTTGCAACAGAAAATAGTTTGTATATATTTGTTAGCGTTTTCTATTGCATTCCAAATTTAAGGGTGTATACTAGGCAATGAAGGTTTACTAAACAAGTGAAATTACAGGGGGTTTACTTACTATGGTAGCCGAAAAGGGAATTCAAACAAAAACACAACAACAAAGGGAACAACATTTTGAACTATTGAATTCAACACAAATTGTTATTAGTGAAGCGTTAGAAAAATTGGGTTATCCAAACGAAGTATATGAATTATTAAAAGAACCAATTCGTATGATGACAGTGAAAATACCAGTTCGTATGGATGACGGGACTGTTAAAATATTTACAGGATATCGTGCACAACATAATGATGCTGTTGGTCCAACGAAAGGTGGAATTCGCTTCCATCCGAATGTAACAGAAAATGAAGTGAAAGCACTTTCAATCTGGATGAGTTTAAAATGTGGTATTGTTGATTTACCATATGGTGGAGGTAAGGGTGGAATTATCTGTGATCCACGTGAAATGTCATTCCGTGAGTTAGAAAGATTAAGCCGCGGTTATGTACGAGCAATTAGCCAAATCGTAGGTCCGACGAAAGATATTCCAGCTCCAGATGTATTCACAAACTCTCAAATTATGGCATGGATGATGGATGAGTATAGCCGTATTGATGAATTTAATTCACCAGGATTTATTACAGGTAAACCGCTTGTATTAGGTGGATCACATGGACGTGAAACAGCAACTGCGAAAGGTGTAACAATTTGTATTCGCGAAGCTGCGAAAAAACGTGGCATTGATATTAAGGGTGCACGCGTTGTTGTTCAAGGGTTCGGTAATGCTGGTAGCTTCTTAGCTAAATTTATGCATGATGCAGGTGCGAAAGTTATTGCAATCTCAGATGCTTACGGCGCTTTACATGATCCAAACGGATTAGATATTGATTATTTATTAGACCGTCGTGATAGCTTCGGTACAGTAACAAAGCTATTTAACAATACAATTTCAAACAAAGAATTGTTAGAGCTTGATTGCGATATTTTAGTTCCAGCTGCAATTGAGAACCAAATTACAGAAGAAAATGCTAATGATATTAAAGCGAAAATCGTTGTTGAAGCTGCAAATGGTCCAACAACATTAGAAGCGACTAAAATTTTAACAGATCGCGGAATTTTACTTGTTCCAGACGTATTAGCAAGTGCTGGTGGTGTAACGGTATCTTACTTTGAGTGGGTACAAAATAACCAAGGTTACTACTGGACTGAAGAAGAAGTAGAACAACGTTTAGAAAAAGTAATGGTAAAATCATTTGATTCTATTTATGAAACAGCACAAGTTCGTAAAGTGAACATGCGCTTAGCGGCGTACATGATTGGTGTTCGTAAAATGGCTGAAGCAAGCCGCTTTAGAGGTTGGGTATAAAATATTATATCTTGAGAAAACGTGATTTCCTTTCGAGGGAATCACGTTTTTTTGTTGAAGTATTAAATGAGGTGTTGTATATGGAGAATGAAATGCTGGAACGAGTAGAACAATTAGAAGAAAAGGTTAAGAGGTTAGAGGGAGAACTTGCAAGAACGGTGAAAGCTCGAAAAATAAGTACTGTTCGGATATTCGGGGAAGGGCTACTGTTTTTGATATTTGGTATGGTTGTAGTAGGGCCGATTATTGCCGTTGTAATCTCAATTTTTACTTGGCTTGCTGAAAAATAAAATAAAAATAAAAATTAAAAACAAAAAGAACGCTTGTTCTATGCGAACAAACGTGCTATACTCTCCTTAGATAAACAAAACGGAAATGATTTTAAGGAGAGATAAATGATGAAAATGACAGTAGACCAAAGATTTATGATGCCAGCAGATGTTGTAGAGCGAGTGGAAGTATTACGAAACAAACAAAGCAAGCGTGGCACATTATTACAATCGGTAAACAATTTTTTCGGTTTAGATACGAAAGAAGATTGTGTTTGGTTTTACGGTTTTTATGGAGTGGCTGTAAGTATCTTGTTGTTTATGGTGTTCACTTCAAATATTTTCGATTTTCTCTTCGCGTAAGAAATATGCGATAAGGACATTGCTACCGAATACATATATAAGGAAGTAAGGTAATCTTCTAGAGCGGGAGTTGGTAGCAATGGCGATGTTTCCTATAGAGCGCAACTATATAGGATATGGAAGTTCACGACCGGGGATTCCTCTAACTAAAGTGAGATTTATTGTAAGTCATGATACGGGGAATCCTGGAAGCAATGCGATAGGAAATCGAGATTACTTTAATGAATTACAACCGAAAGCTTCGGCGCATACATTTATAGATGATAAAACAATATTGGAGATTATTCCTATAAATGAAGTTGCATATCATGTTCGATATGGTGTGCCGACGGATAATGACTTATACGGCTATGACGCGAATAAGGCGGCCATTGGAGTGGAACTTTGTTATGGCGGTGATGTTAACTTTTGGGAAGCATATAATCGTTTTACATGGTATCATGCGTATTTATGCCAAAATTTTGGCTTAAATCCGAAAAAAGATATCGTGTCACATAAAACGCTTGATCCAGCTAGAAAGATTGATCCTGAGAATGTATTAGGGAAACAAGGTATTAAATTTCAGCAGTTTTTAGCAGATGTCTATCGGATGTACGTTTCGTTTAGATGACAAATATATGAAAAATGAATACAATAAAGATAGGTGCCTACTGCTGTAAGTAGGTTTTTTCTTGTTTTTATAAATAGTGTATTGGTAGAAGACTAGGAGTGGACGAGTATGCAGAAAGAAACAGTTATTATAATCGGAGGCGGTCCGTGCGGATTAGCGGCAGCGATTTCGTTGCAAAAGGTAGGGATAAATCCGTTAGTAATTGAAAAAGGAAACATTGTAAATGCCATTTATAATTATCCAACTCATCAAACATTTTTCTCTTCTAGTGAAAAATTAGAAATTGGTGATGTAGCTTTTATTACAGAAAATCGTAAGCCAGTTCGAAATCAAGCGCTTGCGTATTATCGTGAAGTAGTAAAACGTAAATCTGTACGTGTAAATGCTTTTGAGCGAGTGGAGAAAGTTCAAAACGATGGAGAAGTTTTTCAGGTTGAGACGACAAAGCGTGACGGAAGTAAAGAAATATATATAGCGAAATATATTGTTGTAGCAACTGGATATTATGATAATCCAAATTATATGAATGTTCCAGGTGAGGAATTGAAGAAAGTAGCTCACTATTTTAAAGAGGGGCATCCTTATTTTGATCGAGATGTAGTAGTTATAGGTGGGAAAAACTCGAGTGTAGATGCCGCGTTAGAACTTGTTAAAGCTGGTGCGCGTGTAACGGTACTGTATCGTGGAAGTGAGTATTCACCAAGCATAAAGCCTTGGATTTTGCCAGAATTTGAGGCGTTAGTACGAAACGACACAATTCAAATGCATTTCGGGGCTCATGTGAAAGAAATTACTGAGCATACATTAACGTTTACAGTTGATGGTGAAGATTTTACAATCCAAAATGATTTTGTATTTGCGATGACTGGTTATCATCCTGATCATAGCTTCTTAACAAAGATGGGTGTTAAGATTGATGAAGAAACAGGACGTCCAATTTATACAGAGGATAGAATGGAAACGAATGCTGAAAATATTTTCATTGCAGGTGTCATAGCTGCTGGAAATAATGCAAATGAAATATTTATCGAGAACGGTAGATTTCATGGAGATGCGATTGCACAAACTATTGCATCAAGAGAAAAATAAAAAGGAGCTGTCGGGAAAACCTCGACAGCTCCTTTTTATTCGTGCATAAACATATTTTGAATGGATTCATGAGAATTTGTATTCTCTAATGCGACAAGTAATTTAATGCGTGCTTTTTGTGCATTTAAGCCGTATGTGAATACAATGCCCATATCTTTTAAGTGTTTACCGCCACCTTCATACGAATATACGTCTTGAACGATACCGTTGAAACAGCGAGAAACTAATACGACAGGAATACCTTTATTTAATAATCGTTCTAGACTAGGAAGTGTTCTTGGAGGTAGATTACCTTGTCCAAGCGCTTCGATAACAATACCGTCTACAGGAAGATTTTCGATTGCTGCTAATAATGTATCATCCATGCCGGCATATGCTTTTAGAACAACTACATTTTTAGATACTTTGTTTATCGTATATGTTTCGTGATGTACTAAAGCGTGATGGAAGACAACACCGCGTTTTGTTACCATTCCAATTGGTCCATATTGTGGGCTTTGGAATGTTGCGACATTACTTGTATGTGTTTTCGTTACATTTGTAGCGCAATGAATTTCGTCGTTTAATACGACTAAAACACCTTTTTCTGCAGCTTCATCACAACTAGCAACTTTTACAGCTGATAAGAAGTTATATAGACCATCAGCACCTAACTCATTGCTAGAGCGCATTGCACCTGTCACAACAATCGGAATGGTTGCTTGTACTGTTAAATCTAAGAAATAAGCTGTTTCTTCTAATGTATCCGTACCATGCGTAATGACTACGCCATGAATGTTGTCTTGTTTTACTCTTTCATCAATGATGACTTGTAATTGTAACATTTCGCTCGGTGTCATATGAGGAGATGGTAGATGGAACACATCTTCAACGATTAAATCAACATCGCCTTCTAAATCAGGAATGAATTTTAAAAGAGGATTTTTTTCACCTGGTTGTACGACCCCAGTTTCTTTATCTTCCTCCATTGCAATTGTTCCACCTGTGTGTAAAACTAGGATTCTTTTCAATGCTTATACCCCTTTCAAGTAAAAAAATACATTTAGAACATAACATGTTTTGAGTAAATTCGACAATGGAAATGTATAAAAGTATGCCTCGAAAATGACAATAAAATTAACTGCTATATGTACGATGTATAAAATCACGAAACGAAATGTGCAAATATAGTATAGGAGGGGGCAATTATGTTGAAAAAGATGGAGAGAATTTTTATTCGTATATTAATAATACAATTCATTTGTCTTTCTGTTGTACAATTGTTATTTATACATAAGTCATCAGTGAAATATTTATCTAAAATTGTTTATTACGAAGGTGTCATGGTAAAAAATAAAGCAGAAATCTTGCAGGTGAATAGGTAGTTTTCATTTTCTTCTATGAAGGATTATGCTACAATAATTGAGGATTTAATGACGTGAAGCAAATGAGAAGAAGCAGGGTGAACACCTGCTTTTCGTTTTGTTTTATAAGTGAAAAAATGAGGTGTTACAATGGATAAACGAATTTCAATTGCTATAGATGGTCCAGCAGCTGCTGGGAAAAGTACAGTGGCAAAAGTTGTTGCGAAGGAACTTTCTTACGTTTATATTGATACAGGCGCGATGTACCGTACACTTACATATGCAGCCCTTGAACAAAAAGTAGATATTGAGAATGAAGAACAGTTAATGGAAGTTGTAAAGAATGTAAATATTGAATTTCAGCAAGGAGAAAATACGCAGCTTGTATTTTTGAATGGACAAGATGTTTCTGAAGTAATCCGTACACCTGATGTGACGAATCGAGTATCTATTGTAGCGAAGCATCGCCTTGTTCGTGAAGAAATGGTACGTCGTCAGCAAGAGTTAGCGAAAAAAGGCGGCGTTGTAATGGACGGCCGTGATATTGGTACACATGTATTACCGGATGCTGAAGTGAAAATCTTTATGCTTGCTTCTGTTGAAGAAAGAGCGGAAAGAAGGCATTTAGAAAATTTAAATAAAGGTTTCGATTCTAATTTAGAGCAGCTAAAAGAAGAAATTGCTCAGCGTGATAAATTAGATTCAGAACGCGAAGTTTCTCCACTAAAAAAGGCTGATGATGCATTGGAATTAGATACGACTTCTTTATCAATTGAAGAAGTTGTCCAAAAAATTATGAGTATTGTTTCAGGAGTGTTTGCGAAATAAAGAAAGGGGATAATCCTCTTTCTTTTTTTGTTGAAATAGAAATGTAAAGGATACGTGAATTGTGAGTCTCTTTCCTTGACAAATGAGCTGATTTGTAAGAAGTTAGTTAAAGAGGAATAAAACTGTCAGAATATATTCGCTATTATATTTCAAAACATACTTTTTTCAAGCTGGTTTTGCTGTATACTATTTATATAGGTTTAATATATTTTCTTGTGAATGGTATTGAAAAAGAGTATGTGATGAGAAATTCTTAAACATGCAAATGAAAACTTTGTTTTCATTTCGTATATACATAAAAAAATGCTTTGTCAATTCTGTAGGGAGGTATTTCCATGGTAGAGAAAATGAATGAAGAAGTTATGGATTCAAAAGAATTACAAGTTGGTGACGTTGTTACAGGTTCTGTAACGAAAGTTGAAGAGAAACAAGTGCTTGTAAATGTTGGATACAAAACAGATGGCGTAATTCCAATTAGTGAATTAGCTAACGTTCATATTGAAAAAGCAAGCGATGTTGTAGAATTAGATCAAACACTAGAGTTGAAAATTATTAAATTAGAAGAAGATGATCTTGTCTTATCTAAACGTGCTGTTGATGCAGAAAAAGCATGGGTAGAATTACAAGAGAAATTTACTTCTGGTCATGTATTTGATGTTACTGTAAAAGATATTGTGAATGGCGGATTAGTTGTGGACCTTGGTGTTCGCGGTTTTATTCCAGCTTCACTTGTAGAAGTACATTATGTAGAAGACTTTACTGACTATAAAGGTAAAACATTAGCGGTGAAAATTGTTGAATTAGACCGTGAAAAAAATCGTGTAATCCTTTCGCATAAAGCGGTAGTAGAATTAGAACTAGATTCTAAGAAAAAAGAAGCAATTTCTTCATTAAAAGAAGGTGACGTTGTTGAAGGAACAGTGCAACGATTAACTGACTTTGGTGCTTTCGTTAACGTTGGTGGCGTGGACGGTTTAGTTCACATTTCACAAATTTCACACGAACGTGTAGAGCAACCTTCTGAAGTATTAGAGCAAGGTCAAAAGGTTAAGGTAAAGGTGTTATCTGTTGATGCTGATACACAACGTATTTCTTTATCAATTAAAGCGGCTCAACCAGGACCTTGGGAAAACGTTGCTGGCGAAATAAAAGCTGGAGATATTCGTGAGGGAGTAGTAAAACGCCTTGTTACATTTGGTGCATTCGTTGAGATTTTACCTGGCGTTGAAGGACTTGTACACGTATCTCAAATTGCAAATCGTCACGTGAAAAACCCGAATGAAGTATTGGAAATGGGACAAGAAGTAAAAGTGAAAGTACTTGAAGTTCACGTAGCAGAGAAACGTATTTCTTTAAGTATAAAAGAAGCGCTTGAGGAAAATAATGTAATTGAAGATTATAGTCAGTATGAGCCAAATGCTGATTCTGCTACTTTCCAATTAAGTGATATTATTGGTGAACAACTGAAAAAATTAAAGAAATAATGAGGGGTACAAGTGGTAAGGGCAAAACGTAAATTAGATCATATTGAATACGCTCTTTCTACTGGTCAGTCTCGTACGCATGGCTTTCATGATATTGATTTTGTGCATCAAAGCTTGCCAAATTCAAATTATGACACAATAACATGTGAAACAAAAATCGGCGAACTTTCACTAAGTTCGCCGATTTTTATCAATGCGATGACTGGTGGTGGAGGAGAGAAAACGTTACATATTAATGAGCAATTAGCATATGTAGCGAAACAGCATAACCTTGCTATGGCTGTAGGGTCGCAAATGGCGGCGTTAAAAGATGAAAGTGAGGCTGCTTCTTATAAGGTGATTAGAAAGGTAAACCCGAATGGTATTTTCTTTGCTAATTTAGGTAGTGAGGCAACTATCGAGCAGGCAGAGCGTGCCGTTGATATGATTGAAGCGAATGCATTGCAAATTCATTTAAATGTCATACAAGAGTTAACGATGCCAGAAGGAGACCGTGACTTTACTGGTGTACTTCAGCGCATAGAGAAAATTGTTTTAAATAGTAAAGTTCCTGTCATTGTAAAAGAAGTTGGATTTGGGATGAGCAAGGAAACAATGCAACAGTTAGCGAACGTAGGTGTAACGGCAATTGATATTGGTGGGCAAGGTGGTACGAATTTTGCTGCTGTTGAAAATGAAAGAAGACAGCGAATGCTTTCTTATTTTAATAACTGGGGCATACAAACAGCAACCTCGATTATTGAAGCAACCTCTACAAATAATAACCTCTCTTTTATTGCATCAGGGGGTATACAGACAGCGCTTGACGTAGCGAAAGTAATCGCATTAGGGGCGAATACAACTGCGTTTGCTGGTTACTTTTTACGTATTTTAATGCAAGATGGTATCGAGAAATTAGTGGATGAAATTGAGCTTCTACATACAGATTTGAAATTTATTATGACAGCTCTTGGTGCGAAGACGATAGAAGAGTTGCAATCTGTACCTCTTGTTGTAAAAGGTGAAACATATCATTGGTTAATGCAGCGTGGTATTGATACTGCGCATTATAGTAGGAGATAAAAAATCAACCGTTCGGTTGATTTTTTTGTTTTGTTTTCTTTCTCGTAATATAAAATGGAATTGGTATTTTATAAAAATTGTAATTGAAAAAAGGTTAAAAAATGAATATGATTAGTTACTAGATTTTTGGAGAGGGCTTGATTTTCTAAAGGAAATAGGTGGAGGTAAAAAAAGTGATAGGAGGATATAGTACACAAAATATTATTTCGATATAAATAAAAATCATTAAAATGATTATGTAAAAGACGGTTTCGTACAATATCGAAACCGTCTTTTTGTATTCATTAGTGCTGGTTTTGTTTTCGAGCCTGCTCTGGTGTATCAAGTCCAGTTGCACCTGGATATTGTAGTGATTGATCACGATCAGATTCAACGCGGCGTGATTCTCGTAGTTTTCGTTCTTGGCGATCTTTACCCATAATGAATAACACCTCCTTGTTAAAAGTGTTGCTGTTATAAGAAAAAACTATGCGTAAATAAAGTGGATTAACTTTCATAAAAAATTCCCATAATGGAAAACATAGGAGGTGAAGTAGATGGATGGAAGTACTTTTTATTTTATAGCTTGGATAGGGTGGGTTGTCGTAACCTTTTTTATGAAAAAGGACCATATTCGGTGGAAGTTAGGCGCTTGTATATTGATTTTTATAATTTGCTCTCCGTTACATGTAACGATCGCCTCATTCATGGTATCAGTAAATGCTCTTTTACTTTGTATTATTTCTTTTATAGGGATCGCGCTGTATTCTGTTTGGAAAAAATTATATAGCTTACTTTCGGCACTTATTATTGCGATGTTATATACAAGTTTTCATCTGTTAGAGATATATGATCCGATTTGGATTGTGGTGGATAGAGTGTTTCTGCTAAGTAGTGCTCTTGTGTATGCATCGGTGTTATTGCATGGGGATCGCATATTACGATTATGTTCCCTATATGTAGGGATGTTACAAGGAGAGTTGCTAGTGACATTTATTTTTCGGAAATTGAATTTTCCATATGATTACGGTAGTTTAGCATTTTTTGATATCGTCGCCGTTTCTACATTATTCATGGCAGTATTGTTTTGGATTGCAAAAGCATCAGTATACATGGAACAGTTTAAGAGAAAAACACGTAAAAGAAAGGCGAGGGTAATACATGACTGAATATACACCAGCCATTTTATGCGGCGTAATAGCGGGGACAGTTACAAGGGTGTTAATGCTTCGGACGGATACACGGCAATATCCGACGAGGCTACATGGAAAGATTATTCATATTGCAATGGGGTTAATTGCAGCAGCTTTAGGAGCGATTGCAATCCCATCTATTTTGAAAAAAGATTTTTCTGCCATTACATTTCTTACGTTAGCAGCGACACAATTTCGTGATGTACGTAATATGGAAAGAAATACACTTCAACAATTAGATGGATATGAGCTCGTACCGCGTGGAAATACGTACATTGAAGGGATTGCATTGGTTTTTGAAAGTCGCAACTATTTGGCGATGTTAACGTCGTTTGCAACGACGTTTGCGTATATAGGGTTCCGTTCATGGATTGCTGGAGTAATTATGGCTATAATCGCATTTTTTATTGCGAAAAAATTAATGTCTGGTAGAAGACTCCATGACCTTGTAGATATTGAGCATGTTCCGCTGCGTTTTGAAGGAGCAGGGCTTTATATCGATAATATTTATATTATGAATATTGGATTGCCAGTGAGGCAAGAAGAGATTATGAAATATGGCATGGGGTTTATATTAAAACCGAAATCAATTGATGCGATGGTGACAATCTCAAATTTAGGGCAACGGCAAGCTATTTTACACGATGTTTCGGTGGCGTTAGGCATTTATAGAGATTCTGGTACACCAGCGCTTGTACCGTTAGCAAAGCGTGATTTAGAGGATGGCAGGGTTGGGATTTTTGTCTTACCGCAAGATCAAGATGCAGAGAAAGCGATAAGTGTCATAGGAAATGTACCAACGTTAGAAAGTGCTGTCCATATGTCATCGGAAGCCCCGAAAGGAAGGGGAGATAAGAGATGATGTTAGAAAGCGTTATCCTGGCAGTTATTACAACAGCGCCAGAAAAATTTGCAGGTGGTGCTCCTTTATTTGTTTGTGAGTCGATGGAGGAACTAGAATTTGTTGCAAATAATTTAGAGGCAATTTTAGATGGTATTGCGCATCGCTTACAAGAGAATGTATATATTATTGTGAAACATTAGGAACGTGTGTTATAATGTGAGGTGTTTTGATACGTTGAGAAATATTCTGGAATGCAAATCCCTTCTTGCACAAAGAAGGGTTTTTTACATAATAAACAGAAGCAAGTTGAAAGGATGAAAGTATATGCCGAAACCAGTAATAGCAATAGTAGGCCGCCCGAACGTAGGAAAATCTACTATTTTCAATAGAATAGTTGGAGAAAGAGTTTCAATCGTAGAAGATATCCCAGGTATAACTCGAGACCGTATTTATAGTGCGGGAGAATGGTTAAATCATGAGTTTAACATTATTGATACAGGTGGAATTGATATTGGAGACGAGCCGTTCTTGACACAAATTCGTCAACAGGCGGAAGTTGCGATTGATGAAGCAGATGTTATCATTTTTATGACGAATGGTCGCGATGGTGTAACTGCAGCGGATGAAGAAGTTGCTAAAATTTTGTATCGTTCTAAAAAACCAATTGTACTTGCGGTAAATAAAGTTGATAATCCAGAAATGCGTAGTGATATTTATGATTTTTATTCATTAGGATTTGGCGAGCCATTCCCGATTTCAGGTACACACGGTTTAGGACTTGGTGATTTGTTAGATGAAGCTGCAAATCATTTTCCAAAGATTGAAGAAGAAGCGTATGACGATGAAACAATCCGTTTCTCTTTAATTGGACGTCCAAACGTAGGGAAATCATCGCTTGTAAATGCACTTCTTGGTCAAGAACGTGTAATTGTAAGTAATATCGCAGGAACGACGCGTGATGCTGTCGATACACCATATAGTAAAGATGATCAAGATTATGTAATCATCGATACAGCTGGTATGCGTAAAAAAGGAAAAGTATATGAAAGTACAGAAAAGTATAGTGTACTTCGTGCACTTAGAGCGATTGAACGTTCTGACGTTGTTTTAGTTGTTTTAGACGGAGAAGAAGGAATTATTGAGCAAGATAAAAAAATCGCTGGATATGCTCATGATTCAGGACGAGCTGTTATTATCGTTGTAAACAAATGGGATGCAGTGAAAAAAGATGAAAAAACAATGAAAGCATTTGAAGAAAACATTCGTGCTCATTTCCAATTCTTGGATTATGCACCGATTGTATTCTTATCTGCAAAAACGAAAAAACGTACACAAACGTTATTACCGGTTATCAATGAGGTAAATGAAAGCCATAGTATCCGTGTACAAACAAACGTATTAAACGATGTAATTATGGATGCGGTAGCGATGAATCCAACACCGACTCATAATGGTAGCCGTCTGAAAATCTTCTATGCGACACAGGTTGCGGTAAAACCACCGACATTTGTTGTGTTTGTAAACGATACAGAATTAATGCACTTTTCATATGAGCGCTTCTTAAAGAATCGTTTACGTGAAGCGTTCGGTTTTGTAGGAACGCCGATTCACATTATTGCTCGAGCAAGAGACTAATGGAGAGGATGTGATTTTATGACAAAAATCACAGTAGTAGGAGCAGGTAGCTGGGGAACAGCGTTAGCGATGGTATTAGCTGACAATGGACATGATGTACGTATTTGGGGAAATCGCTCAGAACTTATGGATGAAATGAATACGAAACATGAGAATAGTCGATATCTCCCAGGCATTACATTGCCAAGCACAATCGTAGCCTACTCTTCTTTAGAAGAAGCATTAGTAGATGTAAATACAGTACTGCTAGTAGTACCGACGAAAGCGTACAGAGATGTATTACAAGAGATGAAAGAAATTGTTACAGAACCGATTACTTGGATTCATGCGAGTAAAGGGATTGAACCTGGTACGTCAAAACGTATTTCGGAAGTAATCGAGGAAGAAATTCCAGAGAACTTAATTAAAGATGTTGTTGTATTGTCTGGACCGAGTCATGCTGAAGAAGTTGGTTTACGACAAGCGACAACAGTTACGTCTGCAGCAAAGCGTATGGAAGCGGCTGAGGAAGTACAAGATTTATTCATGAATAGTTATTTCCGTGTATACACAAATCCAGATATTGTTGGAGTTGAACTTGGTGGTGCGTTAAAAAATATTATCGCATTAGCTGCTGGTATAACTGATGGTCTTGGATTAGGTGATAATGCAAAAGCGGCATTGATGACACGTGGTTTAACAGAGATTGCTCGTTTAGGAAGAAAAATGGGCGGGAATCCGTTAACGTTTGCTGGTCTAACTGGTATGGGAGACTTAATTGTAACTTGTACAAGTGTTCATAGCCGAAATTGGCGCGCTGGAAATATGCTTGGAAAAGGACATTCTTTAGAAGAAGTGTTAGAAAGCATGGGTATGGTTGTGGAAGGTGTAAGAACAACGAAAGCTGCTCATGAATTGGCAGAGAAAATGGAAGTTGAAATGCCGATTACAGCTGCTTTATATGACGTGCTGTTCAATGGGAATAACGTAAAAGATGCGGTAGGCTCATTAATGGGACGTGTTCGAAAACATGAAGTGGAAGCTATACCTGACTTACTGTAAAGAAAAGCGACAGAAGTACATTTGTACTTCTGTCGCTTTTTTATTTTATGGGTCTTTTCACCATTTATTTATTTTTGCATAGGATGAAGAGTAACTTGAGGAGAGGGTGAAAAGAATGGATAATAACATTTTTAATAATATTGAGAAGGAAGCGAAAGTAAATAAAGAGGATATTTTTAAATTAGCATCATCCGTGCAAAATGCGAATTTACGTGATGAAACTGTACTTCGTCAATTGATTCATCAAGTGGCTCTTATGGCGGGACGTGAAGTGCCGAAAGAGCAAGAGGATCAAATTGTAAAAGCGATTATTAATAATAATATGCCAGCGGATTTTGGCTCGTTAAGCAAAATGTTTAAAAAATAAATTATGAGAAACAAAGAGTTTGTAGATTGCATATGATAGCCATGAAAGAATGGGAATAGAGCTGTTTTTGGGCATATTTGGTCAACCGAAGCGAGAGATATAATCGCTTCGGTTTTATTTTTATCTAGATTGGTGGAAGATGCTGAAAAACCTATTGATTAAAGTTACATATTTGCGATTTGTAGTAAAATGTTCTTTTTGTATTTGTTTAAAGATTTTAATTTGTTAAAATAGTATAAAAATAGATTAATAAAAAGGGGTGTGTATATGTCAGAAGGGCTTATGAAAATGTGGTTGGCTTTAGGGGCAATTGGATTTATGTTTTTTGCAGTAAGTTTTATTTTATTAAGTAGACATAAAATAAAGAATAAATTTTTGAAAGGGATTACAGCGTTAGTAGCGTACACCCTTATGGTTGTGTCAGGAATTGTTATTTTTCTTGTTGTATTTAGTGGACCTGTACAGCAGTAAATGGAATGGTCTCGAAAATACTACATACGGAGCAAGTTATATTAGTATGAAAAGGTGATGCTAGTGAAAAAAGTCCATATTATTTTAATATTTTGTTGTATGAGCCTTTTAACGGGGTGTCTGTATCCGAAAGAAAATATGAAGCAAAATGCGGTTCCTTATGAAGATCAGCTACAGGTTGTTCAAAAAGCTGTTGTCACATTTAAGGAGCAAAATGATGGGATATTGCCAATTAAGACGAGGGATATGAGTACACCTATTTATCAAAAGTATCCAATCGATTTTCAACAGATTGCTCCGCGTTACATACAAGAAGCGCCAGGGAATGCATATGAAAGTGGAGGAGTATATCAATACGTATTAATAGACGTTGAAACAAATCCAACAGTAAAGTTAATTGATGTTAGGATGGCTGAACAAATTCAGGAATTATCTTTAAAACTTAGGATGTATCGTGATGAACATCAATATCCACCTTTTAAAAAAGTAATTTCAGATGGTGTATATGAATTGGATTTCAAAAAACTAGGATATAAAGATGTGCCACAAGTGACAAGTCCATATTCTGGTAAAGGGCTTCCTTTTGTAATTAATGAAAAAGGAGAAGTTTTTGTTGATTATAGAATCGACTTATATGACGCTTTGAAAAAAAATGAAGGGCAGTTTACGGAGGGAGAAGATATTCGAAATATACTTTCGAAAGGTTCCCCGTTTGTACCAGCTTATTCTTTACCGTACACAGTAAAGAACGGAGAACCAATTTTTTTAAAATCATAAGTCATGAACCTTTCTTTTAGTGAATAAGTTCTAGAAGAAAGGTTTTTTATGTTATACAACTTACGATGCAAACAAAAGATATTTTTTAATAGTCATATGAAATTGGACAAAATTATATGATATATTGTCCGAACTTCTAGAATACCATTATATTATATCAGATATTATAGGCAACGTTAGAGAAGGTATTAGTTGACTATAAACGCGGAATTATTCCCAAAAATTTTGAGGGAGGGAATCACTTGGAAAAGGTAGATATTTTTAAAGATATTGCAGAACGAACAGGCGGTGATATTTATTTTGGAGTTGTAGGAGCTGTTCGAACAGGGAAATCAACATTCATTAAAAAATTTATGGAACTTGTAGTTATTCCAAATATTGAGAATGAGTCTGACCGTCAAAGAGCGCAGGATGAATTGCCTCAAAGTGCTGCTGGTCGTACAATTATGACGACGGAACCGAAGTTTGTTCCAAACCAAGCGGTTTCTATCGAAGTAGATGAAGGACTTGAAGTGAACATTCGATTAGTAGATTGTGTTGGATATACGGTTCCAGGAGCGAAGGGCTATGAAGATGAGAATGGCCCGCGCATGATTAATACCCCTTGGTATGAAGAACCTATTCCATTCCATGAAGCTGCAGAAATCGGCACGCGTAAAGTAATTCAAGAACATTCAACAATTGGTGTTGTAATTACAACAGATGGAACAATTGGTGAAATTCCAAGAAGAGATTATATAGAGGCAGAAGAACGCGTTGTAAATGAGTTGAAAGAAGTAGGAAAACCTTTCATTATGATAATTAATACGGTACAGCCGTATCATCCAGATACAGAGCAATTACGCCAAAGTTTATCAGAAGAATATGATATCCCGGTTATTGCAATGAGTGTGGAGAGTTTAAGAGAAACAGATGTATATAATGTACTTCGTGAAGCACTATTTGAATTCCCTGTATTAGAAGTGAATGTGAACCTTCCGAGCTGGGTAATGGTGCTAAATGAAGGGCATTGGTTGCGTCAAAGTTATCAAGAAGCAGTTCAAGAAACTGTGAAGGATATAAAACGTCTTCGTGATGTGGATCGCGTTGTTTGGCAGTTTAGTCAATATGAATTTATTGATCGAGCGAGCCTAGCTGGCATTGATATGGGGCAAGGTGTGGCGGAGATTGATTTATATGCGCCAGATGAATTATATGATCAGATTTTAAAAGAAGTAGTAGGAGTAGAAATTCGAGGGAAAGATCATTTATTGAAGCTTATGCTCGATTTATCTCATGCGAAAATAGAATACGACCAAGTGGCAGATGCATTGCGTATGGTTAAGCAAACAGGATATGGTGTAGCAGCCCCTGCGCTAGCGGATATGAGCTTAGATGAGCCAGAAATTATTCGTCATGGTTCAAGGTTTGGTGTGAAGTTAAAAGCGGTAGCGCCATCTATTCATATGATTAAAGTAGATGTAGAGTCAACGTTTGAGCCGATCATTGGTACTGAAAAGCAAAGTGAAGAATTAGTTCGTTATTTAATGCAAGATTTTGAAGATGATCCGTTATCAATTTGGAATTCTGATATATTTGGACGTTCGCTTAGCTCGATTGTTCGAGAAGGAATTCAGGCGAAATTATCTTTAATGCCAGAAAATGCTAGATATAAATTAAAAGAAACGCTAGAAAGAATTATTAATGAAGGATCTGGCGGATTAATTGCGATTATACTATAAGAAAAATCCCTCTCACTGTAGAGGGGTTTTTTGTTTTTCCGATTATAAAATAGAAAAATAAACAGTCATTATCTAATACATTGTTGTAAATTGTCAAGTTTCATCAGATTTTCACATTTTCAGAGTAACAATTTCCTTAAAAATATTGAATTATAAAGGAGAATCGTATAATATAGGCGTTGATAATGATTTATCTACATCTTTGTAGTATAGAATTTGTAAAAATTGCCTACAAATGAAAGTAAGACTCATTTTATGATCATTATACAGTCTTATCTTTGGGAGGAGGTGAATGGCATGAACAAGACAGATTTAATCAATGCTGTTGCAGAAGCAAGTTCCCTTTCTAAAAAGGACGCAACAAAAGCAGTAGACGCTGTTTTTGATTCTATCTTAGAAGCTTTAAAACAAGGTGATAAAGTACAACTGATCGGATTCGGTAACTTCGAAGTTCGTGAGCGTGCGGCTCGTAAAGGTCGTAACCCACAAACAGGTGAGGAGATTGAAATCGCTGCAAGTAAAGTACCTGCATTCAAACCTGGTAAAGCGTTAAAAGATGCGGTTAAATAATCCTTACATATTAACAGGGAAGAAGAGTTTCCTTTTTGGGAACTCTTCTTTTTGCTTTTAAAAACATAAATATGCTAGAATGTGTTCGTATCACTTTTAGGTTTTCGGGAGGGCTAGCGGATGGCAAAAGTTAATTTAGAACAAATTGAACATGCAGTACGCCTTATTTTAGAGGCGATTGGGGATGATCCAAATCGTGAGGGAGTACTTGATACGCCAAAGCGTGTTGCAAAAATGTACGCAGAAGTGTTCTCAGGTATGCATGAAGATCCGAAAGAGCATTTGCATAAAGTATTCGGAGAAGATCACGAAGAGCTTGTACTAGTAAAAGATATCCCATTTTATTCGATGTGTGAGCATCATTTAGTTCCATTCTATGGAGTTGCTCACGTTGCATATATTCCGCAAGGTGGAAAGGTGACAGGGTTAAGTAAATTAGCTCGTACTGTAGATACAATTGCACGTCGTCCACAACTGCAAGAACGTATTACATCAACAGTAGCGAACTCTATTATGGAAGTACTAGAGCCTCATGGTGTAATGGTAGTAGTAGAAGCAGAACATATGTGTATGACGATGCGTGGTGTGAAAAAACCAGGTGCGAAAACAGTAACGACAGCAGTGCGTGGTGTGCTTGAAAATGATGCTGCAGCGCGCAGTGAAATTTTATCGTTTATTAAAGCGAAGTAAAGAAAAGCGGGAAACTGCTTTTCTTTTTTTTAGTAAATAAATGATATAGTTTTAGCTAGACAGAGTGAGATTAGAAAGATTGCTTACATGAATGGTAGGTGTAACCAAGTTTTGGTTATAGAAAATAGAGTGTATGTGTTATAATAAGTTTTATGAATTAGAAAACAAGGGTGATTTTTTGTGTGTGACATCTACGGAGGGTATGCGGGTATAAAAGAGAAATTGATGGAGAAATTACGCCATCCTTATTTTATAAACTATATTGAAGAACCATTTATTGATGAAGAAAAGATAGCATTGTTATATGGTGCTTTAAAGAGTGCAAACTTACATATAGAACAAATTGAGCATTACGTAGTAACAATTATGCTTGTACAAATTGCGCTTGATACGCATGAAAGGGTATCAAATAAAGCAGGCGAGGAAGAGATTGAATTCCATAAATGTCGTCAATTAACAGTACTTGCAGGCGATTACTATAGTGGACTATATTATTATTTATTGTCTATGAATCGTGATATTGTTTTAATTCGTGCACTTGCTGAAGGAATTAAAGAGATAAATGAACACAAAATTATGTTATACCAAAAAGCGCATGAAACGACGGATGACATAATGAAAAGCGTAGTAACGATTGAGTCTGCGCTCCTTCAAAAAACATGTGATCATTTTCATTTATCACATTGGAAGCCATTTATTACATACGTATTAGGTGGAAATCGCCTTCAAAAAGAAATTCAATTGTATGCTGATAAACAACATTCACCTGTTTTTCAAGCGGTGCAAGATGCTTTAGGGGATAAAGCAGAAGTAGTGATTAATGGTTGGATGATGGAATTGAGAAAGAAAGAAAAACAATTTTTAGAAAATCACACAGACGTAAATGAAATAAATTCTGTGTTAAGGGATAAATAGAAGACATAAGCAATTTTACATTGGAAGAAGGTACGAGCATGCAACAATCAAAAGAAGAAAGAGT
This sequence comes from Bacillus sp. 196mf, assembly GCF_003217275.1. Classification (NCBI taxonomy): domain Bacteria; kingdom Bacillati; phylum Bacillota; class Bacilli; order Caryophanales; family Bacillaceae; genus Bacillus; species Bacillus sp. 196mf. The sequence goes on from NZ_QJTG01000001.1 coordinate 334,302, forward strand.
ACATGACGTATTTGAAAAGATTTCTGATAAATACGATGTGATGAATTCTGTAATTAGTTTTCAAAGACATAAAGCGTGGCGTAAAGAAACGATGCGAATTATGGATGTACAACCTGGCAGTAAAGCGCTTGATGTATGCTGCGGAACCGCAGATTGGACAATTGCGCTAGCTGGAGCGGTAGGTGAGCAAGGAAAGGTTGTTGGCTTAGACTTCAGTGAAAATATGTTATCTGTCGGTAAGCAAAAGGTAGAGGCGTTACAATTAAAACAAGTAGAACTTCTACATGGGAATGCAATGGAGCTTCCATTTGAAGATAATACGTTTGATTATGTAACAATTGGGTTTGGTTTACGTAACGTACCGGATTATATGCACGTATTAAAAGAAATGACGCGTGTAGTAAAACCAGGTGGAAAAGTAATCTGTTTAGAAACATCTCAACCAACAATGATTGGTTTTCGACAAGGGTATATTTTATACTTTAAATATATCATGCCGTTATTTGGAAAGATGTTTGCGAAAAGTTATAAAGAATATTCATGGCTTCAAGAATCTGCTAGTGCATTCCCAGGGATGAAAGAATTGGCCCAAATGTTTGAGCAAGCTGGACTTGAACGTGTGCAAGTGAAACCATTTACTTTTGGGGTAGCAGCGATGCATTTAGGTATTAAACCAGAATCAAAATAGAAAAAAGAAAAAAGAAGTTTTAGGTTAAGGTGAACAATATGAAGTTACAACTTATGTACTCTTTTTTACGATCGGATATTAATGTGATAGAAAAAGAATTAAAAAAGACAGTTGCTTCTGAACAGCCATTAGTAGAAGAAGCAGCATTACAACTTATTGAAGCTGGTGGGAAGCGAATTCGTCCTGTATTTGTGTTGCTTGCAGGGAAATTTGGAGATTATAAGTTAGATGCGATTAAGCATGTTGCTGTTGCGTTAGAGCTTATTCATATGGCTTCTCTTGTTCACGATGATGTTATTGATGCTGCATTTTTACGACGCGGCAGTGCGACTGTGAATGCGAAATGGGGAGATCGTATTGCGATGTATACAGGGGACTATTTGTTCGCTAAGTCTCTTGAATGTATAACAAATATCGAAATCCCAGAGGCGCATCAAGCGTTATCACATACTATTTTAGAAGTCTGTAAAGGTGAAATTGAACAAATTAAAGATAAATACAATTATGACCAAAATTTAAGAACGTATTTAAGAAGAATAAAGCGAAAAACAGCATTATTAATTGCCGCGAGTTGTCAATTGGGAGCGATTGCTGCTGGTGCTAATCGTGATACAGTAAATCGTCTATTTTGGTATGGGTATTTTGTAGGAATGTCTTATCAAATTATTGATGACATTTTAGACTTCGTTTCCACAGAAGAGAAACTTGGAAAACCTGCTGGTGGAGATTTATTACAAGGAAACATAACGCTCCCTGCTTTATATGCGATGGAAGATCCAGTACTTCGTCAAAAAATCACATCTGTACATGAAAATACAACAGCAAGTGAAATGCAAGAAATTATTGATGCTGTAAAAAATAGTCCAGCAATTGATCAAGCATTTGCGTTTAGTGAACGTTATTTACATAAAGCTTTAGAAATAATAAAACCACTCCCACGTGGAAAAGCAAAGTATGCATTACAAAATGTTGCAAAGTATATTGGAAAACGAAAATTTTAATGTTTATTCTAAAAAATAAAATAATCTCTCTATTTCAAAACTATTGCACAATTGTGATAAGGGTGATAATATGTGTGTGGGGATATACAATTACATACATAATTCAGAAGTGGAGAGATTTTTTATGGAAAAAACATTTCTAATGGTAAAACCAGACGGTGTACAACGTGCCTTCATTGGGGAAATTGTAGCTCGTTTTGAGAAAAAAGGATTTCAATTAGTTGGTGCAAAATTAATGCAAGTCACTCCGGAAATTGCTGGACAACACTACGCTGAGCATAAGGAAAAACCTTTCTTTGGTGAGTTAGTAGACTTTATTACATCTGGACCTGTATTCGCAATGGTATGGCAAGGTGAAGGTGTAGTAGATACAGCGCGTAACATGATGGGGAAAACAAGACCACATGAAGCAGCTCCTGGAACAATTCGTGGAGATTTCGGTGTAACTGTTGCGAAAAATATTATTCATGGTTCTGATTCTTTAGAAAGCGCAGAGCGCGAGATTGCTATTTTCTTTAAAGAAGAAGAATTAGTTGACTACTCAAAATTAATGAATGAATGGATTTACTAATTATTTTGAAATAATTTGTAAACGCTTTAATCACTGTGATAATAGTAAAAAGTGCAAGGAGAATAGGGGTATTCTTCTTGCACTTTTTTTATTTTCAATTAGTTACGAAGTTTGAGCTGTTATGATATATTGATATTTAAATTAGGCCTATCGGAAATATAGAATAAGAAAATGGTCGATTTATGATATAATTTCTTTAATATTTTTAGAATGATAAAAGTTAATATAGTGAGATAAATACATATACGAAAAGAGGAATAACGTATGCGATATATTACGGCTGGTGAATCTCATGGTCCGCAACTTACAACGATTATAGAAGGTGTTCCAGCAGGATTGTCTTTAGTAGCGGATGATATAAACGAAGAGTTAGCTAGAAGGCAAAAGGGATATGGGCGTGGTAGACGCATGCAAATTGAAACGGATCAAGTGCAAATTTTAAGTGGTGTTAGACATGGAGAAACATTAGGTTCCCCTATTGCACTCGTTGTTGAAAATCGTGATTTTGCCCATTGGACAAAAATTATGGGGGCAGAGCCTTTAACTGAGCAGGAAGAAAAAGAGATAAAAAGGAAAGTGACAAAACCAAGGCCTGGGCATGCTGATTTAAATGGTGCAATTAAATATGGTCATAGAGATATGAGGAATGTACTGGAACGTTCGTCAGCGCGCGAAACGACGGTGCGTGTTGCTGCTGGTGCGGTTGCTAAAAAGGTGTTAGCAGAACTTGGTATTAAAGTGGCGGGCCATGTAATTGAAATTGGCGGTGTACAAGCTAAGGAGGTTACGTATAGTTCAATTGAAGAATTAAAGAGTATTACAGAAGCATCTCCTGTACGTTGCTTAGATGACGAAGCTGGTAACCAAATGATGAAAGCGATTGATGATGCGAAAGCAAATGGTGATTCAATTGGTGGAATCGTTGAAGTAATTGTGGAAGGAATGCCAATTGGAGTAGGTAGCTACGTGCATTATGATCGAAAACTGGATGCGAAATTAGCAGCTGCAATTATGAGTATTAATGCTTTTAAAGGTGTCGAGATTGGAATTGGTTTTGAAGCAGCGCATAGACCGGGAAGTGAAGTTCATGATGAAATTCTATGGAATGAGGAGCATGGATATACAAGAAGAACAAATAATGCAGGTGGATTAGAAGGCGGTATGACGACTGGAATGCCAATTGTTGTGCGCGGTGTGATGAAACCGATACCTACACTTTATAAACCTCTTCAAAGTGTAGATATTGATACGAAAGAGCCTTTTACAGCGAGCATTGAACGTTCAGATAGTTGTGCAGTGCCAGCAGCTAGTGTCGTTGCAGAAGCGGTTGTGGCTTGGGAATTAGCAACAGCTTTAATAGAACAATTCGGATTAGATCGTATGGAACTAATTCGTGAAAATATTGAGAAACATAATGAATATGCGAGGGGATTTTAATGGGAAACATACATATTCAAACGAAATCAAAAGAATATGATGTACATGTTGGTAAAGAAGCGTTGTCAAACTTAACAATGATCGTTCAAAATATGCAGCCAGCTGTATCTAACGTAATGATCATTTCAGATGAAGCTGTTGCATCACTACATTTACAGACAGTTATCGATGCATTACAAGTGGAGCAGGACGTGTTTTCGTTTGTTGTACCAAGTGGCGAAAAAGAGAAGTCTTTCGAAAATTTCTATGCGGCTCATACGTCAGCTCTTGAAAATAAATTAGATAGAAATTCTTTAATTCTTGCACTTGGAGGCGGAATGATTGGAGATTTAGCTGGTTTTGTTGCCGCATCTTTTATGCGGGGTATTCGCTTTGTGCAGGTTCCGACGACTTTATTAGCGCACGATAGCGCAGTAGGTGGGAAAGTAGCGATTAATCATCCGTTAGGTAAAAATATGATTGGTGCATTCCATCAGCCAGAAGCGGTTGTATATCATACACCGTTTTTACAGTCTCTTCCTGAAAAAGAGTGGCGTTCAGGTTATGCAGAGGTGATAAAGCATGCTCTTATTGGTGATGTGGAGCTATATCATTGGTTAAAAGAAGAAGTGCAAACATTAGCGGATCTTCGTGATGAGAAGTTAATCCATATATTAACGAAGGCGATTCCTATAAAGGCAAATGTTGTGTCACAAGATGAAACAGAGAAGGGTGTACGTGCCCATTTGAACTTTGGACATACGTTAGGACATGCTCTTGAAAAAGAGCTAGGGTATGGGAATATTACTCACGGTGACGGCGTAGCGGTTGGAATGTTATTCGCCATATTTTTAAGTGAGCAAGTGTACAAGGTTGATCTTGCTTATGAAGATATGAAGCAGTGGTTCTTGAAATACGGCTATCCAAAAATGCCAAGAGATTTGAATGTAGAGCGCCTCGTTCAATTGATGAAACAAGATAAGAAAGCAAATGCAGGAGCAATTCATATGGTGCTTATGCAGGAATATGGGGTAGTGAATGTCGTATCTATTTCAGATGAGACTGTTCATATTGCGTTAGAGGCATTTCAAAAAGATATGGTTTAAAATGATAGCGAAGTGTTGTGAAGTGCTCATTTAGAGGTATTCTCGTAATAGTGACGGTTATGATAAAAGATTACAGTAAGGGGCTATAACTGTATTGTAATCAAATTGAATGAAATGACTGGGGGAAGAAAAATGAGAGTGAAAGAGCAATTGTTAACTTTGAGAGCGTATGTGCCTGGGAAAAACATTGAAGAAGTAAAAAGGGAATATGGATTATCGAAAATTGTGAAATTAGCATCGAACGAAAATCCATTCGGTTGCTCAGCGCGTGTGACAGAAGCATTAACTTCTTTAGCGAGCCAATATGCCCTTTATCCAGATGGATATGCCTTTGAACTTCGGACAAAAGTAGCGGAACATTTAGGTGTAAAAGCAGAACAACTACTATTTGGTAGTGGATTAGATGAAGTCATTCAAATGATTAGCCGAGCGTTACTACATGAAGGAACAAACGTTGTAATGGCGAATCCTACGTTTTCACAATATCATCACCATGCTGTTATTGAAGGAGCAGAAGTTCGTGAAGTATCACTTAAAGACGGTATTCACGATTTAGATGCAATGCTAGAGCAAGTAGATGATAAAACGAAAATTGTATGGATTTGTAATCCGAATAATCCGACAGGTACATATGTTGAGAAACAAAAATTACTTTCATTTTTAGAATCAGTTCCTAAGTCGGCTCTCGTTATTATGGACGAAGCATATTATGAATACGCGGAAGCAGAAGACTATCCGCAAACATTGCCACTTCTTGAAAAGTATGAAAATCTTATGGTTTTACGCACGTTTTCAAAAGCATATGGTTTAGCTGCTTTTCGTATCGGATATGCGATTGGGGATGCGAAGTTAATCGGACAGCTAGAAGTAGCGAGGTTACCATTCAATACATCAACTGTAGCGCAATCTGTAGCACTCGCTGCATTAGAAGATCAAGCCTTTTTACAAGATTGTGTGAAAAAGAATGCTGAAGGTCTAAATCAGTATTATGCATTTTGTAAAGAATATAACGTATTCTATTATCCATCTCAAACAAATTTCATTTTCTTAAAACTTGGTATACCAGGTAATGAAGCTTTCGAACGATTAATGAAAAAAGGATATATCGTTCGTTCTGGTGCTGCATTTGGTATCGATGATGGTATTCGTATTACTGTCGGTTTGAAAGAAGAAAATGATGAAATTATAGAGTTGCTGAAAGAGCTTGTAAATGAGCAAGTACAGAAAGAAGAAACATATTCTTAAGAGATTGTGAAGGCTCCTATTATAGGAGCCTTTTTTATCGTATTAAAAATAAAGGTTGAAGACTGGTAATTAAGTTGTTCTGTAAATCACGGTTTGTATGGCTTGATAATTAGTGAGAGAAGTTATTTGCACGGTCATAAAAGAAAGCGGTACAATAGAAGATGATGATAAGGTATCGGTGTCATATCCGAACCTTTTGAACAATTACCTACTCTGTAAGAAGAAGTATAAGAAGAAGCATGCTCATTCTAAAGGTTGCGTTCTAACAGTGAGTTGCTTATGATAAATGAACAGAAGAGAATATTTTTTAGAATTAAAGGAGACGTTTATGCAAAAGTTTGAACAAGCTGTTTCATATATTGAAAATGGTGAAGCGGAAAAAGGATTACAATTATTAAAAGAACAATTAAAAATTGCAAATGATGAAGAGAAGTATGATATCGCTCGTTACTATCATACACTTGGATTTACAGATGAGGCATTAGCGATTACTGAAGACTTACGTTTACTGTATCCGGAAGAAAGTGAATTCACTGTATTTTTAGCAGAATTATATATTGATCTAGATAAAGAAGATGAAGCGATTGAAGTACTTCATGATATTCCAGAAAATGACGATTTATATGTTCAATCGTTATTACTTGTTGCAGATTTATTCCAAATGCAAGGTTTTGATGATGTAGCAGAGCAAAAACTATTAAAGGCGAAAGAAATGATGCCTGATGAACCTGTTATTACGTTTGGGTTAGCAGAATTATATAGTAGTAAAGGTGAAGAACAAAAGGCAATTACTTATTATGAATCGCTATTAGCTGAACATAAAGTAATGGGTGGTGTTGTGATCGCACTTCGCCTTGCAGAAACGTTAAGTGCGATTGGAAACTGGGAAGAGGCGATTTCTTATTATGAAGCAGGCCTAGAGGAACAAAAAGATATTCACTCATTATTTGGATATGCCTTCACATTATACCAAGGTGAAGAATATCAGAGAGCAATCGGTGCTTGGCAAGAACTAAAAGAATTAGACCCTGAGTACGCATCACTGTACATGTATTTAGCGAAAAGCTATGAAAAAGAAGGAATGCTTCAAGAAAGCTATGAAACGCTTCATGAAGGAATTAAAGTAGATGAGCTTTCAGTTCCGTTTTATGTAGAGTTAGCGAACATTGCGGCGAAATTAGGAAAAATAGTAGAAGCAGAGGAAGTTCTTCAAAAAGCACTTGAGTTAGACCCAGGGCATTTAGGCGCAACATTAAAATATGCGTATATCTTAAAAGGACAAGAAAAGTACGAAGAGTTAATTGCAATTGTAGAGCGTGCTATTGATAGTGGAGAACCAGATACACAACTACTTTGGGACCTTGCGTATGCAAAAAAACAATTAGAAATGTATTCGGATGCATTAAAACACTATGAAAGTGCATATACTTCTTTTAAGAATCATCCAGACTTCTTAGAAGAATACGGTTATTTCTTATTGGAAGAAGGAAAGCGAAAAGAGGCGAAAGAAGTATTTACCCAGTTATTACAACTAGACCCGACACAAATTCATATTGAAGAGTTGTTATATAATTTAGAGGATTTTTCATAAGTTGGAAGGAAACTGAATGCCGCTTCTTGAATCTAAAAAGAAAAGAGAAAGACAGAGGAGGGACTTAATTGCTATGAATACCCCTGTTTCTGTAAACGAGAAGAAGGATTTTGTAAAATGGTTTTTGAATAATTACCAACTGAAACAGCGTGAATGTGTATGGATTCTGAATTATTTAATGAGTCACGACCAATTGATGCATAAAGTCCACTTCGTAGAGCATGCAAAATATTGTCCGCGTGGCTTAGTGATGTCAGCGAATTGTGTGAAAGACACACCGTTTCACTTTTTTAAACAAAATGTTATGACAACAGATGCTGAAAAATCGTTTCATGATATTCGTTTAAATCGAGATGAAGATATTTATATTCAACTCAACTTTAAATCATCGTTTCAAAATGCGAATTATGTAGCTGTATTAGAAGAAAACCCATATCTACCAAAGCATATTGAAGTAAATGAAAAAGATCGTTTACTTGCAGAAAGGTTTTTGGAAGAAAGTGTATTTTCATTTAGGAGAGAACGCCTTTTGAAACAAATTGATGAAGCGTTAGATAAGCAAGATAAGGAAGCGTTTCATAGATTAACGGCCGAGTTAAAGACTTTATAGAATTTATTTGGATTAATAAATTTTTACAAATTTCAGACTTTCACCAAGAAAAACTACCTATATTGGGTAGTTTTTCTTTTTTTACCTCTTTTAGTATGGTTTAATATATATAAAGTGAAAGTTCTGTCATTTGTAAGTGAAGGAGGGAAGGAATTTGAAGTGGAGTGTAAAAGATGTGGAACAGTTTGAACAAGCAAGAGAGTATGTTGATACAGGAGTAATACCGCTTTTATCAATTTCGGCAGCACAAGAAATGAAAATGGTTGTAGAACAAGGTGAATTTATCGAATTGTTGAGCACGGAATTGGAAAGAGAGTATAAAGGAAGAGTGCTTTTACTACCTGCGTTTACGTATTTGGTAGAAAGTCAAAAGAATGAAAAAGGTCGTTTGCAAGAATGGACAAATCATTTACGAAGCGAAGGTTTTAAGCATATTGCTTATGTTACAAGTGATTTTTCATGGAAAGAGGATATGCAAGAGTTACAGGGAGATTTATTTTGGTTTCCTTCATTAGCATTAGAACAATTTAGTGATCAAGCAAAAAGAGAAGTTATTCATGCACATATAAAAAATATAATGGTGATGTTGGAAGAGAAGTGGGGAAACTCACAATAAACAGAAAGTTCTTATTATTATGAGTAGTATGATATTGACCTGTGCATGAGCGTATTATATCATGATAGTGTCCTAGTTTTTATTTTTTATATAATTTATCACGAGGGGACAATTTCTGATAGAGGGGGGAAATTTTCGTGAGCGAGAAAGAACATCGCGTGTCAAGAAGACAATTTTTAAATTACACACTCACAGGGGTAGGAGGCTTTATGGCTGCCGGTATTTTAATGCCGATGACGCGATTTGCGCTTGATCCGGTGTTAAGAAAAGAAGCCGGAACAGATATGGTTGCTGTTGCGCAAGTAAAGGATATTACAACAGAGCCGAAGCGTTTCGATTTTAAAGTGAAACAGGTTGATGGTTGGTACAAGTCTGAAGAACCAAAATCGGCTTGGGTTCATAAAGATGAAAGCGGAGACATTGTTGCGTTCTCTCCAGTATGTAAACATTTAGGATGTACAGTTAACTGGAATTCGGACAAAGCACATCCGAATCAATTCTTTTGTCCATGTCACGGGGGGCGTTATACAAAAGATGGGATGAACATTAAAGGTACGCCACCCCTTGCTCCGCTGGATGTGTACGAGTCTAAAGTGAAAGATGGAACGCTGTATCTAGGAAAAGCGAAGCCAAGAGGGGGTGCAAAGTAGATGTTAAATAAAATTTATGATTGGGTAGATGAAAGATTAGATATTACACCGATATGGCGTGATATCGCTGATCATGAAGTACCTGAACATGTAAACCCGGCACATCACTTTTCTGCATTCGTCTATTGCTTTGGAGGACTTACCTTTTTCGTTACTGTAATTCAAATTTTATCTGGAATGTTTTTGACGATGTATTATGTGCCTGATATTAAAAATGCTTGGGAATCAGTTTACTATTTACAAAATGAAGTTGCTTATGGGCAAATTGTTCGTGGTATGCACCACTGGGGTGCTAGTCTCGTAATTGTAATGATGTTTTTACATACACTCAGAGTTTTCTTCCAAGGTGCGTATAAAAAGCCCCGTGAGTTAAACTGGATTGTTGGTGTTCTTATTTTCTTTGTTATGTTAGGTCTTGGTTTTACCGGATATTTATTACCGTGGGATATGAAAGCTTTATTTGCTACAAAAGTAGGGATTCAAATTGCAGAGCAAACACCGCTCATTGGTCCTTATATTAAAACATTACTCGCTGGTCATTCCGAAATTGTTGGCGCTCAAACATTAACTCGCTTCTTTGCTATTCACGTCTTCTTCTTACCAGCAGCACTTCTAGGTTTAATGGCCTTCCACTTCATCATGATTCGCAAACAAGGTATTTCCGGTCCACTATAAGAGATTGCTAAATTAAAGGGGAAAGAACTAAAGGAGGGAGATTATGCATCGCGGCAAAGGGATGAAGTTTGTAGGAGATTCTCGGGTACCGGTAGCTCGGAAACCAAATATTCCAAAAGACTATTCTGAATACCCAGGGAAAACAGAAGCATTTTGGCCGAACTTCTTGTTAAAAGAATGGATGGTTGGTGCAGTTTTTTTAATCGGTTATTTATGTTTAACAGTGGCGCATCCGTCGCCGCTTGAGAGAATGGCGGATCCAACAGATGCTGGATATATACCACTTCCAGATTGGTATTTCTTATTCTTGTATCAGTTATTAAAGTATTCTTATGCTTCCGGTTCATTTACTGTAATTGGAGCGTTTATTATGCCAGGGATTGCGTTTGGTGCATTACTGTTAGCTCCATTTCTTGATCGAGGTCCAGAAAGACGTCCATTGAAGCGTCCTGTAGCAACTGGATTTATGCTTTTAGCAATTGCATCGATTATCTTTTTAACTTGGGAATCTGTAGCACACCACGACTGGGAAGCTGCAAAGAAACAAGGAGCAATTGTAAAAACCGCGCCAGTTGATAAAAATGATGATGGCTATAAATTAATGCAAAAAAATACTTGTTTAACATGTCATGGTGACAACTTACAGGGCGGGGCGGCAGCACCAGCACTGCAAAACTTAACTTTAAAGCCAGAAGAAATTGCTAAAATTGCGAAAGATGGAAAAGGTTCCATGCCTAAAGGTGTATTTAAAGGTACAGATGAGGAACTGAAGAAGCTTTCGGAATTCGTTGCAAAGTATAATAAAAAATAATAAAAAGCTGACTACAAAATTTGTAGTCAGCTTTTCTATTTAGTTGGATGAAGTTTGTTATAATAGAGTAGGATTTAGTGAATGAATTACTTTGCTTGAAAGGTGTTGGACATACAGATTGGTGTACTTGTATGCAATGTTAAGACAACGCTCGGTATTATTATTTTTATTGGTTGTTAACATATTAGGTACAATTTACGGGTTTATATGGTACGGAAATCAACTGAAAGAAACGTCACCTATATTTTGGCCGTTTGTACCAGATAGTCCTATGGCGAGTCTCTTTTTTGTCTTTGTTTTAATTGCTTTTTTGACAAAGAGAAACTGGGGATTAATAGAAGCGCTAGCGATTGTTACTTTAATAAAATATGGTATTTGGGCTGTTGTTGTAAATGCGATTATGATTTACGTAAAAGGTCCTATTGGCCTTATGGGCTACATGTTAATGCTTTCGCACTTTGCGATGGCAGTGCAAGGTGTTTTATATGCTCCATTTTACCGTATAAAAAAATGGCATTTTATAGTAGCGGGTGTGTGGACGTTGCATAACGATGCAATTGATTATTTATTTTGGCAAATGCCACGATATGGAATTATGCATTTGTTTGTAGAGGAAATTGGTTATTTTACGTTTTGGTTAAGCGTTGCTGTACTATGTATTACATATTATTGTTGCTTACGTGAGCACAGGAAACAATTTTCTTTATGATGGTTAGAACATTTAGGGGGAGAACATGGAGAAAAATAAGAGTGGTACAAAAATATTGGATCGATTGATTACTTTAGTTGTTTCATATAGCATAGCATTTTCTATTTTTGCACTCGCAACAACGGCAGTTGTGTATGGAAAATGGCTGTATTATTTTGAAATTGATTTTTTAAATATTCCTGATTTAGCGGATATGACGAAGGATGAAATTAAAAGAAATTACGATGTGCTTATTACATATTTATCCCCGTTTTATGACGGAGCATTACATTTGCCAACATTAGATATGTCTACAAATGGCCGTATTCATTTTGTAGATGTTAAAAATATTTTAGTAAAGATTCAATATGTGATGTATGCGACAATTATGATTGCAGTGATAGGTGGAATTTATTTATTAAAAAAGAAAAATGAAAAGTTTTTACTGCACGGATCGATTTTAACAATCATTTTTCCGATAGCGCTTATGTTACCAATCGCTATTAATTTTGAAAAGAGCTTTGTATTATTCCATAAGCTTTTATTCAGTAATGATTATTGGATGTTTGATATTGAAACGGATCCAGTTATATTAATGCTACCAGAGGAGTTCTTTATGCATGCTGCGTGTGCTATTTTATTATTCATTTTAGGTGGTAGTATACTTTGTTATAGCTTATATAGATATTTCGTAAAAAAAGAAAAGGATGTCAAAGAAAAAATTCTCTGCTTAAAGAGAATTTTTTCTTTGTAAAACGATAATATATTTTTCGGTTTAGTTCTGTTCTATTCTTGTCCCAATTAACATATTTTGTACTAGTAGTTATAGGGGGGACCGGGATGAAGAGAACATTAATTGGATTGATAGCATTTCTAATTATAATGTTTCCGTTACGTATATATGCTGAAGAGTGGAATGAGCTAACAGGGTTGTTAGACGACTCGTTACAGTTAGTGAAGCGTAATGAAGATGAAAAAGCGGTACAAGTATTACAACTTTTCTCAGAGCAATTTTTAATGAAGGGGAATGAAAAGAAGCATGAAGTAACACCAGATCAAGTTAGAGTTATTTCTTTAGCTTACGACAAGGCGCAGCAATCGCTCTCTGAAGAAGGTTTAGGTAAGCAAGCTAAAATGGATAATGTGTTGGCATTACAACTTGCTGTTGATGCACAAGTATCGAAATATCAACCACTTTGGATGGAAAGAGAAAGGAAAGTAATGGATGCCTTTTCTCAAATGGAAAAAGCGATGGAAAAAGAAGATGCTGGGCAGTTTCAACAAACATTAAATACATTTTTAAATGAATTCAATATTATTTATCCAAGTTTAATGATTGCTTTGCCAGAAAACGAGGTACAGCGTGTAAATGTTCATTTATCTTATTTGGATGAATTTCGTAACGTTATGTTAAAAACGAAAGGTGGCCAAATGCAATTAGGGATTATTAAAGGGGATTTGCAAAAGATATTTCACACAGTAAAAAAGGATGAAATTGCACCTTCTCTCATTTGGTTTATGACAATTACTGGGGGACTTATTTTATTCACATTAACTTATGTTGGATGGAGAAAGTATAAAGGAGAGAGAGAAAAAAGAAAAAGTAATGTGCATTCTAAAAATAGATAATGTAATAAGTAAAGATATGGATTGTAAGGTTTATTCATTGACAATAGTGGCAGAAGAAAATAGAATGAGAAGTACTATAATTAAAACTTCAATGGAGGTTCATGATGTTTTATTTAATTTACTTCGCGATCATAATGATCATACCGTTGTATGCACAGTCAAGAGTACGAAGTGCCTATAGCAAGTATTCACAAGTTTATTCAACATCAGGTATGACAGGAGCGGAAGTGGCTCGAAAAATTTTAGATGAAAATGGATTATACAATGTAGCTGTGGAAGAAACACCAGGTCATTTATCAGACCATTATGATCCAACGGCCAAGACGGTTCGATTATCAACAGATAACTATTATGGACATTCAGTTGCTGGTACAGCAGTGGCAGCACATGAAGTAGGACACGCAATTCAAGATGCGCAAGATTATAACTTTATGCGTATTCGTCATTCGTTAGTTCCTGTGGCGAATTTTGGATCGAATATATCATGGGTATTTATTATGATTGGTATATTTGCGACAATGTCGAAACTATTGTTATTAGGAATTATTTTAATGGCTGCAGGTGTTGTGTTCCAACTTGTTACATTACCAGTTGAGTTCGATGCTTCAAAGCGTGCAATGCAACAAATTGAAGCGTTAGGTATCGTATCAACAGATGAATATGGCCAAGCTCGTAAAGTATTAAATGCAGCAGCATTAACATATGTAGCAGCTGCAGCTGTAGCGGTATTTGAATTATTACGTCTCGTATTAATGTATACTGGTATGCAGCGTAGCGACGACTAAAGACTATCAATTTTGATAGTCTTTTTTTGTTGTGTGGATTGAATTATATAATGTATTACAAATAGAAATAATAGAAGTAATGCGGAAAGGCGGTGGGGGAAATGAAATATCCAGACCATTTAGTAAAACAAGTGAAAGAGCGTAGTGCTCCTTATCAACTAGAAGGTTTTTTAAGTGGACAAGGTCCTGAAAATCCCAAATTTATGTTGTTAGGAGAAGCGCCTGGTGAAACAGAAATTCATAATGGGATTCCGTTTAGCGGGAGGTCGGGAAAACAATTAATGGGTTTTTTAGAGCGTATTCACGTTACGAGGGAAGAAGTATATATTACGAGCGCTGTTCGGAGTAGACCTTATAAATGGCGAGAGAAAAAAGAACGAAATGGTGAAAGCATACAAAAAAAGTATAATAGAACGCCAAATCAAGGAGAAATAGTTGCCCATGCGCCTTTGTTAGATTATGAATTAGAGAAAATAGATCCGAGGCTTATCGTCACACTTGGAAATATTGGTCTTCAACGTTTAACAGGAAAAAATAAAAAAATCACAGATGTACACGGGCAATTATTAAAACAGCCCATTCAAAAATTAAAGGATATGCAAAGTGCAGAGTTTACATGGTCAGAGAATGAATATCATGTTTTTCCAACTTTTCATCCAGCTTCCATTTTTTATAATCGGAGTTTATTGGAGCTTATTTATGAGGATTTGGAGAAGCTTAAAAGACTTGTAATAAAAAACTAGAAAAGCTAAGGCGCTTTTCTAGTTACATTTAATTATGTAAAGGGTTTTTATTTTCATCTAACGTAAATCCTTCACCAACTACATCATGTACGTCACTTACTGCAACAAATGCATGAGGATCTACAGAAGTAATAATATTTTTTAATTTCACGATTTCATTTTTAGCAACAACGCAATACAATACGTTCCGTTCCACTTTTGTATACGATCCAACAGCTTTTAAAAAGGTTGCTCCGCGCTCCATCTCAGATAAAATCTTAGCAGCAATTTCATCGTTTTTCTCTGAGATAATAGTCGCTCCTTTGGCGGCATAGGCTCCTTCTTGCATAAAATCAATGACTTTAGCCCCGATAAAAACAGCAACTAACGTATACATACCCTCGCGGTATGATAAATAGGTAAGAATAGAGACGACGATAACGACAGCATCGAACATAAACATCGTTTTACCCATACTCCAGCCAACATATTTGTGAGCTAGTCGTGCGATAATATCTACACCGCCAGTAGTCCCGCCATATTTAAATATTATCCCAAGGCCGATACCGATAAATGCTCCGGCGAATAAAGCTGCGAGTGTCATATCATTTTGCAAGTTTAAATGTAAGTTGAGCACTTCGTAACGCTGGAAAATCCATAGAAATAAAGATACGCTAAATGTGCCGATTAATGTATATAAAAATGTCGTTCTGCCAAGTAACCTCCAACCAATAAAAAATATAGGGATATTTAAAATTAAGTTTGAGTAGGAAGGATCAAACTTAAATAAAAAATACAATAATAGTGTAATACCAGTAAACCCACCTTCTGCAAGGTGGTTTTCAATATTGATATTGACAATACCGAAAGAAAATATAGCGGAACCGATTAAAATAAAAATAATATTTCGCATCTTCAATTTTGATGTCATATAGAAATCCCCCTAATTATGTAATGATTACATTGCTCCGCTGAAACGGTAAAACATAATAATAAGTAATTTCTAGTTGCTAGTGAAAATAGTAAGAACTCGATTAGTATGGGCTAATCTTTTGCAAAAAGCGCAAAAGAAAGTTTCACTTTACCCCGTTCCAACGGCTGGTAGGAGATAAAGCTCTGAAGAAAGGCGAACCAGCCGTAGGAACCCGATTGGTTCAACTAATCTTTTGCAAAAAGCGCAAAAGAAAGTTTCACTTTATTATAGTCTATCCAAAAAAGGGTCGCAAATAGGTGTTTGGCGGGGAATAATATTTGTCAAATCGCGATGAATTGGCTAACATGAAAGAGGAAGGATTAGAGGTGAATAGTATGGAAGCAAAAACGATGAAAGATATGCAGAAAGAAGTAGATGCATATATTGGTCAGTTTAAAGAAGGTTATTTCAGTCCGCTTGCAATGATGGCTCGTTTAACGGAAGAAATGGGAGAGCTTGCGAGAGAGGTAAATCATTATTATGGTGAGAAACCGAAGAAAACAACTGAAAAAGAAAGAAGTATTGAAGAAGAGCTTGGAGATGTATTATTTGTTATGATTTGTATGGCAAATAGTTTAAATATTGATTTAGAGACAGCACATAACATTGTAATGAATAAATTTAATACACGTGATAAAGATCGCTGGACACGTATTGATGAGGGAGAGAAAGAATAATGAAAGAAATTAAAGTAATTATCGCCGGACCAAGAGGACGTATGGGACATGAAGCAGTCCTTCTTATGGAAAGAACGGAACATTTTAATTTAGTAGCAGCAGTGGATTATAAGCATGGTGGTGAGAAGATTTCTGATTTACCTGGCATGCCAGCATTACATGCACCGATTTACGCTGATTTACATACTTGTTTAGATGAAGTAGAAGCAGATGTGTTGTTAGATTTAACAACACCAGAAGTTGGGAAACAACACGTTACACTTGCAGTTGAGCGTGGACTTCGTTCTGTTATTGGTACAACTGGATTTACAGAAGAAGAATTGGCACGTTTAACAGAGAATGCAAAAGAAAAAGCAGTAGGAACAATTATTGCTCCAAACTTTGCAATTGGTGCAGTTCTTATGATGAAATTCTCACAAATGGCAGCGAAATATTTCCAAGATGTTGAGGTAATTGAATTACATCATGATCAAAAATTAGACGCACCATCTGGTACAGCTGTAAAAACGGTAGAATTAATTCGTCAAAATCGTGAATCAAAGCAGCAAGGTCATCCAAATGAAGTAGAGCAACTAGCAGGTGCACGTGGTGCAAATGTAGACGGTATTCACATTCATAGTGTACGTTTGCCAGGGCTTATTGCACACCAAGAAGTAATGTTTGGTGGAGATGGACAAATGTTAACAGTTCGTCATGATTCATTCAATCGCGCATCATTTATGTCAGGTGTAAAACTATCAATCGAGACAGTAATGAACCTTGATCATCTTGTGTACGGTTTAGAAAATATTATCGACTAAAGGGGAGACAACGGATGAAAATTGCCTTAATCGCACATGACAAAAAGAAAAATGATATGGTTTCGTTTGCATACGCATATAAACCAATTTTTGAGCAACATGAATTATTTGCAACAGGAACGACAGGGCTTCGTATTATGGAAGCGACTGGATTAGTTGTAACAAGATATCAATCTGGCCCTCTTGGTGGAGATCAAGAAATTGGTGCAATGATTGCAAAAAACGATTTAGATATGGTGATTTTCTTCCGCGATCCATTAACAGCACAGCCGCATGAACCGGATGTGAATGCATTGCTTCGTTTATGTGATGTATATGCGATTCCACTTGCAACGAATATGGCAAGTGCTGAAATGTTGATGCACGCATTAGAGCGAGGAGATTTAGATTATCGTAAGTTAAGAAAATGAGGGGAACAATTATGAGTGGATTACATATATTAGCGTTTGGTGCTCATGCCGATGATGTTGAAATCGGCATGGCTGGTACCATCGCTAAATATACAAAGCAAGGGTATGAAGTAGGTATTTGTGATTTAACAGAAGCTGATCTTTCTTCCAATGGAACGATAGAGTTGAGAAAAGAAGAAGCAGAGGTCGCAGCTCGTATAATGGGAGTAAAAACGAGGCTGAATTTAGCGATGCCAGACCGTGGTTTGTATATGAAAGAAGAGTATATACGTGAAATTGTCAAGGTGATCCGTACATATAAACCAAAACTAGTTTTTGCGCCATACTATGAAGATCGTCATCCAGATCATGCAAATTGTGCAAAGCTTGTGGAAGAGGCTATTTTTTCAGCAGGAATCCGTAAATATATGCCGGAACTTTCACCACATCGTGTGGAGTCTTTTTATAATTATATGATTAATGGTTTTCATAAACCGAATTTTTGTATAGATATAAGTGAGTACCTCTCTATAAAGGTGGAAGCATTAGAAGCATATGAAAGTCAATTTTCAACAGGAAGTGATGGTGTTAAGACACCGTTAACAGAAGGATACGTTGAAACTGTGATTGCTCGTGAGAAGATGTTTGGAAAAGAAGTTGGAGTCTTGTATGCCGAGGGATTTATGAGTAAGAAACCGGTTTTATTACATGCTGATTTATTAGGGGGATGTAAATGAAATTAAAAATAGGTATTACATGTTATCCTTCTGTAGGTGGTTCTGGAGTTGTTGGAACAGAATTAGGAAAGCAATTGGCGGAACGCGGGCATGAAATTCACTTTATTACATCGGGTTTACCATTCCGGTTAAATAAAGTATATCCAAACATATATTTTCATGAAGTGACGGTAAGCCAGTACTCTGTATTTCAATATCCACCATACGATTTAGCGTTAGCAAGTAAAATGGCAGAGGTTGCACAAAGAGAAAACTTAGACATTTTACATGTGCATTACGCAATACCACATGCAATTTGTGCATATTTAGCAAAACAAATGATCGGAGAGCGTATTAAAATTGTTACAACCTTGCATGGAACAGATATTACTGTGTTAGGTTCCGACCCTTCGTTAAATAATTTAATTCGTTTTGGTATTGAGCAATCGGATGTTGTTACTGCTGTCTCGCATTCATTAATTAACGAAACGCATGAGCTTGTAAAACCAAGTAAAGAAATTCAAACGGTATATAACTTTATAGACGAACGTGTATATTTCAAACGTAATATGTCTCAATTAAAGAAAGAATACGGTATAAGTGAGAGTGAAAAAGTACTTATTCATATTTCGAATTTCCGTAAAGTGAAACGTGTGCAGGATGTTGTTGAGGCATTTGCTAAAATTGTTAAAGAAGTAGATGCGAAGTTGCTTCTTGTTGGAGACGGACCAGAATTCTGTACGATTTTACAGATAGTGAAGAATTTACATATTGAAGATCGTGTTTTATTCCTAGGGAAGCAAGATAATGTTGCAGAACTACTTGCGATGAGTGATTTAATGTTGCTTCTATCAGAGAAGGAAAGTTTTGGTCTTGTTTTATTAGAAGCAATGGCGTGTGGTGTACCTTGTATCGGAACACGGGTTGGAGGTATTCCAGAGGTTATTCAACACGGGGAAACAGGATATTTATGTGAAGTTGGCGATACAACAGGAGTGGCAAATCAAGCTACTCAGCTATTAAAGGACGAGGAACTTCACCGTAATATGGGAGAACGAGCAAGAGAAAGTGTTTATGAGCAATTTCGCTCAGAAAAAATTGTTTCACAATATGAAACGATTTACTATGACGTACTAAGGGATGACAAAAATGGAAAGATTTAAAAAAGCTAGTTCTATTATTGAGACATTAAAACAACAAGGACATGAGGCTTACTTTGTTGGTGGGAGCGTACGAGATCTTATTATCGATAGGCCGATTGGAGATATTGATATTGCGACATCTGCTTTACCAGAAGAAGTGATGGCTATATTCCCAAGAAATGTTCCTGTTGGTCTTGAGCATGGAACTGTAATTGTTTTAGAAAATGGTGAGCCTTATGAGGTAACTACTTTTCGAACAGAAAGCGAATATGAAGATTTTCGAAGACCTAGTAGTGTTCAATTTGTTCGTTCATTAGAAGAGGATTTAAAACGTCGTGATTTCACGATGAATGCAATTGCTATGACAGAAGAAGGCGAAATGGTTGATTTATTTGCTGGACAGGAAGCCATTCAACAGAGAGAAATTGTGACAGTTGGAAATGCTGCGGATCGTTTTCAAGAAGATGCCCTGCGAATGATGCGTGGTATACGGTTTGTAAGCGCGTTAGGTTTTTCATTAGAAACGAAAACGAAGCAAGCGATTGAAACGTATGGACATTTGCTAGAACATATAGCAATTGAGCGCATTACAGTAGAGTTTGAGAAATTGTTAACTGGTACATATTGTGTGAAAGGTCTCAAAGAATTAGTAGAGACGAAGCTATTTTCTCATTTGCCATATTTACAAATGTCAGAAGAGAGACTGTTAAAAGCTACGCAGTATAAATGGGATTCTTTCGAAACGGATATTGAGGCGTGGGCATTTTTCTTATATTGTATCGGAGAAGAACATCCATCTGTCTTTCTACGTCAATGGAAGTTTTCGAATAAAAAAATAAAAGATATTGTTGCAGTTTTATTGGCAATCCGTACTAGAAAGGAGAAGGATTGGGATACAGTCCTTCTTTATAAAACGGGAATTTATATCGCTGAAATGGCAGAGAGAGTATATGAAGCGATGATTGAAAGCTATGATCCTACATCTGTTAAACGAGTACAATCAATGTTTCATGCATTGCCAATCCAGGGTCGTCAAGAAATGAATGTGACTGGTAATGATTTATTAAACTGGGCAAACAAAAAGCCTGGTCCGTGGGTTGCTGACATGCTTCAGAAAATCGAGGAAGCAATTGTAAAAGGAAACGTAGTTAATGAGAAAGAGCGTATAAGGGAGTGGCTGCAAGGATGCAATCTACTATAAGAAAGCAGTTATTACAAGTTTTTTCTGAAGCGGATGGCGAGTTTGTATCCGGCCAAACGATTAGTGATAAACTTGGTTGTTCAAGAACTGCTGTGTGGAAACATATGGAAGATCTCCGGAGTGAGGGATATGAACTTGAAGCTGTGCGCCGATTAGGTTACCGAATTGCAAGTAAGCCAGACAAAGTGACTGCTAATGAAATTCAGTTAGGGCTACAAACGAAGCGAATTGGTAGAACAGTGTATTTTGAAGAAACTGTTGAATCAACGCAGCACATTGCAGCAAAACTTGCTTATGAAGGTGCAGAAGAAGGAACTATCGTTGTAGCAGAAGAACAAACAGCGGGAAGAGGTCGTTTAAGCAGAAAATGGCATTCACCAAAAGGAACAGGAATTTGGATGAGTATTATTTTACGCCCATCGATTCCAGTTCATCATGCACCGCAACTTACTTTGTTAGCGGCTGTTAGTGTTGCACAGGCAATTGAAAAATGTACAGGTGTAGACGTGGGAATAAAATGGCCAAATGACATTTTAATTCAAGGTAAAAAGGCTGTAGGTATATTAACAGAAATGCAAGCGGATCCTGATAAAATTAATGCTGTCATTATGGGCATCGGTATTAATGCGAATCAAAAGCAAGAACATTTTGATGAAGAAATTCAGCACATTGCTACTTCATTAGCGATTGAATCAGGTAAGCCGATTGTTCGTGCAGAACTTATGCAACAAATCTATTTACAACTAGAAAAATTATATGAAGAGTATTTACAAAATGGTTTCTCTGTCATTAAAATTCTTTGGGAAAGTTACGCTGTGAGCATCGGGAAAGAAATTACCGCTCGAACGATGAGAGAGACGATTACGGGGTTAGCAAAAGGAATCACAGAGGATGGTGTATTACTTCTGGAGGATCATGAGGGGAAAGTACATCATATTCATTCTGCAGATATCGAAATTAAGTAAAAGAAGTTCCTCTTTTGGAACTTCTTTTTATTTCAATATTTTTGAGTTAAATTTGTAACATGATAATAAATCCTTTTCATATTTAAAGTTCATTTCAAGATATCTTCCGTCTAGTTGGCCTGGCGTGTTATTTGACGATTACTTTGCCTTCCATTCCTTTAAGGAGATGGTATCGACAAATTAATTCATATGTACCAGTATTTTTAGGTTTCACGGTAATATTCTTTTCTTTTCCTGACTCAACTACGACGTCAATGCCGAGTTTTTTCACTGTAAAGGTGTGCTCGTTTTTACCTTTATTTTTCAATAGTAATGTTGTTGATCCTTCAAGCGGAATCGTGATGACATTTGGATTAAAGTAATCATCATTTAGTTCAACCTCAATCACGTTCATTACATCGGTGGGTTGTGTTACGACATTAACTGAGGCAAATACATGAAAGGATCCTAAAGACATCCACCATACAATCATTACAAGCAAACTGCTGAATCGAAATAACCACCTGTTCATAGACATCTGCAATTCTCCTTTGTTAAGTACTTTTCCTCAATTAACCTGCATCATTAGTTTAAGAGTTATACTATACAGTTAAATTGATTACAGAAGAAATTAACTTGGAATTTTTTAACATGCGTTGAAAAAACATGTATCTTTTCAGGATTGAATTATCTATAAAAACTTTATCCCGCTATTTACTGGGCAATAAGACCTCCACCTCAAAATTCAGCGGAAGCAAAGAAGTTAGGTGGAGATCGGGCTGATTAAAGTTTCACTTTCTAGCATATATACTCTCTTATTAAATTTCATATACCGTAATAAGAATAAAAAATTATTTTTTCAAAAAAATGTAGTAATTCCCTTTTGTAGTTTGCTATAATTAGTTCGAATGTGGGCAGTATCAGAGCGAACTGCACCATGATTCGAAGTAATACGAAAAATAATAACTTGGATTCTGCCTTGATCCAATAACGGACTGGGACAGAGGGATGAATAATGCCGACTAACACACAACCCTTCTGCCCTTTTATGGCCAGAGGGGT
This sequence comes from Bacillus sp. 196mf, assembly GCF_003217275.1. Lineage (NCBI taxonomy): Bacteria > Bacillati > Bacillota > Bacilli > Caryophanales > Bacillaceae > Bacillus > Bacillus sp. 196mf. The sequence goes on from NZ_QJTG01000001.1 coordinate 357,010, forward strand.
TTTTTATATGATTGCGGCCATCTCCTCTCTCCTGCATAAAGGAGGAGTAGTTTTTGAAAACAAAAACAGATTTTTTGAAGATGAAAGAGCAAGGTGAGCCGATTACAATGCTAACGGCGTATGATTATCCATCTGCTAAATTAGCAGAAGAAGCTGAAGTTGATATGATTTTAGTTGGAGATTCTCTTGGAATGGTTGTACTCGGATACGATTCAACAGTACCTGTAACAGTAGAGGATATGATTCATCATACGAAAGCTGTACGCCGCGGAGCGAAAGAGACGTTTATTGTAACTGATATGCCATTTATGTCGTATCACGTATCATTACAAGAAACGATGGTGAATGCACGCCGCATCGTTCAAGAGAGCGGGGCGCATGCACTGAAGGTAGAAGGTGCTGGAGAAGTTATATCAACGATTCAATATTTGACGAACGCAGGAATTCCTGTTGTAGCGCATTTAGGTTTAACCCCTCAATCTGTAGGAGTGTTGGGTGGATATAAAGTGCAAGGAAAAGATGCGGAGAGTGCAAAGAAATTAATAGAAGATGCAAAGAAATGTGAAGAAGCTGGTGCAATAGCGCTTGTGTTAGAATGTGTACCAATGCAGTTAGCAGAACTTATTTCAGAGCAACTAACAATACCGACAATTGGGATTGGTGCAGGACAAAAAGTAGATGGGCAAGTGCTTGTTTATCATGATCTTATCTCATACGGCGTGAATCGTGTGCCGAAATTTGTAAAGCAATATACATCTGTTCAAGAGGAGATTGTGCGTGGGATTTCACAATATGTTACTGAAGTAAAGACAAGGCAATTTCCTGAAGAAAAACATTCGTTCACAATGAAAGAGGAAGAATGCTTAGCGTTATACGGAGGAAAACAATAATGAAAATCGTAACTACAGTGCAAGAGATGCAGCAAATTACAAACGAACTTCGTGCAAGTGGAAAGAGTATTGGTTTTGTTCCAACGATGGGTTATTTACATGAAGGGCATGCTACCTTATTACGTAAGGCAAGAGAAGAAAATGAAATTGTAGTTTTAAGTGTATTTGTAAACCCGCTGCAATTTGGCCCAAATGAAGATTTAGATCGATATCCTCGTGATATTAATAGAGATGAAAATGTAGCAAAAGAAAACGGTGTAGATTATTTATTTTATCCGAGTGTAGAAGAAATGTATCCAGCAGAACAAACAACAACAGTAGAAGTTGTGAAGCGCACGAACGTATTATGCGGTCAACAAAGACCTGGTCATTTTGCTGGTGTTGCAACTGTACTAATGAAACTATTTAATATTACGCTGCCAACGCGTGCTTATTTCGGTATGAAAGATGCTCAACAAGTTGCAGTAATTGAAGGATTTGTAACTGATTTCAATATTCCGGTTACAATCGTACCAGTTGATATTGTAAGGGAAGAAGATGGATTAGCGAAAAGTTCTCGTAACGTGTACCTATCACAAGATGAACGTGAAGAGGCTCTTCATTTATACCGCAGCCTATGTATAGCGAAAGAAAGAATTGAGGTAGGTGAACGTAATCCGGAAATCATTACAAATCTTGTGAAAGAGTATATTGAGACGCATACGAAAGGCACTGTAGATTATGCGGATTTATATGCATATCCGTCATTAACAATGGTAGAGAAAGTCGAAGGACGAATCATTTTAGCTATTGCAGTTAAGTTTGAAAATGTAAGATTAATTGACAATATAACATTAACGGTTAAATAAGGGGGAGCACCTATGTTTCGCACAATGATGAGAGCAAAGTTACATCGTGCAACTGTAACGGAGGCAAATTTAAATTATGTAGGTAGTATTACAATTGATGAAGATTTAATGGATGCAGTAAATATTGTAGAAAACGAAAAAGTCCAAATTGTAAATAATAATAATGGTGCTCGTTTAGAGACATACGTTATTAAAGGGGAACGCGGTAGTGGTGTTGTTTGTTTAAACGGTGCTGCGGCAAGGCTTGTACAACCAGGGGACAAAGTAATTATTATTTGTTATGGGCTAGTTACGGAAGAAGAGGTTCATAAACAAGAACCCAAAATTGCAGTACTAGACGATAATAATCAAATTATTGAAATGTTAGGTGCTGAAAAAGCGGGTACGATATTATAAGTAGAAAGGCTATCTCCATTGCGGAGATAGCTTTTTTGTGCATCTTTTCATTAAGATGAGATAAAACGTGGTATAGTAACATTATATAAATTATTGTTGTTTGAAAGGTAAGAAATTGAGGTGTTACATATATGAGTAAGCGTTATGTCGTTGTTGATTTAGAGACGACAGGGAACTCCTGGAAAGATGGGAAGGATAAAATTACCCAAATTGCAGCTGTTGTAGTAGAAGATGGAGAGATATTGGAGATTTTTTCGTCTTTTGTTAACCCAAAGAGAGAGATCCCACCATTTATTACAGAATTAACAGGGATTGATGAAAGTCTTGTAAAACAAGCCCCGTTATTTCAAGATGTAGCCCCGATGATTGTTGAGCTATTACAAGGTGCGGCTTTCGTTGCGCATAATGTTCACTTTGATTGGAATTTTTTAAATGAAGAATTAAGACAGGCTGGATATACAGAAATACATTGTCCTAAAATCGACACGGTTGAATTGGCTCAAATTCTTTTGCCGACAGCTGATAGTTATAAATTACGTGATTTAGCTAAGAAGCATGAACTAGAACATGATCAACCACATCGTGCGGATAGTGATGCTCTTGCAACAGCGGAATTATTTTTACAATTTTTAAATGAAATTGAAAAGTTACCACTTGTCACGTTGCAATCGCTTTATGAATTAAGCGATGTGTTCCAAAGTGATATAGCTGATGTGCTTTCTGAAAATATTTTAAAGAAAGTAATGAATGGTAAAGAAGATATAGCGGAGTATGAAATACATCGAAATATTGCGCTGAAAAAGCGGAACTATTCCTTAAACCTTGGAGAAACGTGTTCATCAAAGTTTGATGCTTTCTTGAATAAAACGATGGATAAATTGGAATCACATATGCCAAAGTTTGAAAGAAGAGAAAGTCAACAACTGATGATGAAAGAGATATATACGGCGTTAAGAGATTCTCGTTTTTCACTAATTGAAGCCGGTACAGGAACAGGAAAGACTCTTGCATATTTGCTTCCTAGTCTTTATTTTGCAAAGAGAAAAGAAGAACCTGTCATTATAAGTACACAAACGGTACAACTCCAACAACAAATATTAGAAAAAGAAATACCGTTATTACAAAAAATAATGCCATTTTCATTTGAGGTAGCTCTTCTTAAAGGAAGAAAGCATTATCTTTGCTTACACAAATTTGAGTATGCTTTACAAGAGGAAGAAAAAAATTATGATATGGCACTTACGAAGGCGAAGATTTTAGTTTGGCTATTGCAAACTGAAACGGGTGATCAAGACGAATTAAATATTCCTGAGGGCGGAAAGTTACTTTGGAATCGTATTTGTAGTGATGCGTATAGTCCAGGCGGTATGCAAAGTAATTGGTTTAGTCGTTGTTTTTACCAGCGAGCGAAGAATAAAGCTTTATTTGCAGATATCGTTATCACAAATCATGCGTTATTATTTCAAGATTTTTCAAGTGAAGAACCGCTGTTTGCTTCATGCGAACATATTATTTTTGATGAAGCTCACCATATTGAAGAAGGTGCGAGTAGAACATTGGGTGAACAGTTCTCTTGTATGTATTTTCAATTGGTTATATCTCGTCTTGGGACGCTAGAAACAGAAGATGTACTCTCCAAAGTATATAAAATGATGAAAAAATCAGAGCAAGCATCTCGTTCAACTTTCCGTATGATAAGTTATAGTTTGAAGGAACTTAAGTTTGATGCGGATGAACTCTTCCAAATGTTACGTACTTTTATATTTAAACAAACAAAGCAAGAACAAGGAACGAATAATATGCCGCTCATCTATAGGTATAACGCAGAACTAGAAAAAGGTAAGTTGTGGGATAGTATCGTTGAATTAACAAATCGTTTTATATATGAATTAAGAAGGGTAGTAACTGCTCTTGAGAAGCAAGTGGATATATTGCAAAGTAAGTTAGAATGGGAGATGCATGTTGTAACAGGTGAATTTATGCATTTAATTGAGTTGCTGAGAAAGATGGCAGAATCATTACAGTTACTCGTATTAGAAAAGAATTCGTATGTAACTTGGATGGAGACTGAAACGAAAGGGACGATTCATTCAACAGTTCTATATGCACAGCCTGTTCATATTGGTGAAAGATTTGCTGATGAATTTTTAACAGAAAAAAAGAGTGTTATTTTTACATCCGCAACACTAACAGTTAACGATACGTTTGATTATATAAAAGAGGAACTTGGTTTACATGATTTCGCTCCAAATACTTTAAAGGTTCCATCGCCATTTCGTTATGATGAACAAATGAAATTAATGGTTTCAACGGATGTACCTTTTATTAAGCAAGTAAGTAATGAGCGATATATTGAATCTGTATCGGAACATATTGCAAAGATAGCGAAAGCCACAAAGGGCAGAATGCTTGTTTTATTCACTTCGTATGAAATGTTAAAAGAAGCGTATGCGAATTTAAAAAATAATGATGAATTAGAGGGTTATTTATTACTCACACAAAGTGTGAATAATAGAAGTCGAAGCCGTTTAATTCGAAAGTTTCAAGAGTTCGACAAATCAATTTTATTAGGGACGAGCAGTTTCTGGGAAGGGATAGATATTCCAGGAGATGCCTTAAGTTGTCTTGTTATTGTCCGTCTACCATTTACGCCGCCTCATCAGCCGATGATGGAAGCGAAAGGTGAGTGGCTAAAAAATCAAGGTGAGGATGTATTCGCTAAATTAGCGCTGCCACAAGCAATATTACGTTTCAAACAAGGATTCGGCCGCTTAATTCGAACGAATACAGATACAGGAACGGTAGTAGTGTTAGATCGTCGTTTGACGAGTTCTTCCTATGGAAAACGATTTCTACAATCGATCCCTAACGTACCTCTTTATGAAGGACCATTAGAAGAATTATTAGTACAATTAGAAGAACCATCAAATGAATAAAAATGGAAGAAAAATACGCCTGAAGTACTTATAAACTTCAGGCGTAAAAAATGTGGGTAGGAGGAATTTTATTTTTCTTACTTCTTGTATACAAAATGTGTTGGTTTTCGACTTGAAACCTTTTTTTGCTGTACATGTCCTGCTATAATAGATGGGTGATGAAGCAGGGGTTGTAAAGAATGTACTCTTATTGTAACCGCATTGCGTTCTTCTATAATTAGAAATTTTTGTGTAACGGAGGAGTTTTTTCATGGAGAAGAAAATCGAAGTACTATCAACGACGCGTATTAAATATTCGTCTGATTTGTATAAAATTGTTGATAGTTTGAATCGTACGTTAAAAGAGCAGGACCTCATGTTCGGACTAGCATTAGACGAAAAAGATAAAGAAACAGCTGTATTTACGATTTACAGAACGTAGTGATACAATGAAAAAGTGGATCTTTGCAATCATTATTGTTATCGTTGCTAGCGGAATATATGGGGCGTATGTTTATAATAAAGCAATGGGGAAGAAAATTCCAAAAGAGTCGAAATTTGTAGAAATTGCTAAAGAAAAAGCAAAGCTTACAAAGGTGAAATCTGTTGATTATTACAACGGAAAATCTGCATATATAGTCGTGCAAGGTACAGATGAAAAGGGAGAACAACTTATCGTTTGGGTGCCGGAGAAAAAAGGGGATACTGTAGTAAGGAAAAAGAGCGAAGGTATTTCTGAAAAAGAGGCTATACAAAGAACATTAGAACAAGTCGGCAATGAAAGTAAGGAATCAAAAAGTAAGCCGAAAGAGATTATGAAAGTGAAATTAGGCTTTGAAAATGATGTACCACTATGGGAAGTTACATATATTGATGATGACAATCGTTATAGTTATTACTATCTTGAATTTAAAGATGGAAAATTTTTAAGACGATATAGCATTGAAAAATAGATGTAGGGGGAACTACAAATGAAATTAGCAAAGCGAGTAGCTGCTTTAACACCGTCTTCAACTTTAGAAATTACAGCAAAGGCACAAGCATTAAAAGCAGAGGGTCATGATGTAATTGGATTAGGGGCAGGGGAACCTGACTTTAATACACCAGAGCATATTATGGATGCTGCACATAAAGCGATGTTAGAAGGGCATACGAAGTATACACCAACAGGTGGATTACAATCGTTAAAACAAGAAATTGTGAAGAAATTTACTCGCGATCAAGGTATTGCGTATGATCCATCTGAAATTATTGTATGTAATGGCGCAAAGCATGCATTATATACATTATTCCAAGTATTACTTGATGAGGGAGATGAAGTTATCATTCCAACTCCTTACTGGGTAAGCTATCCAGAGCAAGTAAAGCTTGCTGGCGGTAAGCCGGTTTATGTAGAAGGTTTAGAAGACAATGAGTACAAAATTACAGCAAAGCAGCTGCGTGAGGCAATTACAGAGAAAACGAAAGCAGTTATTATTAATTCACCGAGCAATCCAACAGGAATGATTTATAGCAAAGAAGAATTACAACAGCTTGGAGAAGTATGTTTAGAACATGATATTTTAATCGTTTCTGATGAAATTTATGAAAAATTAATTTATGGTGGCGTAGAATATACTTCAATTGCCCAGCTTTCTAATGCATTAAAAGAACAAACACTTATTATTAATGGTGTATCTAAATCTCATTCTATGACAGGATGGCGTATTGGATATGCAGCAGGAAATAAGCAGCTTATTAAAGCGATGACGAACTTAGCGAGTCATAGTACGTCAAACCCTACTTCAATCGCTCAATACGGCGCAATTGCGGCATATGCAGGCTCACAAGAACCTGTGGAAACAATGCGTCAAGCCTTTGAAGAGAGATTAAACATCATTTATGATAAATTAATTCAAATCCCTGGCTTTACTTGTATTAAACCGCAAGGTGCATTTTACTTATTCCCTAACGTAAAAGAAGCTGTAGCTTTATCAGGATATGCAACAGTTGATGATTGGGCAAAGGCTCTATTAGAAGAGGAAAAAGTGGCTCTTGTACCAGGTACAGGATTTGGTGCTCCAAATAATGTTCGTTTATCATATGCGACATCTCTTGAACAAGTAGAGAAAGCATTAGAACGTATCCATACATTTATGAAAAGTAAAGTGCAAGCTTAATTTTATATTTCATTCATGTAATATAAAAAACCTCCCTATTGATGGGGAGGTTTTTTTGACGAATTGTGGCAAAAAGAAATAGCTAAAGGTGTGTTATACTAGAGAGCGAGGTGTTTGGTGATGAAAAAGAAAATGATGCTACAGTGGTTTGAGCAGGGAAGCATTGCAATTCCAAAATTGCTTATGATGCATTATAAAAAATTAGGTTTAAATGAGACGGAATTTATGGTTGTACTTCATGTACACACATTTTTAGAATCAGGTAATTCGTTTCCGACTCCTTCAGAGATTTCTGAACGGATGACGATAACGGAAATGAAATGTATGGAAGTAATTCAAGCGTTGATTCAAAAAGGTTTTTTATCACTAGAAGGTGGACAAAGATCAGAAGCAATGATGTGCGAAAGTTATTCTTTACAACCGTTATGGGAAAAAATATTACATTTCTTAATGGATGAATCAATAGAGGAAGAGCAAAAAGAAAAAAAACAGCTGCAAGTAAATTTATATACAGTATTTGAAAAAGAATTTGGAAGACCACTTTCGCCGTTCGAATGTGAAACGTTAGGAATGTGGGAGGACCAAGATCAACATCATCCAAATTTAATTCAAGCAGCTCTTAGAGAAGCTGTAATGAGTGGGAAACTAAATTTCCGATATATTGATCGTATTTTATTTGAGTGGAAAAAGAATGGAATTAAAACGGTAGATCAGGCTCAAAATCAAGGTCAAAAATTTAGAGCGAATCAACAAAGAGCACAACAAATGACAAAACAAGAGACGAAATTTACTGGAAAAGTGCCTTTTTATAATTGGTTGGAGCAGTAATATAGGAGGAGAAATATGCTTAACAAAACGCAAATCCGTTATTGTTTAGACACAATGGCGGATATGTATCCAGAAGCGCATTGTGAATTGGTTCATGATAATCCATTTGAACTTGTAATCGCGGTGGCGTTATCTGCACAATGTACAGATGTACTTGTAAATAAAGTGACAAGAAATTTATTTCAAAAATATAAAACACCAGAAGATTATTTAAGTGTTTCTCTAGAAGAATTACAACAAGATATACGCTCTATCGGATTGTATAGAAATAAAGCAAAAAACATTCAAAAATTATGCCGAATGTTATTAGATGACTATAATGGGGAGGTACCGAGCGATCGAGATGAACTTACGAAATTACCCGGTGTAGGAAGGAAAACAGCGAATGTTGTAGTTTCCGTAGCGTTTGGGATTCCTGCAATTGCTGTTGATACACATGTGGAGCGAGTGAGTAAACGATTAGCGATTTGTAGATGGAAAGATTCTGTGTTAGAAGTAGAAAAAACGTTAATGAAGAAAGTACCGATGGATGAGTGGGGGGTCACGCATCATCGTATGATTTTCTTTGGACGTTATCATTGTAAAGCACAACGACCGCAATGTGAGGAGTGCAGACTGTTAGAAGTATGTCGTGAAGGAAAGAAGCGAATGAAGGTGAAATAAGGGATGGAGCGAGTTATAGAAATACCGAAAGAATTTCACTGCTTACCATTTTTTAAAGAAAGCGTAAATTCAATTGAGTATCATACAGACGAGTCTTTTGAAGAAATAATACAAAATACTTACTTTATATTTGATATTGAAAGACAGTATGAGCCATGGAAGGAAATTGAAAACAGTATTCCAGCGATGTTGAATGTATGGAAAAATAAGCATGAAGACATTGCTATACTGTTTCGAAATAGAAATAAGCAAGAGGCTGAGGGGCCAATGATTCTTTTTGCAGCTCACTTGTTATCGGTTGTCTATTGGCTAAATGAGCAACCTGTTCATAGTTTGAATGAAATGCAAATAAATACGAATAAATTAAAAGTGCAACCTGTTAATTTTATGGAAAGATATTCATTCATAATAAAGAAACCGAGTAATTATCATTCTTATATTCAATTAGCGCAGTTGTATATCGAAATAGAAAAGCTATATGTAAAGAAAATGATAACAAAAAAGAAGTCCGCTTCTCGTTAAGAAAAACGGACTTCTTTTTTGTTTATTAGGACTCTGTTGTAATAACAGTACCGTCTGCGTGAGGTGTATCTCCTCCGGTATTTTGCTGTTGCTGTTCTTGTTGTTTCTTAGCTTCTTCTTCAGCTTTTTTCTTGGCCTCTTCTTCAGCTTTCTTCTTAGCTTCTTCTTCAGCTTTTTTCTTAGCTTCTTCTTCAGCTTTTCTTCTAGCTTCCTCATCAGCTTTCTTTTGAGCTTCTTCTTGCTGTTTACGTTGTTGTTCTTGTTGCTGTTCTTGTTGCTGTTCTTGTTGTTTCTTAGCCTCTTCTTCAGCTTTTTTCTTAGCTTCGTCTTGTTTTACTTTATCTTCATTAGCCTTTTTCTGGGCTTCCTCATCAGCTTTTTTCTTAGCTTCTTCATCGGCCTTTTTCTTAGCCTCTTCTTCAGCTTTTTTCGCATCTGGAGTTCCGCCAGGCGCAGTGAAGGATGCACCAACTGCTGGGCTTGTGCCAGTGCCTTTTTTCGCTACTACAGAGAAGCTGTAAGTAACACCTGGTTTAATACCACCAAGAGTAGCTGTCGTACCACTTATTGATAGGCTACCACTTGAACCGTCAGTTGCTTTATAGCTGGCTGCATATGCATCAACTTCTGCTGGTCCAGACCAGTTTAGTGTAACTGTGCTAGCGCCATCGAAAGTGACATTCAGACCACTAGGGGCATCTACTTTAATTTCTTTAATTGCATCTTTTTTCGCACCTTTTACGTATAGTTCTCCGTTTATTTCTTGAACAGAAGAAGGACGTTCAAAGCGTGATTTATCTGTAGCGAATTTGCTCATCATTACTTGGAACATTTGCTGTGCAATTTTAGTATAACGATCACTAATGTAGTTTTCTGGACCGTTCTTTACGTAACCCGTCCATACAGCCATCGTATATTGTGGTGTATATCCAGCGAACCAGCTATCCCTGTTTGCATCAGCTGGAATGCCGTATTTCTTTAAATCTTTTGCATCAAAGTTTTGCGTTCCAGTTTTACCTGCTACGTCAACACCTGAAACATATGCTGTTGGTCCTGTACCACCAGAACCAGGTTTTACTACGTCACGAAGAACGTCAGTTACCATGTAAGCTGTGTAGTCTTGCATAGCACGTTGTTCCTTCGGTTTAAAGCTTTTCTTTTTCCCGTCCGGGAAGATTACTTCTTTTACGAAATGAGGTTTATTATACACGCCGTTATTACCAAACGTTGCATATGCACCTGCTACTGCTAATGGAGAACTATCGTTACTACCAATTGCAGTAGATTCATGTACTCCATCTTCAAATGTCATGCCTAAACCTTCAGCAAACTCTTTTGATTTATTAAGCCCAACTGTTTGAGCTGTTTTTAAAGCCGGAATGTTTAATGACTTCTTCAATGCTTCACGAAGTGAAACGTCACCTTTAAAACTTCCTGTAGCATTTTTAATCTTTGTGCCATCAGAATAAGTATATTCAGAGTCATTTAATTGATGATAAGTAGACCACTGAAGATTCTCAATCGCTGGACCGTAGTCGAAAATAGGTTTCATTGTTGAACCAACTTGGCGTTTTAAATTAGTTGCCATATTATGACCTTTGAAAGTGGACTTATTTTCTTTACGTCCAGCACCAATTGCTCGAACTTCTCCAGATTGTGTATCCATAAATACGAATGATCCTTGGAATTGATCGTTTGGATACTTAATAAGATTTCCATCCATAATTTTTTCAGCGTAATCTTGAGCATCTTGATCAAGTGTTGTATGAATCGTTAAACCATCTGAACCGATATTTACATCAGGATATTCTTTTTCAACTTCTGTTACAACCGCATCTAAAAATGCTTGATACTTCATCTCAGTTACTTCTGAAGACGGTTGAAGGCCCTCTGTTACTGGGATCTTAACGGCGTTATTCATTTCTTCTTTTGTTATATAACCATGTCGATTCATTAATGACAATACGACATTACGACGATTTGTTGCTCGTTCAACATTTTCCTTTTTTGTTGGATCATAAATGTTTGGACCTTGGGGTAAACCAGCGAGCATAGCAGCTTCATGTAATTGCAAGTCTTTTAAATCTTTACCATAATATTTTTGCGCTGCTGTCGCAATACCATATGAACGGTTACCTAAATTAATCTTATTTAAGTACATTTCTAAAATCTCATGTTTAGAGTATTGTTGCTCTAATTTATAAGATAAGTACCATTCTTGTACTTTTCTCTTAGCGGTTTTATCCATCGTTAGAAAATAGTTCTTAACGACTTGCTGTGTAATCGTACTACCACCTTGGGAACCGAAACCACCAGTGACATTTTCCATAACTGCTTTTGTAGTTCGTTTAAAGTCAATTCCATTATGATCATAGAAACGCGAATCCTCAGTTGCAAGGAATGCATTTTCAACTACTTTTGGAATTTGATCATAAGTAACATGCGTTCGTTTTTCAGCACCGTATTCATAGAAGAAATTTCCGTTTTTATCAAGAAACTTTGTTGATAAAGGATTAACAAGTTTGGATTTATCTAATTTTGGAGCGTCCTTTACCATAACAAAGAAAGCGGAAACGCCGGCTACAAGACCAACGATACCAAGAAGTAGACAACCTATAAGGAATTTCTTGAAAAAGGAGCCTTTTTTCTTTGGTTTTTCTTCTTTATTTGTTTTTTTCTCTTGATTTTTTACATGATTTCGTTCTGTACGAGAACGATAATTATCTGACATTATACTTTCTCCTACCTTTCATTCTCTCCCCCAAAAGTCGAAAAAAGAGCCTTAGTGATGACTCTATCACGAAAAATAAACCGTGTCTAGTACACGGATATAGTCAATCCGAGGGTGATAACCGCATGATAATAAGGATCCATGCTCTTCTATTTCTTCTTTCGTAATCGACTTGCGTCCACCTGTATTTTGACGATTCCAAAATGCAATAATATGTTTTGCATCTAATAAATAAAATTCATCAAAAAGTGTAAATTTAATAATGACAAATGCAATTCCATTATGAGCAACCACTTGCTTCATATGTTCTATTTGATGAAGGTGGAAGTTTTGAAGTGGGAAACTAGTTTTATTTTTTGTTTCCTTTGCTTCAAAATCGATGTATTTCCCTTTGTATACACCGTTGTAATCTGTCGTAGAAGGTTGTTTAAAATACGCTTCTTTTACCACTGCAGCACTTCGAGCGGGGTAATCTACTTTTACAATTTGAAGAGGTGTAGGCTTTTTATGTACACATGCAATATTATGGGTTAAGTAATATTGATTTGTTTCATTCAATTCCTCTTCAAGGGACATACCTCTATTACTATAAGTATGTGTTTTTATAGGTGTTTTTTGAGGTTGTGAAGCTTGATTATACCTTTTTCCATTTGGGTAACGAATGGTCATAGTGTGTCCACTCCCAACTTGCTAAGAATTACTTACAAAGGTGATTATATCAAAAAATGAAAAAAGATGTGACCTTTTTGATGAAAGGTATGATGACTTATTTATGTTTACATGGAATGATTATATGAAAATTAAACAAAATCGAGAAAAAAATTTTTGTACAGAGAAAGAAAAAGCGATCATTCGCAATATTAAAAAGAAAACAGAAATAGCTAATGTGGACAATATTTCTCGGACACAATCTTATCAAGAATATTATTTAAGAAATAGTGAAATCAGGTGGGCCTTTTTAGCGAGTATGGTTTCGAGAAATGCGGGATGGAATATGACTGATTTAGAAGGGAGATATTATGCCACTGTATTACCTGAAACGGTAAAAAAACATTTATTTCTTCTGTACGAACAAGCTAATTGGATTATTTTCTTAGATGCATTTCCTCAGCTATTATTGTATGAGGAAAGTAAGAAGAGACGGGCACCTCTCTTTCATTTGTTGCAATATTTCAGCGTATCAATTTTTATGGAAAAAGAATGGTTACTTTTCTGGGAAAGAAGAGATATGAATAGGCTTATGACGGCGCTTATTATAAATGAACAAAATAAAATTCAAAAACCAGTCATTGAGAACACATATTTTAAAAAACATGTATTCCATACTGCACTTTTTAAAGTACAAGAAAGATTTCATATTAGTGCAGTTATCTTCCCAACAATTGAAGGGAGGATGTATGGATTTTCGGTTTATCAATTTGAAACGTTACAACAGCGTATAGAACTAGGAAAAAGATTAGCATGGTTATTGTTTCATCCAATTTATAATGGTTCGTTTTATAAGTTTGCATTGCAAACTACACATACTGGGTCTAGAGAAGATTATGAAGTTTACGCACAGGAAACTCGAAAGTCTTATACGCCAACACTTAGAGATATTTATCCTGTTATTTTACATGAAGAAATAAAAATGAGAGATTGGTTTTGTGCAAATATGAAAATGAATGTGCTATTTGTACTTGAAGAACCTAAAGAGGAAGTTAATATAACAGAATGGTATAGAAGAAAGAGAGAACAAATCTATAGGCTATCTATCGTAAATCGTTTTGCTAAAAGGATGGATGAGTTCATGATATAATAAAAAAGAAGTCCCGTCTTCCATTTTGAAGACGGGACTTCTTAATTTGAAACAATCCTGCTATGCGTGCTACAACTTTAATTTCAAAACGTAATGCTAGTAGGAGATTAAGGATGATTTGAAATCTACCTGTTCGTAATAAAGTCTCGCTTTATGTAGCAGGGAAGTTTGGACCATCTAGCTTTGGATTGCCAGTCTCAGGTTTATTTTGTTGTTTGTTTTGGTTTTTCTTTTTTTCATTTTTGTTCTTTGCCATTGTAATACACCTCCTTTTTGTATTGTTACCATTTCTATAAATGACATACGAAATGATTTCTTTGACGAATAACAACTAGTTTTGTCATGTGGGCAGGAGTGGTGAATCATTCGGCGAAATTACATGACAAAGGAAAAGCAAAGAAGGAGGCGTTTTGTATATGGCGATGGTTCAGAAGGAAGATGTAATGAAAAAAATGGATCAAATGTTAAGTTCTCTCGATTTGCTGGAAATGAATATAGGGATTAGAATGAATCATGCATTAAAGGATGCGAGTGAAAAAATATGCAATAAGATAGAAATAACAGAAATGCATATTGAACATATGGAAAATAAATTAGTGCATCACGAAGAAAAAGGGAATTGGGTAAAGACATTTCAAAACGTCGTAGTGAGTGCATAATAAGGTGGGAAAGAAATGAAGAATGAAGCATTAATACAGTCTTCAGAAAAACTCATGCAGTATAATAATGAAGCGAATGTAAAAAAAAGAGAACTGATTGAATACAATTTTTATAAGGATATGAAACCGTTTGTAGATATGGTAGATGAGGAATTAGAGAAGTGGAAAGAATTAGCTTATACGTGGATTAAAGAAGAAAAGCCAAAGTATATACATGTACAGCAAATTGATCAAGTATACGATAATTTACAAACGAATGTGTTACAATGCTTTGTAAATAAAGGTAAAGGTAAACGATTCTTTGAAACACACCAAGCCGTTTCGTATACTTTGCAAAATATAGTTGAGCAATGTAAATAACAAGAGGGAGAACCCTCTTGTTATTTTTATGCTTCTGTCATTGTTGTAGGTTTTGTTGCGCCGTTTATTTCTAATTCTTTTATTAATGTTCGATAATCTGATATGCATATTTTTCCTTCGAGATACCAATGTCTCGCAAAGTCTAATAATTCATTTGCATTCTCTGTGCAATACCCCTTTTTTTGAGAAAACGCTTGTTTTAAATCCCCTAATACCATGTTGATTCCTCCCCCATGAGAATCTTCTTCTTAATTATCATAGCATGGAAGGGTTTTCTTTTTTAATTTTTTAAAAATTTAAACTTCCGACAAAAATAGACAGATACTCCATCACACATATTATTTTATAGGTACATATTATATATGTAGAAACTTATGTAAAGGAGGAGAGAATGCATGTTTCAACAATCTAACGTATATCAGCAAACGTATCCATATGCACAGCAAAATATGTACCAATATAATACGGATACATATTTACGGTATAATATGTATCCTTTCGAGCCTTATTATGGAAATCAAAATTATTATCAACCGTTTGAAGTGTCATTTATGAATCAAGCTCAACAACAGCAGCAACCTTATGTAAATCAGGCTCAACAACCACAACAGCAGCAACCTTATGTGAATCAAGCTCAACAATCACAAGCTCAGCAACCATACATGAATCAACAACAGCAGCAGCCTTATATGAATTCACAATATTATATGCCACCACAAGCGCCCTATGCTAATCAACAAGGGATGTTTTATCCACCAAAACAACCGTATCCGACACAGAGTAAACAAAAGCAACAACAGCCAAGTCAGTTTTCTAGTTTTGTTTCTCAATTTAAAACATCAGATGGTAACTATGATGTAAATAAAATGATGAACACAGCTGGCCAGATGATGAATGCGATGAATCAGGTGACAGGTATTGTAAAACAAGTTGGAGGCTTCTTTGGTAAGTAATGTTGAAGGGTTGTCTATGAAAGTATTGTATATGAAATAAAGGACTAGACAAATTTCCTTGTAATAAATGGGTATATATAACAAACGGCTTTCTCTCTTTTCTCATACTGTAAAGTGTAATCAGATTTTTTTAACGAGAGAGGAGAGAAAAAACTATGCATCATTGTCATCCTTGTTTTGGAGGGCATAAGCCTGTAGGACCTATTTGTACAACTGCTCCTGTCGTTCATCCGACGAAACAATGCGTAACACACTCTTTTTCAACAACGGTGGTGCCACACATTTTCCCAACACATACAACACATGTACATCATCAACAAATTAAAAACCAAAACTTCTTCCCACAAACAAATTCAAATGTAAATGTTGTGGACCCAATCGACCCAGGATTCGGCGGTGGATGTGGACCATGTGGCCATGGTCATCATCACCACGGGCATCAAATATCTCCATTTGGGCCAGGACCGAATGTATCACCGTTTGGACCAGGACCAAATGTATCACCGTTTTTACCAAACAATGTATCACCAGTAGGTCCAAATATCGGACCAAACGTTGGTGGAATATTTAAAAAGTAAATGATATGTTAGAACTAGCGAAATGCTAGTTCTTTTTTTGTAATTGGAGTGTTGATATGAAAGTTATTGCAGTAACAGGATATAAGCCATTTGAACTTGGAATATTTAAAAATGATCATCCAGGGGTGGAGTGTATAAAAAAGGCATTACACCGCAAATTAACCACTTTTGTAGAAGATGGTTTAGAGTGGGTTATAATAAGCGGCCAGTTAGGTGTAGAATTATGGGCTGCTGAAGTTGTTTTTGAAATTCAAGTAGAATATCCAGACTTAAAATTAGCGGTATTTACTCCGTTTTTAGAACAAGAAGAAAATTGGAAAGAAGATAATCGTGAATATTATGAATTTATTCTTTCTCAAGCAGACCATGTTGATAGTATCACGAAACGGAAGTATGAAAGCCCAGAACAATTTAAATTAAAAAATCAATTTTTTATTGAAAAAAGTGATGCGCTTTTAGCGGTATATGATGAAGAAAAACCAGGAAGTCCCAAATATATTGTAGAAGCAGCAAAGAAAAAAGGGGAAATAGAAAATTATCACAGTTATTTCATTCTTTTTTCTGATTTACAAGATATAATAGAAGAGGAACAGTGGAATAATGCAGAGTAATATGTAATATAGTACTCGTATATATGATTGACAAAAAGCATTGTTTCTGAAAAAATTTAGTTAATGAAAGTTTTGGTAAAAATTTGAGGTGAAGAAAATGATTTCGGATAAAATTAAATTAACAGCGAAAGATATTTTAGAAAAAGAATTTAAAACAGGTATGAGAGGTTATCAGCAAGAAGAAGTAGACAAGTTTCTTGATATGATCATTAAAGACTATGAAGCTTTCCACAAAGAGTTTGAGCAATTAAAGCAACAAAATGCTCGTTTAAAGCGTGAATTAGAGGAACAAAAACTAGCAGTAACGCAAGTTCCACAACAACCTGTACAAACACCAGTTGCACAACCGGTTTATAACAACACGAATACGGATATTTTAAAACGCTTATCTAACTTAGAAAAAGCTGTATTTGGAAGTAAGTTATACGAATGATGTAAGGTGGGAAAAGGTTTAAGCGTTTTACATAGAAAAAAACGTTGCAAAATCTTTTTGTTTCCACTATACTAATGGATGTCATAACGTTTGGGTAATCGCTGCAACGCCAACGTTGTAGAGGAAAGTCCATGCTCGCACGGCCTGAGATGGCTGTAGTGTTCGTGCCTAGCCAATTCATAAGCTAGGGTATTCTGGCTGTAAGGCTGGTTTAACGGCAGGGAAAAAACCTAAGTCCTTTCGGATACGGTTTGACTACCTTTAAAGTGCCACAGTGACGAAGTCCTTGAAGAAATGATAGGAGTGGAACGAGGTAAACCCCACGAGCGAGAAACCCAAATAATGGTAGGGGAATCTTTTCCAAGGAAATGAACGACGGGAAAGGACAGGTTTTATAACCTGTAGATAGATGATTGCCACCGGAGTACGAGGCGTGGGCCGTTTGTAGTACAAAGGAACAGAACATGGCTTACAGAACGTTATGAACCAACTATGAAATAACTCAGCTCTCCTTTGTTAGAGGAGGGCTTTTTATTTGTATGAAGTTATAAAGTATGAGTTAAAATGGTTAATGAGAAAATTTTTCGTAAAATGTAATGATTAATAGGACCAATTGCTATTAATTATTGTTTGAATATACATAAGAGGTGAATGCAAATGGGAAAAGTTACTTTAATTGCAACAGCGGCAATGGGTATTGAAGCGTTAGTTGCCCGAGAAGTTCGCGATCTTGGTTATGAATGTCAAGTAGAAAACAGCAAAGTAACATTTGAAGCAGATGAAAAGGCGATTTGTCGCACGAATTTATGGTTACGCACTGCGGACCGTGTAAAAATTAAAGTTGGCGAATTTAAAGCAACAACATTTGATGAGCTATTTGAAAAAACGAAAGCATTAAACTGGGGAGATTATATTCCAGAGAATGGCGAGTTCCCTGTTATCGGTAAATCTTTAAAATCTGAATTATTCAGTGTTTCGGATTGCCAACGTATCGTTAAAAAAGCTGTCGTTGAAAAATTAAAAACAACATATAAACGTACAACTTGGTTTGAAGAAGACGGTCCGTTATTCCGTATCGAGATTGCAATGCTCAAGGATATTGCAACATTAACAATTGATGCGAGTGGTGTTGGACTTCATAAACGTGGATACCGTATGGATCAAGGGGAAGCTCCGTTAAAAGAAACATTAGCTGCGTCTTTAATTAAATTAACAAACTGGAAGCCAGATCGTCCATTTGTTGATCCATTCTGTGGATCAGGTACAATTCCAATTGAAGCAGCATTAATTGGACAAAACATTGCACCAGGATTTAACCGTGGTTTCGCATCTGACGAGTGGGGCTGGGTAGGTAAACAAAACTGGCGTGAAGCTCGTCAAGAAGCTGAAGATTTAGCGAACTATGATCAACGATTACAAATCATTGGATCAGATATTGATCATCGTATGATTCGAGTTGCTCAAGATAACGCAGAAGAAGTGGGCTTAGGCGATTTAATTACATTTAAACAAATGCAAGTAAAAGATTTCACAACAAAAGAGGATTATGGCTACGTTGTAACGAATCCTCCATACGGAGAACGTTTAAGTGAAAAAGCACTCGTTGAACAACTGTATAAAGAAATGGGACAAGTATTCCGCCCGTTAGATACATGGTCAGCGTATGTATTAACAAGCTACGAAGCATTTGAGAAGTGTTACGGAAAAGATGCGTCGAAGAAGCGTAAACTGTTTAACGGATTTATCCGTACAGATTACTACCAATACTTCGGAAAACGTCCACCGCGTAATTCATAGTATAAAACTCCTCCAGCGCGCATATACTGGCTATTATGTAATGCGTAAAGGAGGAAGTGATATGGATAATTTCCAATTATCAATGATTCAAAAAGCTATTCACCGTACGTATGATGAGCTCGGAAAAGAAGTGGATAGTCAAGGTGCGATTGTAGATGAAATACAAAAAGCACAAGAAGAATATTTGTCAGCTCTTTCACATGAAACAGCGATTGATAAACGGTATTTAAAGTCATTAATATAGAAGAAAATTTTCCTTTTTCGAAAGGAAAATTTTTTTTCGTGAATTTCTATGTATTGCAACAGGGGAAAGCAAATGCATACATATGCGTAGCAGTTGCTATTATCTTTTTATAGAAAAACTTTTTGGTTGGAGGCTAAGGATGTTTACTGAGAAGAGATTACCATTTGAAGTAGGAAAACAAGATAATTTTTATGATAAGTTGAATGAGTGGATTGGAGATGTGTTTTACGACATCCTTCCGGAAAAAGGCTTTGAAGAGCGTGATGAACAAATTTTTATGGCGTTTCAGTTAGAACGCGCTTTTCAAGAAAAGAAAGTTATGTTCGCAGAAGCTGGTGTAGGAACAGGGAAAACAATTGTATATCTTCTATATGCAATTTGTTACGCGCGTTATACTGGGAAACCAGCTATTATTGCTTGTGCAGATGAAACGTTAATTGAGCAGCTTGTAAAAGAAGAAGGGGACATCGCTAAGTTATCTGAAGCATTAGGACTATCTGTTGATGTAAGGCTTGCAAAATCAATGGATAATTATTTATGCTTACGTAAACTTGAAGATGTTATGAGTGGACGAGCTCCAGAAGTAATTGAAGACGTATATTACGAGTTACCACAGTTTGTATTCGATCATGGTACGATGCAAAACTTTACTCACTATGGTGACAGAAAAGAATTTCCACTTTTAAATGACGAAGAATGGTCAAAAGTAAATTGGGATTACTTCCAAGATTGCTTTACTTGTGATTCTCGTCATCGTTGTGGACAAACTCTTTCTCGTGAACATTATCGTAAAGCAGCAGATTTAATTATTTGTTCTCAAGATTTCTATATGGATCATATTTGGACGTACGATGCTCGTAAGCGTGAAGGGCAAATTCCGTTATTACCAGAAAGTAGCTGCGTTGTATTCGATGAAGGACATCTAGTAGAATATGCAGCTCAAAAAGCTTTAACATACCGTTTAAAGCAAACGATGATGGAGCAACTTTTAACGAGATTGCTACAAAACGATATTCGTGAGGAGTTTGCACATTTAGTAGAAGAAACAATTTGGCAAACAGAGCGATTCTTTGATGTGTTACAAGAAAACAAAAAAGAAATTGCTGGTTCTGATCGTTTAGAAATTACTGTGACAGAAAAAGTAACAGCTGAAGCGAAACGACTTTATGCAAAAATCGGTGAAGTTGGAGATGCATTAGTATTCGAAAGTGAAATGCATACAGTAAACACGTATGATTTAAATATTGTTGATGAGCATTTAGATGTATTAGAACATTCACTTCGTCTGTTCATGCACGAGAAAAATGTAATTACTTGGGGTGAAGAAGGTGATGGTGCCTTCACGTTAGTGATTATGCCGCGTGCAGTTGAAGAAGTATTACAAGAGAAAGTGTTCTCGAAGAAAATACCGTATATTTTCTCTTCTGCGACATTATCGAACAATGATTCATTCGCGTTTACAGCTAATAGCCTAGGGGTAAAAGATTACTTATCATTCTCAGTTGCTTCACCGTTTGATTACGAAGAGCAAATGGCAGTAAACTTACTATCGCATACGAAAGAAAATGAATGGGAAAGAAAGTGTCAATATACACTTGAAAATATACAAAAAACAAATGGACGTACGCTTGTATTATTCCGTACAACGCAAGAGCTTGCAGCGTTCAAAGAGTATGTAAGTAAGGAGCAAATGTCGGTTCCGTTCTTATATGAAGGAGATCAGGAAATTAGCCAGCTCGTTTCTCGTTTCCAAAATGAAGAAGAGACTGTACTTTGTGCGGTTCATTTATGGGAAGGTTTAGATATTCCTGGTTCATCATTATCACACGTTATTATTTGGTCATTACCATTCCCTCCAAACGATCCTGTGTTTGAAGCGAAACGTAAGCACGTAAATGATCCATTCTGGGATGTAGATGTACCATATATGATTTTACGACTTCGTCAAGGAATTGGGCGTTTAATTCGTACAAGTGAAGATAAAGGTGCTATATCAATCTTCTTATCTGATTCAGAAGATGAGAAAGTAGTTGCAGCTGTGAAAAATGTACTGCCAGTAGAAGGTAAAGAATTATAAGGAGAAAGCTTGGCGCTTGCCAAGCTTTTTTCTATTATAAAAGGAATTTATGTTTCCGTGTCGAATTAAGTTTGAGGTAGAAAAAGGAGGCTTTTATACGATGACAGTTGCTACATATGAGGTAGAAAAACAATTTTTAACATACGTGAAGAAGATACAGAATTACGGAGAAGCATTAAGTTTAATGTTTTGGGATTTAAGAACAGGTGCACCAAAAAAAGGTGTAGATCAGCGTTCAGAAGTAATTGGTATGCTTTCGTCAGAAGTGTTTGCTATGTCGACTTCAGATGAGATGGGAAACTATTTAACAGAACTTGAAGCTTTAATACGTGAAGATAAACTTTCTGAAACGACAAAGAAAATGGTTGAAGAGTGTCGGAAAGAATATGATAGAAATAAAAAAATTCCACAAGCTGAATATGAGGCTTATGTGAAATTAGAAGCGAAAGCAGAGAGTGTGTGGGAAGAAGCTCGCGAAAAATCTGATTTCGAAATGTTCCGCCCGTACTTAGAAAAAATTGTTGAATTTAAAAAGAAATTTATTACATATTGGGGTTATGAAACATATAAATACAATACATTATTAGACATGTATGAGCCAGGTATTACAGTAGAAGTTTTAGATCACGTATTTGGTCAACTTCGTGAGCGCATCGTGCCGCTTGTAAAAGAAATCTCTGAGTCTAAAAAAGGATTAAAAACAAGTGCTTTATCGGAACAGTTTTCAAAAGAAAAACAAAAGAACTTTACATTAGAACTATTAAAGCAATTGAATTATGACTTTGAAGCAGGTCGTCTTGATGAAACAGTACATCCTTTCGAAATTACATTAAATAGAGGGGATGTTCGTATTACGACACGCTATGATGAAAAAGATTTCCGTATGGCTGTATTTGGAACAATTCATGAATGTGGTCATGCAGTATATGAACAAAACATTGCAGAACAATTTGAAGGTACACCACTTTGCAGTGGTACATCTATGGGTATTCACGAATCACAATCATTATTCTTTGAGAACTTTATCGGCCGTAATAAATCATTCTGGAAGAAAAATTATGATTTATTAAAAGAGTATAGCGATGGTCAATTTGATGATATGTCAGTCGATGAGTTTTATGATGCAATTAACGAATCGAGGCCGTCATTCATTCGTATAGAAGCAGATGAGCTTACATACCCGCTTCATGTTATGGTGCGTTATGAATTAGAGAAAGAATTATTTGATGGTACATTACAAGTGAAGGACTTACCAGCAGCTTGGAATGATAAGATGGAAGCATATTTAGGAATTCGTCCGGAAAATGATGCGCAAGGTGTATTGCAAGATGTTCACTGGGCTGGTGGCTCATTTGGATACTTCCCATCTTATGCGCTTGGTTACATGTATGCAGCGCAATTTAAGCAAAGAATGTTAAAAGACATTCCGAACTTTGATGCATTATTAGAAGAAGGAAACGTAACACCGATTCGTGAATGGTTAACAGAACATATTCACCAATATGGTAAAACGAAAAAGCCGCTTGAAATTTTAGAAGATGTAACAGGTGAAGGCTTAAATGCAAACTACTTAGCCGATTATTTAGAAGCGAAATATAGAGCGATTTATGAGTTGTAAAAAAAGAGCTGCTTAATTGCAGCTCTTTTTATTAAAGGGGATGGGAGAATGGGGTATACATATACAGTAATGAAGCAAGAAGAAGCGGAGGAAATTGCGTATAACTGGCATTATGAAGGGAAATATTCTTTTTATGATATAGAGGCAGATGAAGAAGATTTAGCTGAATTTTTACAGGGTGAGAGTAGAGGAGATCATACATTTTCTGTGAAGCAAAATGGCATTCTCATTGGTTTTTTTACTGTTTGTAAAATGAATGATGGAACGGTTGATATAGGACTTGGAATGAGACCTGATATAACTGGAAATGGATTTGGTTTACAGTTCGTGAATGCTGGACTAGCTTTTAGCAAAGAAAAATACGGGTGCAATTATATAACACTATCAGTAGCGACATTTAATAGGAGAGCAATCAAAGTGTATAAAAGAGCAGGATTTGAAGTGGTTGGAACGTTTATACAGAAAACAAATGGTAGTTGTTTTGAGTTTTTGAAAATGAACTGCATATGTAAACGTGATTAAAAAACAGAGGGGTCTTCTGTTTTTTATTTTGATTTAGAAATATATGATACATATTTTTTTACTTGTTGTAATTGAGGGTTTTGAAATTTTGGTAAAGGATGTGTATGATAGAAGTTTAGTAGCGAATAGTAGGTTTAGCAAGGAAAGGTAGAGGTAGTATGATTACAATTAAAACGAAAAATGAAATAGATTTGATGCATGAATCTGGAAAATTACTTGCTTCATGTCATAAAGAAATTGCGAAAATGATAAAGCCAGGTATAACGACGCAAGAGATTAATACGTTTGTTGAAATGTATTTAAAAAAGCATGGTGCCACATCTGAACAGAAAGATTACAATGGTTATCCATATGCGATATGTGCATCTGTAAACGATGAAATGTGTCATGCGTTTCCGGCCGATGTTCCTTTAACTGAGGGTGATATTGTAACAATTGACATGGTAGTAAACTTAAATGGGGGTCTTTCAGATTCTGCTTGGACGTATAGAGTTGGAAAAGTTTCTGATGAAGCAGAAAAGTTGTTGCTAGTAGCTGAGAATGCTTTATATAAAGGGGTTGATCAGGCGGTAATCGGTAATCATGTAGGAGACATTGGCTATGCAATTGAAAGTTATGTAACAAATGAAGGTTTTTCTGTCGCAAGAGACTTTACGGGACATGGAATCGGTAAAGAGATTCATGAAGAACCAGCAATTTTTCATTTTGGGAAACAAGGACAAGGACCTCAGTTACAAGAAGGAATGGTGATTACGATTGAGCCGATTGTCAATGTAGGTATGCGATATTCGAAAGTAGATTTAAATGGGTGGACTGCACGAACGATGGATGGGAAATTATCAGCTCAATATGAGCATACACTTGCGATTACAAAAGATGGGCCAATCATTTTAACGAAGTTGTAATTGGAAATGAAAGAGTTTACAAAACTCGAACGAAAATAGTAGTTTTTAAAAATTCGTACGTGTTTTTTCGATAAATGCTTTTCAAAGTATAAAAAGTGCGTTATAATCCTTCTATAAAATAAATAGTTAGCTACACTCATATAATCGCGGGGATATGGCCTGCAAGTTTCTACCGAAGTACCGTAAATACTTTGACTATGAGTGAGGACGAATATAATTGCTTGTTTAGCATTCTTTTTTTGCGAAACTCCAAAAGCGCGTCTCTCACTTGTAACGAGTGGTGGCGGCTTTTGGAGTTTTTTTATTGCATAAGAGGGGGAACAAACATGAAAGTATTACAAGAAAAGATTTTGAACGAAGGAAAGGTTTTATCTGGTGATGTATTAAAGGTGGATGCATTTTTAAATCACCAAATTGATCCAGTACTTATGCAAGAAATCGGAAAAGAATTTGCCAAACGTTTTAAAGAAGAGAACATTACAAAAATCGTGACGATTGAATCTTCAGGCATTGCACCCGCGGTTATGGCTGCATTAGAGCTTGGTGTAAAAGTAATTTTTGCACGAAAACGTAAATCGTTAACGTTACAAGATAATATGTACGTTGCAAACGTATATTCATTTACAAAACAAGAAACAAATGAAATTTCATTATCTCGAAATCATATTGATGAAAATGATCGCGTGCTAATCATCGATGACTTTTTAGCAAACGGTCAGGCTGCTTTAGGTTTAATGAGTTTGGTAGAGCAAGCAGGAGCAAGTATTGCAGGAATTGGAATTGTTATTGAAAAAGCATTTCAAGATGGAGGAAAGAAGCTTCGTGAACAAGGCGTTCGTGTTGAATCACTAGCAGAAATTGCATCACTTGATAACGGCACAGTTACATTTGTACAGCAAGAAACTGCGGAGGTGAAATAAACGATGAAGCAGCATCCATTTAAAATTGCATCGCTTGGTATGCAACATATGCTTGCAATGTATGCTGGAGCAATTATCGTTCCGCTTATTGTGGGCGGTGGACTTGGTTTAAATCAAAAAGAATTAACATATTTAGTCTCAATTGATTTATTAATGTGCGGCGTTGCGACAATTTTACAAGCATTATCAAATCGCTTTTTCGGTATTGGACTTCCCGTTGTACTCGGTTGTACATTTACAGCCGTTGGACCGATGATTGCGATTGGAAAACAATACGGTGTGTCTTCAATTTATGGAGCAATTATTGCTGCTGGGTTATTCGTTGTTATTTTTGCGAAATTATTTGGAAAGCTTGTAAAACTATTTCCACCTGTTGTAACAGGGTCTGTCGTTACAGTAATTGGAGTTACACTTGTTCCAGCCGCTATTAATGATATGGCTGGTGGAGTAGGAAGCAAAGATTTCGGAAGTCTTGAAAACTTAGCGTTAGCATTTGGAGTGTTATTATTTATCATCATTATGTATCGTTTCTTTGATGGGTTTATCCGTTCAATTTCTATTCTATTAGGTTTGTTGTTCGGTACTATCGTTGCAGCATTTATGGGGAAAGTAAGCTTGCAAGCAGTTGGAGAGGCGGATTGGTTCCATGGTATTCAGCCATTTTACTTCGGTACACCAACATTTGAATTAACACCAGTTATTACGATGATTCTCGTTGCTTGTGTAGGGATTGTAGAAGCAACAGGTGTATACTTTGCATTATCTGATATTTGCAATAAAAAAATCGGTGAAAAAGAATTAACAAAAGGGTATCGTGCAGAAGGATTAGCGATGGTGTTAGGTGGTATTTTCAACGCGTTCCCATATACAACTTACTCTCAAAACGTAGGACTTGTTCAATTAACTGGAGTAAGAAATCGCGTTATTATTTATACTTGCGGTGGTATGTTAATCGTTCTTGGATTCATTCCTAAAATCGCAGCTATTACAACAATCATTCCGAAATCAGTACTTGGCGGTGCTATGCTCGCGATGTTCGGTATGGTAATGGCATATGGTATTAAAATGTTAAGTAGCGTTGATTTTGGCAAACAAGAAAACTTATTAATTGTTGCATGTTCTGTCGGAATTGGGCTTGGGGTTACAGTTGTTCCTACATTATTCTCACAACTTCCTGAAAACATTCGTATTTTAACAGATAACGGAATTGTACTTGGAAGTGCGTCAGCAGTACTTTTAAATATCGTATTTAATATGGTGCCGCAGCGTAAAGTGAAAGTAAAAGAAGAGCCGGTGTCTATGCAAAGTGCAGTAAGAGAAGCGTAAAAAAGCAAGGTCTCGTTATGAGACCTTGCTTTTCTTTTTAAGTGGCATCATTTTCCCGTAAGTACCAAGACGCCAAATGTACTCAAGTGGTCCGTATTGGTAATGTGAAAGCCACCAGCGGCTAATAAAGATTTGTAACGTGTAGAAACTAATGCAGAATAGTGGTCCAACCCATAGTGGAGCCAGATAATCATTTTTAAACAATAGCCCGAATACAAGTAATGTAACAATTGTATGCGAGATGTAATTTGTTAATGCCATTCGTCCAACGTATTGGAATGGACGTAATAACGTTTGCCATTTTTCTTTTTGTAATAAACGCATTAACGTGACAATGTAGAAGATGAACAATGTCTTTCCGCTTATCATCGTAATGCCCATAAGTGAAAATGGTGTGTATGGTTGATTGTTCATAAAGAAGTAAATCATAATAAACCACATCGGTAATGTTAAAACGAACATAATGATTTGCCATTTTTTAAGTTTTGGATCTAATTCCTTAGCACGGCGGAAAATGTCTTTTTTACCGGCATATAATCCGAGTAAAAACAATCCTAGTGTTTCAGGAAGCATAATAAGACTGTTACTTATTGCTTCAGAATAGAATGAATAGAATCTGTCTGTAATTTGTAAGCCCCAGTTTTCTAACGGCATAATGGCTATGGAAAGGCCTAGTTCATCTACCGGCACTAATAACATGACAAGAGAACCTAATAATGTGAACAATTGCATGAAACTTAATAGTACAATTGACCATATTAAAATAGTACGTGTCTTTCTTTTGTAAAATAAAAATAAGAAAAACCCGGTAATTGCATAAGTATGTAAAATGTCACCGTCCCATAAAAGAACGTAATGTAAGAACCCGAATAATAATAAGATAAGTAAGCGGCGAACAAACAAAGTTTTTGGACGATCGGTCTTCGCCTCAGCACGATTCATAAAAATATAAAAACCTAATCCGAATAAAAACGAAAAAATTGTATAAAATTTCGTTTGAATAAACATATCGTAAAATAGGCGAATATAGCTGTCTATCCCTTCGTAAATTCCTGTAATATCACGTGAGTCAACCCCGGCAATAATTGGCCAGTTAACAAGAAAAATACCTAATACAGCTATTCCTCTAATAATATCAATGGAGTGTATCCTCTCGCCTTGCGTGAGATTTTGTGTCATTTTTTTCCTCCTTGTTAAGTAATTCCCTTTTATTATACAAAATGTAAGATGGAGGGGATAGGGGATATTTCCATTTTTTTAAACTGTTAAGTTATGTAGGATGAGATATAATAAGAGTGCACAACAAGTTTTAACCTTTTTCAAAACAGGCAGTAAAGCTCCTTCTTATAAGGAGCTTTCTTTATGAAAAGTGTTGATAATGATTCTCTTTAATGATAAAATGTATTCAAAAGTGATAATCATTATCAAAAAAAGGTTGGTGCATGAGTATGATATATGCATTAGTAGCAGGTACAGTTGCTGTATATGCAGTTATTGCAAAGTATGTTTTAAATGGAGTAGGAACAGCAAAATGAGTGATATGACATAAAATCCCTTTCATTTGTAAAAAGAATGAAAGGGATTTTTTATTTTTAATGAGAATATGCTGAAAATTTAGTATGATAGTAAAGTGAAACTGTAATCAATGGGTATGTGTAACTCTCACTGGTTATGAGCTCGCAATTAGCGGGGAAAAGTATATACATCTTGGATAAAGGGGAACAAGGGGATGACAAACATAGTACAGACAAACGGTATGAAAAAACTTGTTTGTTTTTATGAAGAGTGGCAAAAACACGGCGATGCAGAGAATAGCTTAAAGTTGTTTGAAGTAATTCAAAAATATAAACGAGAGCAGCTTATGATAGCGTTCTGCGGTCACTTCTCAGCAGGGAAATCAACGATGATGAATCATCTATATAAAGCGCAGTTGTTACCAACAAGCCCAATTCCGACAAGCGCTAACGTCGTTAAAATTGAAAAGGGATTTGATCGTGTTGTTGTAACAATTAAATCTGGAGAACAGTACGAATATGACGGTGCATATTCAGCAGAAGAATTAAAGCAAATTTGTAAAGATGGCGATGAGGTAATTGGTGTTCATATTTATCGGAATGATGCACCAATTCCTGAGGGTGTTATGTTAGTTGATACACCAGGGATTGACTCAACAGATGATGCCCATCAACTAGCGACAGAATCAACGCTACATCTAGCAGACGTAATTTTTTATATGATGGATTATAATCACGTCCAATCGGAAGTGAATTTGCAATTTGTTAAAGAATTGAAACAACGTAATAAAACGGTTTATCTCGTTGTAAATCAAATAGATAAACATAAAGAAAATGAATTATCATTTGAGGATTATAAAGATAGTGTGAAACAATCGTTCTCTAACTGGGATATTGAAGTAGATGGAGTTTATTATACGTCATTACGAATGATGAACCATCCACATAATGAAATTGGAAGCTTAGAAACATTAATTACTTCTATTATGAAAGAAAAAGAGCAGTATGTAAGAGAGGGAATGGAGCGAGAAACAGAACATTTAATGGGAGAACATTTCTCGTTTATTGTTTCTGAAAATGAAAAAGCTCTTTTGACATATGAGGAAGAGTTAGCATCACCGCTTTTGATTTCAGAAATAGTTGAAAAGAAAGAAGAGCTAACGGAAACTAAACATCGCGAGGCTAGTAAAGAATCTCATGTGAGAAACGAATTTATAAAAGGTTTACAAGCTATATTAGATAACGCGTATTTAATGCCATTTGAAATGAGAGAATTGGCAAATGCATATTTAGAAACGAAATTAACAAAGTTTAAAGTTGGTTTGCTATTTGCGAAAGGAAAGACGGAGCAAGAAAAACAAAGACGTGTAGAGGCGTTTTATTCTGCCCTTCAAAAGACTGTTGAAACGCAACTTGATTTTCATGTGAAAGAATTTATTGTAGCCTTCTTAAAAGAAGAAGGATTGTTCACGGAGGAAATTGGGAAAGACATATATGCTTTAGAAATCGCTTTTGGACCAGAAATGTTAGCTGAAGTCATTAAACAAGGTGCAGGTTTCACAGGTGATTACTTACTTCTTTATACAGCGGATGTAGCGAATGAACTGAAGAAACGTTATTTTACAAAAGCACAGCAAATTTTTGATAAAAGTGCAGTTGTTTTAAAGCAAAAAGTGAAGGAAGCAGTTGCTCGTATGGAAGAAGAGATTGAAAAATATACGATGTTGCAAACGGCAAAAGAGACGGAATTACAATACAGTAACAATTTAGAGACATATGAAAGTTATTTACAAAATGTTTGGCACGAGCGTGTTGCTACACCAGAAGGATTGCAAATAGAGGAGATATTGCAACGTGAAAAACAAATTGTTAGT
Organism: Bacillus sp. 196mf; assembly: GCF_003217275.1. NCBI lineage: Bacteria > Bacillati > Bacillota > Bacilli > Caryophanales > Bacillaceae > Bacillus > Bacillus sp. 196mf. Next base: position 387,151 of record NZ_QJTG01000001.1, read on the forward strand.
GAGAAATTCATACTACAAGAGCAGGAAATGGTAAATGATAACGTAGTGGCTCATGAAGAAGAGATAAAAGGAACGGCAGCTTTAAATATTCAGCGTATATTAGAGAAAGTGAAGAAAGCTGAAATGATATTAGAGCCATTGCCAGCGCTGAAACATGTACAGCAAGAGGTGATAGAAAAAAGGCGTCGTGTGGAAACGAAACAATTTACAGTAGCGTTATTCGGAGCTTTTAGTGCTGGGAAATCATCATTTGCCAATGCCTTACTTGGTGAGAAGGTACTTCCTGTATCACCAAATCCGACGACGGCAACGATTAATCAAATTTTGCCAGTTACAGAGGAAAAACCACACGGAACAGTAATGGTTCAATTCAAATCAAAGCAAGCTCTATTAGAAGATATGAAAGCTGTTTATAAGCTGTTTCATTATGAGATTACTACGTTAGATGAGGCGTTAGCACAAATTGATAAAGTTATGAAATATCCTTCACCGACTGGGAAGCAAAAAACAACATTTAGCTTTTTACGAGCGGTACAAAAAGGGTATGATGCAGTTTCTACTTATTTAGGAGAACAAGTACAAGTCACATTAGAAGAGTTCTCTGATTATGTAGCGAATGAAGAAAAATCATGCTTCGTTGAGTATATGGAGCTTTATTATGATTGTGCTTTAACAAGGCAGGGAGTAGCGCTTGTAGACACACCTGGAGCGGATTCTATTAATGCTCGCCATACGGATGTTGCATTCCAGTATATTAAAAATGCAGATGCTATTTTATTTGTAACATATTATAACCATGTATTCTCTCGTGCTGATCGTGAATTTTTAATTCAGCTTGGGCGTGTAAAGGATACTTTTGCCCTTGATAAAATGTTCTTCTTAATTAATGCGGCGGATTTAGCAGAGTCTGAAGAAGAACTTGAAATGGTAAAAGGTTATATCGCAGATCAGCTACTGCAATACGGTATTAGAAATCCGCGTTTATTTGCAATTTCAAGTTTATGTGCGCTTGAAGAGAAACTAGGAAAGAATGTTGAAAAAGAGAAGTATGGTATTTTACAAAACTCTGGAATTACTAAGTTTGAGGAATCATTTACGTCCTTTATGATGAGAGATTTAATGCTTGTTTCTGTGCATGCTCTATATGGTGCGTTGCAAGGGGCAGATCAACTTTTAGTAAACATGATAAATGGTGCAAAGCAGGGGAATGAAGAGAAAGAGAAGCAAACGAAAAAATATGAAGCAGAGCGTGATCAACTACTTCATATTATTTCATCATATAGTGTACTTGCTGAAGAACAGGCGATGCAAAATGAAGTGAAAGAGTTGCTTTATTACGTGCAACAGCGTCTATTCCTACGTTATAACGATGTGTTTACTGAATTTATTAATCCGGCGTCACTTCGAACCGATGGAAATGTGAAAACACAATTGCAACAGTGTGTTATGGAATTAGTAGCATTTATTCAGCATGATTTATTACAAGAAATGCGTGCGACATCATTACGTCTTGAAAAATGGATAGACGAAGCGATGAAGCGTGCAAAGGACGAAATTGTAGTGAACTGTAAAGTAGAAAATCAATCAATTTCTATGAATGGAACAGTTGAGTATGAATATAAAGATATTACACATAAAGAACCGTTCCCTTCAGTTGAAATAAAAGATTTCAAAAAAGCACTGGCACATTTTAAAAATGAGAAAAGCTTTTTTGAAAAGAATGACAAAGCTTTTATGCAAGAAGACGCTAAATCTGTATTAGAACCGCTTGTATCAAACTATGTAGCCGATGAAAAAGATTTATTTGTCCATCATTATAAGCAAGAATGGGATATGAAGTGGAACTTATTCCAAAAAGTGATGCAACAAGATGTAATGAACTATTATGAAAGTATATTGTTTGCATTGGCTGAAACGATCGATGTATCTCTATATGAACAAAGTAAAGAACAATTGCACAATCAGTTAGTAGAGATTGAAAAAGAAATTTATGTTATATAGTCGTTATGAGAAAAAGATTCGTTCAATTTTCTTTTGCAGTACAGTATCTAAAGATTTGACAAATCCAGCAAATTCATCGGTAGAAATCATATGAGTAAGAACGAGTCGTCTGCCATCTGGTGTTTCACCGCATAAGACGAATGAAGAAAATTCGTATGTTTTATTTTCAACTACTAATTTTGGATAGGAATACGTGTCGCTTTTCTTCTTCTTTCCATCAATAGAGATGACGTTGCATTTTTTCTCATTGTTGTCCATGGTGAATCCCTCCTTTCTATTATTTATGGTAGACAAGGAGGGTTTAGAACAATAGAGATGGGGGGATTTTTTATGTCTTTTGTAATAGAACATATTTTAAAAGAGGCTATACCGAAGTCTTTATTGCTACTTGCTGATCCAAGTGAACGGCAAATAGCTATATATGTACAAAGAGGGTTAACATACGTAGCAAAGCAAGGGGATAGCATCATCGGTGTGTATGTTCTTTTGGAAACAAGGCCGAAGACGATGGAAATCATGAATATTGCGGTTGCAGAGCATTTGCAAGGAAAAGGGATTGGGAAGAAGCTATTAAGGCATGCCGTAAAAACTGCTAAAGGATATGGTATGTCAAAACTTGAAATTGGTACAGGCAATTCTAGTGTTTCACAACTTGCTTTATATCAAAAATGTGGATTTCGTATTTTTTCTATTGATTTTGATTACTTTTCGAAGCATTATGAAGAAGAGATTATTGAAAATGGCATTGTATGCCGTGATATGATTCGGCTTGCAATGGAATTAAATTAGAACGTATAACTTATTTAGGGGGAAGAGAAGATGGAAGTACATAAAGCAATTACAGCACATTCTCGTAAACAAAATGAAAGTGTAAAAGCATGTTTACAATTAGATGCGCAGCGTGAAGCAGCTATTGAAGCAGCCGTATCTCTTGCGTCAAATGGGAAAGAATTTTCGGTTGATGTCATTAATGTTGTAACAAAGCAAATTAATGATCTTGCAAAAAATGGTGTTACCTTGCAGCGTAAATATGTTACAGAAGAAATGGTTATGGAGTATGTAAGTCGTTTACAAGAGAAAGAAGGTCGTTAAAGATGATAGTTACAGTCGAATGGTTACGTGAGCATATAGAAGATGAGAACGTCCGTGTAATCGATTGTCGTTTTGATTTAGCGAATCCTAATTGGGGTAGAAAAAAGTATGAAGAAGAACATATTCCTCATGCGTTATATTTTGATTTGAATTTAGATTTATCAAGTCCTATAGCAGAACATGGTGGCCGCCATCCGTTGCCAAGCATTGAAGAGTTTGCGGACAAGCTTTCGGAGGTTGGTATTGATGAACATACGACAGTAATTGCGTATGACAGTCAAGCTGGTGCAAATGCTGCTCGTTTATGGTGGTTATGTAACTATGTAGGACATGAGAAAGTATATATATTAGATGGTGGTTTCCCGGTTTGGAAAGAGAATGGACTACCGACAACAACGGAAATTCCTGTTGTTATACGAAAAACATTTAAAACAAACATACAAGATCATATGCTTGTATCGATGGAAACAGTAAGAGAGAATATCCAGGCAGGTGCAGATGTTACGTTAATTGATTCAAGAGAGCCAAAACGTTATGCTGGTGTAGAGGAACTTGTCGATCATAAAGCAGGACATATTCCGACAGCAACAAACTATTTTTGGAAGGATGGAATGTTGCAATCAGGACAATTTAAGAATGAAGCTGAGCAACAAGAACGATTCCAAAATCTGTCGAAAGATAAGGAAACTATTGTATATTGTGGTTCTGGTGTTACGGCATGTCCAAATATCATTGCGTTAAAATTGGCTGGATTCCAAAATGTTAAATTGTATGCAGGTAGCTGGAGTGATTGGATTTCTTATCCAGAAAATCAAATTGCAAAAGAAGAAGATTAATCACTTGCATGCAAAAATAATTTGTATTAAAATAAGGTCACAAGCAAGAGATTGCTCGAAAAACTTTGTATTTTACACATTGGAAACAATGTGATAATATAACGACAAGTAAATAATACATCCTGCGGTGTACGTAACTTATTTATGTCTAAAACCGATGTTAGTTATACGGAAGCTCAATATTTAGCGACCATCATCAAGCCTTCCTTGTGGAGGAAGATGTACGGTAACTGTGAGGGCATCCACCTGCGAGTAGCGGGTTTTTGGACATTTACGAGGAGCGGCACGTGCGGGGGTCTTATTTCAACTAACCTTATATAAAATTCCTACGGTGTACGTAGCTTATGCATGTCTTAAACCAATAAGTTTAATATGGAAGTTCAATATTTAAATGTAGCTAACATGCCATCTTTTTAAGAAGGAAGTTACAAACATTTGTGAGAGCATCCACCTGTGAGAGCAGGTTTATGGACATCTAGAGAGAACGGCATATGTGGGGCTATATAAAAACCTTACGTTTTATACGTAAGGTTTTTTTGTTGCATAGATATATCAATATTATCTTGATTCACCTGTGAAGTTTCCGTAATAAATGTAGCACTTTCTGTCTTCATCAATCTCTCTTGAATCCAAGGAGAATTCCATAGACATGCCGTCTCGCTGAATATATATAATATCTGAATGAAGAGATGGTAAAATTTCTTCGTAGTTCCATACATCTTGACTATCTACTAAGCTTGAACTCGTTTCACTTAGTTCTCTAATTTCAAAACCGATGTGGGAGTATGTAGGGTCTGAAGGGTCATTGGCGAAAACTTCTTTTTGAATATAAATAACTGCTGTTCCGTCTGGATCAACCGAAGTTGCAGTAACAACATAAGTATTTTTCTCTTTAATAAAATATTCACAAGTCATGCGTGCGATAATTTCAGAATTAGAAATATTGGCGTAGTTCCATAAAGCAGGATACCCTTTCGTTTCATCATTAAGTCGATATTCTAAGCGCATTTAATCCCTCTTCTTCCTTTTTCTTCTACTTTATCATGCCATCCTATATAATAGGAATAGAATTTAAAAAGGGGAGTGCGAAGGTGACAAAAACGAAATGGCTAGTAGGTGGTGTCGTAACGTCTTTAATGACTGGCACTTTATTTGGCTGCGCGCAAGATCTTCCCCCAAAACCGAATGATAATAGTTGTTCTGATTGGGATTGGGATGATGAACTTGGGGTATGGCAGTGTGATGATAGTAGTTCAGGTTATCGTGGGCATTATTTCTATGGTGGGCGATACTATCAAAATAAATCCACTTTTAAAAATTCATCGGCGTTTAAATCGTATCAATCGTCTGCTGAATTTAAAGGTGGAATTGGAAGCGGTTCAAAGGGAGGATTTGGGGGCTAAAATATGTCGCAATACATAAGGGATCGAAAAGAATTTTATTTAAAATATCCGAATTTTTGGTCGGATTTATATGAATGTGAGTATAGTTTGTTTCATGTTTTTTCTATAACAAATCAGACTTTGGACCAATTACACTTAGCGACTGAACGAATGGGGAAAATATTTTTTAAGACTGCTAGACTGCTGCGTAATTTAAGTGACGAACAGCTTCTAGATCTTGGCTTTCCATCCGCGAGTTTATCATTCATTAGAATGAAAGGGCTTTATCCTGAATCTGTAATTTCGCGATTTGATTTTGCTGTAACAGAGGATAATAAAATCAAAATGCTTGAGTTTAATAGTGATACACCAACTTTTATTGTGGAATGTTTTCAAATGAATGGGAAAGTATGTGAAAATCTAGGCTATGATGATCCAAACTCGGATCAAGAACGATTGCTATCTTCTGGTGTAACGAAAGCAGTAATGGAAGCGACAAAGGGATTAGATAATCCAAATGTTGTTTTTACAGCACATCATGAACATATCGAGGATTGGAATACCACTATGTATTTAAGTCAGCTATGCCATGTTGAAAATAAAGTAGTGCCAATGTCAGAACTTAGAATTACAAAGGGTGCTCTAGTCGATAAAGATGGGGCGAAGATTGATGTTTTATATCGCCAAACATATCCGATAGAAGATTTAATTGAGGATCAAGATCCTGAAACAGGAGATTTGGTAGGTGTGGAACTGTTACAACTTGTAAAAGCCGGAAAGCTTTTTATAATAAATCCTTTGTCAGCATTTTTACTTCAGCCAAAATCAATTCAGTGTCTTATTTGGGGGTTAGCAGAAGAAGAGGTCTTTTATACAAATGAGGAACAACAGTGGATTAAAGAATATATGTTACCTACATATTTAGAACCAGATTTATTTTTAGGAAAAGGTTCTTTCGTTCAAAAACCTTCATTTGGGAGAGAAGGAGATACAATTACGATTCGCGATAAAGACGAAAATATTATGCTTCAAAATGCACACGAAACGTATAAAGCGTCACTGCCGATATTTCAAAAGTATACCGAACTGCCAGTCGTATCCTTGGAAACAGAAAAAGGGATCGAGAAACTGTCATATGTGTTTGGTTCGTTTTTAATTGCTGGAAAAGCGAGTAGTATCGGTATTCGTGCGGGAGAAAAGATTACAGGAAATGAATCGTACTATTTACCGGTAGGTATAAAAAGGAGGGGGAAAAATGATTAATTTTTTATTATATTTAGCAGTAACACTCGGCCTTTTATGTATAGGTCTGTTCTTGATGGAAGTGACAACGAAAGTAAAGGAATTTAAGTTAATGGCTCAAGGAAATAAGGCGGTAAGCTATGTGCTTGGAGGACGATTACTTGGGTTAGCTGTTGTTTTATATTCGACAGCAGCTAATTCAATTTCACTTCTTGATATGATTTCGTGGGGAGCAGTTGGGATTTTGGCTCAAATTATCGTCTTTTATTTAGCTGAGTGGCTTACACCACGCTTTAATATAAACAAAAGTCTCGAAGAAGATAATCAAGCAGTCGGTCTTTTTCTTATGTTTTTATCGCTTTCGATTGGGATTGTAATCGCTGGTTGTATAACTTATTAAAAACTTTACGTTTAAACGTAAAGTTTTTTATTCTATCCCGCTATTTGCCGGGCAGCCCGATTGGTGAGGGCTAATAATCAGTGGGGGATGAACAAAACCCCCACTGATTAAAGTTTCACTTTATATACGTTAGTTTGCCATACCTTTTGAAAAAATTGTAGGCTACTGTTGACATCTATTTTAAATAAGAGTAACATTTTCAATGTAATGAAAATAAGTCTCTGTTAGGTGAGGCTCCTGTATAGAGAAATGCTACTGCCCAAAAATGTCGAGAGACGCCAATGGGTCAACAGGAATGATCGAATTAAGGTTTTTCTTAACGTAGCTGGTAATGTACCTATGCTATACAGTGCTAAAACTCGGCGAGGGAGAGGTCCGTAGATTTCTAATTATATTAGAAATCGTTTATTTGTGTATGTAATGGCCACTACTCTCTTAAGGGTAGGGGTCTTTTTTGTTACCAAGCTATGAGTAATTTCATAGTATAAACTATAAAATTAAACGAGGAGGTGAGGAGCATGTCAAATTCTGACTCGGTTCCGTTACCCATATACTTCAAATCAAAAATATATGATGTAGGCAGGAAACGATTTGTTCCTCCCTCTATATTTATCACAATGTAGCGTTTATAAAGCGCTAGACACTTTCACAGTAAAGTGGATAAATTGAGAAACAAAGCGTTTCTTCCTATGTTGTAAAGGAGGAGACGATAATATGTTATATGCAAACAAAACTGTGGGTAACACGTCATATAAACTAAATAAAAAATCAATAAAAGAACAAACAATGCTCCAAAAAAATAAAGATTTATTAATTGAAATTGCAACAAGAGATGTAAAATCTGTATTTGCATATTTTAAAACAACAAGAGACGGACTATCAATGAAAGAGGCACAAAAACGTATTCAAGTATATGGCCGAAATGAACTAACTTCAAAAAGAGCAATTCTTGCAGAAGTAATGATGAAGCTTGGTGGCATGATTCCAGGTTTTTCAAAACAACGTGTGTGTGATGAGTTACAACGTGAAACGATTACTGTATCTAGAGTAGAATGTTCTAATAGTACAGGGCTAAATAGTGAACTGAAAATGATAGAGATACCAGTGCAAGAACTTGTACCTGGAGATATGATTTTTCTTTCGGCTGGAGATGCTGTGCCAGCTGATGTACGTATTATTTATGCAGATGATTTATTAGTGAATGAGTCTGTGTTAACGGGAAACGAAGCGAGCATAGAGAAGTTTGAAAGCTGCTATCACCTTGAACGTAAACGATTTATTCCATTAAAACGGATGAAAGATTATAATCCACTTGAGCTTGAAAATGTATGTTTTAAAGGTTCACATATCGTTAGTGGAAGTGCAAAGGCTGTCGTTGTTTCTACTGGAAAAAATACGTATTCAGGCATATTGCATACTTGTTGTAGTAGAACGTCTTAATGTGTTAATGGTGCTAAATATACAAAAACAATGTATAATAGACAAAGTTGAGCAAAAACGTAGAATGGTAATCTATTTATATAACCTTACGTGATAACGTAAGGTTATTATTTTTTTAATAGGAGAGGAATTATGAAAAAAGTATTATTAGTTGATGGTATGGCACTATTATTTCGTGCTTTTTACGCAACAAGTGTCTACGGACAATTTATGAAACGACAAGATGGAACCCCTACGAACGGGATTCATGGTTATATGAAACACTTGTTAACAGCTACGCAAGCGATCGAACCAACACATATCGTTACATGCTGGGATATGGGAAGTACGACATTTAGAACAGAATCGTTCTCGAATTATAAAGCAAATCGTGCAGCGCCACCAGAAGAATTAATTCCTCAATTTGATTTAGTGCAAGAAATGACTGCAAAATTATCCATTCCAGTTATCGGTATGAAAGGCTACGAAGCCGATGATTGTATCGGTACGCTTGCAAAACAATACTGCAATGAAGCTGAAGTTTATATTTTAACTGGTGATACAGATTTACTTCAACTTGTTGATAAGAACGTTACAGTTATGCTTCTGCGTAAAGGAATTGGAAATTACGAATATTACACACCGGAGAAAATCATGGAAGAAAAAGGTGTAGAGCCGTGGCAAATCGTCCATGCAAAAGCTTTCATGGGAGATACAAGTGATAATTATCCAGGTGTAAAAGGTATCGGTGAAAAAACAGCGTATAAGCTTATTCAAGAGCACGGAACAGTATCCGCTGTACTAGAAAATGTAGAATCATTAACAAAAGCGCAGCGTACGAAGATTGAAAGTGATTTAGAGAACTTAAATATTTCGTTGCAATTAGCACAAATTCACTGTGAAGTTCCAATTTCATGTTTACTAGAAGAGGGATTACACACAATGGATGAAGAAAAACTTAGATTTGTTTGTGAAGAAATGAATTGGGGAAGACCTGAAATATTAATAAATATGCTATAAATAGTTTGGAAAGAGGGATGTTGCATAAGTCGAACTTTGACTTGGTGACACCTTCTTTTTGTTTTTGTAAACAGTATTATAGTAAATAAAATTATGTCGAACTCAATTTTAAATATATAAATGTTTCGACAAGATATAATGATAAAAGTTGATAGAAATAGTAATTTTTATAATGAAGTGAATTAATTTCAACATAGTTTTAGAGAGTCTTTTTTTCGTGTTCACAAAGTTGTCAGAAAATAAATGGAATTTTCATATGAAGTTCAAATAGAATTCACAACAATCAATTATTATAAGGACACACAGATAATTCTTTATCTTTTATATAAACCATCCCCCAAGGAGGACAATGAAAATGAGAAAAAAAGTGAGGAAATCTTTTAAACAATTATTAATTGAAAATAAACAATCACTATTAAATAATAAAGAAAATATGAAAGAAATTGAAGAGAGAATTGAGAAACGACATGTAGCATATAGTGGTGCGAGTAATTAAATAAAATAAAAAAGATAGCCTATATAGGCTATCTTTTTTATTTTATATTGAAAAAACGCTATTCATCTCTTTAATTTTGTAAATATGCAAGATATTTTTATAGTGTTTTTCTATCAATATTACTCATTTTTCGAGGTTGAAATTGGTATATACCAATTTTTGAGATTCGCTATTCATAATATTACAAAAAATGTTACAATACACTCAAATTTATACTATAAAATCATTTTAATATGAAAAATTGGAATGAAAAGAAAGGAGAGGAATATGAATAAAGATGTCGCTTTGAAATGATTAGTATCATTTCATTAGGAGTTGATGTAAAAAGATGAAGAGATACGAAGAATTGGACTCTATAAGAGGGATTTCTTCATTAGTAGTAATGATCGGTCATCATTTAATGATTTTTTCAGCATTTCAAAATTACAGTTATGAAGATAATAAACCATTTGTTGTGTACCTATTAAAAGAAACACCTGCTCGTCTAATTTTTAGTAGTGGTAACGAATCTGTTATTATCTTTTTTGTTTTGAGCGGATTTGTTTTGTATGAATCTATTCAAAAAAACTATAGTAGCTATGGATCATACCTTTTAAAACGTATATGCAGAATATATATTCCTTATATTGTGGCAATAATAATAGCTATTATATGCCAGGCTACAATTAGTGAATATGGTATTTCTTATTTAAGTGAATGGTTTAATCGCTCATGGACGATTGAAAGTTCTTCAAGCTTAATCGCACAACATATTTTATTGGTGGGGAAATATAATACAGATGCATATAACGGTGTCATTTGGTCACTTGTCCATGAAATGCGAATATCAATAATTTTTCCGTTAATTTTGATGATTTGTTTACGAAAAACGTTAAGGTGTTCATTACTATTATTGTTTAGTTTTAGTATATGTTCTGTCGTAATATTATTTTTGTTTCGCCCGGGCTTAACATTAACAAGCTATGCATTAACATTGCATTACACGGTGCTGTTTTTACTAGGAGCACTAGTTGCGAAGTATAAAAATAATTTAATAGTTTTTTATAGTAATTGTACTAAAAACACGAAAATTGCATGGTTTTTATTTGCGATTTTACTTTTTATGTATGAAGGGCTTATTGGAGAAATGAAAGTACTCAATAATTTTATATTTCGAGACTACGTAGTGGCGATAAGTGCATGTCTATTTGTCATATTAAGCTTGTCAATATCAACTTTGTCGTCCTTACTACGTAATAAATACTTGTTATATTTGGGGAAGATTTCTTACAGTCTTTATTTATATCATATTATATCGTTATTTTCCCTTATATACATGCTCCATGAAATATTACCGTTGCCAATTATTTTAATTTTTTCACTTGTTTTTTCGTTTATACTTGCAATGCTTTCGTATATATATGTAGAAAAATTTGCATTCAGAGTCGGAAAGTATGTAACAAAACAAGTGAATAGAAAGGAGAAAGGGTTATCAGTAAAGAGTGACTTGCAAGATGTTATTCAGAAAAGGGCGGTGAAATAATTGAAACAAGAATTGAGTATAAAAGATTTTCAACAATTATTGAAAAGAAGATTCGTAACGATTATTTTAACGATGTGTTGTTTAACCGCTTCTTTAGTTATTATCTCTATGTATGTTTTAAAGCCTTCATATCAATATTCAACGCAAATTCTTGTTGGGAATTTAGATGAGTTTAATAAGGAAAATTCAACAAATAAAACACAAGAAAATAAGCAACTAGTAACATCGTATGTCGATATTTTAAAAAGCCCATTAATTATTTCAACAGTTAAAAAAACTTTGAAATTAGAGCAATCAAGTTATGAATTAGCACAAAAAATCTCGGTGGTGAATACGGACAACTCACAAATTGTAACTGTTACAGTAAAAGATTCCAATCCGAAAGTCGTGAAAGATATTGTAAAGACATTGGCAGAGCAATCACAAAAAAGTTTTCAACAGTACACAAATGTACAAGGTGTGAAAGTGTTGACGGATCCTGAGTTACAGGAACAGGCTGAAAAATTGTTTCCGAAATTTCAACTGATCATTCCTATTTCTTTAATTGTTAGTTTTTTTGTTGGGATAGGTTTAGCTGTATTTCGAGATTATTTTGATGAACGTATATACACGGAACAAGATTTAGAGAAAATAACAACAGTCTTTGTTATTGGTCACATAAATGTGAAACCGAATAGAAAACAGAAATCTACAGAGATTGATAAACAATCATCTATATATCGAGGTGAACATGTCGATGTTTAGGACAAAGAAACAGCTGCCATTCGATCTGCATGATGATCTGATGAAAGAGCAGTTTTATACGGTGTATCACGAGCTGAAAAAATCTGGAAAACAACTATTCACAGTTAGTTCAACGAAGGACAGAGGGGTTGTTGCCTCACTTATAGTAAATATGGGTCTAGTGTTTGCAGAAATGAAGAAAAAGGTGTTACTTATTGATGTGAATTTTTCTGATCCTAAATTACATGTATTATTACAAAGTGATCACATGATAACCGTAAACGATATAATAAGCTCTTTCCCCTGTAATTATGAATCTTTTTCTAGTAATTTGTCTAAATACTTATATTGTATTCCTGCAAAAAAAACAGTACACACAGGGACGCCCTTAGTTGCTATGGATGAATTTGATAATGCGATTGCTAAGTGGAAAGAAGATTTTGATTACATTTTCTTTTATTCTTCTGAAGTATTTGATCTTCCTGCTACGCACATTATTGCAGAGAAATGCGATGGAGTGGTCTTAGCAGTTAAAAAGCGAAAAGATTCACTACGTACAGTGCAAAAAGTAATAGCGGATATAAATAGGAAAGAATGTGAATTAATAGGTATAATTTTATATTCTTGAATGTGGGGGTAACGATCCATGATTCGTGAAACAAATCAAGCCAAGTTGTATACGATTCCGGCTCAAGAAAAGCCTAGCATATTGAATCGAAGTGTAAAACGCTTGTTTGATATTATATTTTCAATCATATTGTTACTATTAACGATACCAATTATGTTGTTCTTTTGTATTATGATTACTTTAGAAACATCAGGGGCTCCAATTTACTTTCAAGAACGTTTAGGTATAAACGGGAAGAAGTTTAATGTATTTAAATTAAGATCAATGGTAAAGGATGCTGAAATAAATGGCCCACAATGGGCAAAAGAACATGATTCAAGAATTACAAAAGTTGGATTGTTTATAAGAAAAACGAGAATTGATGAATTACCACAACTTTTAAATATTTTAAGAGGAGATATGTCTTTTGTAGGCCCTAGACCAGAGAGAGAGTTTTTTTATAATGAGTTTGATACGTTTATTCCAGAATTTAAGGATCGTTTAATGGTAAAACCAGGATTAACAGGATGGGCACAAATAAATGGAGGATATAATCTTGATCCAAAGGAAAAGTTGAGGCTGGACATGGAGTATATTGAAATGAAAACATTTCGGATGGACATCCGTATTTTATGTAAAACCGTTTTAATTGTATTGAACGGTAATGGTGCAAGATAAATATAAAGGTAAACAAACAACATATGTAAGTAGGTTACTTGCAAAGGAGAACTTGTATGGGTAGATCTATTCTAAACAATATTATCCATCTATTTTATAGTACGATTTTAGCTAACCTTCTTCAGGCCGTCAGTTTAATTGTTTTAGCAAACTTTTTTAACGCACAACATTATGGGATGTTTAGTGTTGCCATAGCAGTGACGTTTGTTATGTTATTTTTTACAGACTTAGGACTTAGTAATACGTTTCTTCGAGAAGGGGCAAAGGATGGAGCAGATTTAGAGAAGATTTTATCATCGTATATAAAAATAAGGATGATTCTACTTATTCTTATTTCTATAATCGGTTATATTGTTATTCATTATATGTATGCGGATAAAAATTTAATTTATATGATGATAAACGTAATATTTTTCATGTTAATAGGATTAACTTGGCAAAACATAGGAATTGCCTATTTTCAACTGACGGAACGTATGAAGTATATAGCGCTCATTAAAGTTGTATCAGCATCGGTTGTCATTATAATTACATGTTTTTGTATTTTCGGAGAGTTACCGGTGTATGTAACGGCTCGCTTATATGCTTTTGGGTATATGATCGGTGGTTTATTCAGTATATATATCATGAGAAGAAAGACGAAAATGAATATGAAAGTCGTAATTCATAAAGCGTTATTTTGGCAATTAACTCCCTTTATTATTAGCGGTTTTTTAATAATGAGTACGCCACAATTAGCACCTATCTTGCTTAACTATACATTGCCATTAAGTATGGTAGGTGTTTTTGCAGTGGCGTACCGGATGCCGGCAGCTTTATATCAAGTACCAGGGGTAATTGCAGGTGCATTTTTTCCAGTGCTCTTTAAGCATTATAACCAGAATAATATAGAAGAGCATACGAAATTAAATTTGCTTCAAATTAAATCAATGGCGATTGTAGGGATATGTATGACGATCGGTTTATATCATTTAGCACCACACTTTATTTCTATATTTTTTCATGAAGAATGGAGCAATGCAGTAGAACCACTCCAAATATTATCATTTCTTATTGTGCTACAAAGTTTAAATATTGCCATTGCTGATGGTTTAACGACGAGTGGATGTCAAAATAAGAGAACTGTTGTGCAGTGTGTAGCATTGGTGATAGGTGGGGTTATGCTTTATAGCTTTAGTAGTATTGGTGGAGTGATAGGAGCGGCATACGCTATGGTTTTATTTGAAATCGTCGCTTTAGTGGGATACATAGCGGTAAGTGTAGTGAAGAAAAAAATTGTATTCCAAATTGTAATACCGTATACAATTTATTTTGGTGTAACCTTTATTGGAGTGCAATATATATTGCATACATATCATTTAATTGCGCTTGTTCTTAATATACTAATCGTAGTAGCTGCCATATTCCTATATGATTATGAGCTGAAAAAACTTCTTCTTTCTTTTATAAGAAAAATAAGCAAAAAGGATTATATTACGAAACAGGGGATATAGCCTATGGAAAATAATATGAAAGTATCGATGGGATGGATTATTCTTCTAATATTATTTGTTATGTTAAGTAAATACAATTTATATATTGGATTTTCATTGAAGATATATATGATTTTTTTAGTCATATATTTTTGTTTAACAATTAAAAACTTTCATATTCAAAAGTTATATTTTCATGAAGTTGTATTTTTACTGTTTTATTTCATTTATTGTTTAAGTGGAATTCTTTCTATGTATTTAAATGCTAGTATTCGTATGATTTTTGGCGTGCTACTCGTTTTAGGATGCTATTTTATAATGAGGAATTTATTGGGGAATACTGAAATAGTGGTACTTGAATCATCTATTGCTTATGTAGGAGTAGTATTTAATGTAGTAAGTCTAATACTATATATAATTGGTTTACAATACTTTAGTTTATACGGTGGAGAAGAGAGAGAAATTTTTGCTGGGTTATTAGTGGATAGAGGATATCCACGATTAATTGGATTGCTAGATGATCCTAACATTTTTATTTTTTATAATACAATATTTTTTATGTACTATATGACGAATTTACAAAATATTACTAACATCTTAGGATTGATTTTATGTGTTACGACAAGTCTATTAACCTTTTCAAGGGGCGGTATATTAGCGCTTGTACTTGTCGTTTTTGTATATATATGTATGTCTAGTTTCGCCAAAAAAATAAAAATAATTATGAGTTTAGTATTGTTTAGTGTAGTTATTTTTAGTTTATCGAATAGTGTAATGGGGGGCCAATTAGATGATATATTAAATAAACGAATTTCTGATTTTTCCCATGATAATGGAAGTGGTAGATTTACATTATGGGAAGCTGCTTTTAAATATTATTTATCCAATCCATATATTGGAATCGGCGCTTTTAACTTTTCGAATTATTATGAGTATCAATTTAATGAAAAATTATATGTACACAATACATTTTTAGAAATTTTGTCTGAATCGGGTACAATTGGTTTTCTTCTATATAGCGCGTTTTTATTCATATTAATGTTCAAGCTAGCGCAGCATACTTTGTTTCGTGAAAAAACATATCTTCTATTGACTATGATTGCATTTTTATTTCAGATGATGTCATTGTCACTCATTATTAACGAAGCGTTCTTTTTATTTTTAGCAGTTGTTGTGAAGTATATTTCAATATATGAAGGAAGGGGAAAGATAGATGGTAAAATGTCTATCAGTACATAACGAGCCTAACGAGCCGCCTTATGTTTCTGTAATAACACCTTCTTATAATAGTATACGATTTATAGGTGAGACAATTTCATCTGTACAGAATCAATCGTATGAAAACTGGGAAATGATTATCGTTGATGACGGTTCAACCGACCAATCTGCCGCAAAAATTAAAGAGATGATAGAAGGAGACTCACGAATTAGGTTATTATCATTAAAAGAAAATGTTGGTGCTGCTAAAGCTCGGAATTTAGCGATCCAAGAGGCAAGAGGAAGGTACATTGCCTTTTTAGATAGTGATGATATATGGTTGCCACATAAATTGAAGACACAATTGTTATTTATGGAAGAAATGAATATAGCTTTTTCATATGCGTCGTATAGTTTAATTGATGAAAATGGTAATGAATTAAATCGTGAAGTGAGTGTACCAAAATCTGTTGACTATCATTATTTAGTAGGAAATACAATTATCGGGTGTTTAACAGTGATGATTGATCGTGAAAAAATTCCGTATGTCGAAATGCCTAGTATACAGCCGGAGGATACAGCGTTATGGCTGAACTTATTACATGAAGGGTATGAAGCAAAAGGGATACAGCAAGTGTTAGCAAAATATAGAATTGTTACAAATTCTGTTTCTAGAAATAAAATTAGAGCAGCTTTCCGGTATTGGAAATTGTTAAGGGAACAAGAACGACTGAATTCGGTGCAAATTTTTTACTATTTTAGTAAGTATGCTTATCATGCTTATAAAAAAAATAAAATTAATGTAGTTGGGAAGACGCAATTATGAATATACTGTTGATGACAGATAAATTGATAACTGGCGGAGCCGAGAGCTATTTCTGTAAATTGGAAAGTAATTTGCGTTATGATGATTTTAAGATTTATACAGCTGCAGGTGATGGAGAACTATATGAATCTCTTACTAGAAAAGAAAATTTTATATTACTTAGTCGATGGAATCATTTGAGAAATATTTATTATTTACGAAACGAAATTTGTAAACGAAAGATAGAACTTATTCATGCAAATAGTTTGCGAATGGTATTATATGCTTTTCTAATTCAAAAGTTTATTAAAAAAAAGATGAAAATTGTTTATACGAAACATAATGTAACGATATTAGAAAAGAAAATGCCAACGCTTTTTCGTTATTTCATGAATAAATATGTAAACAATATTATTACAGTAAGTGAGTTTGAAAAGAATAATTTAATTTCAATTCATGTAGCAGAAGAAAAAATAAATACAATTTATAACGGTGTCGATATTGAAAAGTTTTTATTCCAGCAGAAGAAGAAAGAACCTACATATAAAATAGGGATATTAGCTAGATTATCCAAAGAGAAAAACCATCAACTATTTGTCAAAATTGCAAATGTGTTGAAAAAGAGAAATGATTTTATGTTTTATATTGCTGGTGATGGACCAGAGAAAGAATCGATTATGAAAGAAATAGAAAAATATGGATTGCAGCAAAGGGTGAAGATGATAGGGAATATTTCAGAGCCGCATGAGTTTATAGGGAATATGGATGCCTTACTTTTATTATCTTTTCGTGAAGTGTTTCCAATGGTAGTAATTGAAGCGATGGCTACAGGGACACCAATTGTTTCAATAGATGTTGGCGGAATAAATGAAGCGGTAATAGATGGAGAGTCAGGCGTTTTGATATCTGAATATTGCGAATCTGAATTCGCAAGTGCACTTGAAGAACTACAAGGGAATGAAGAAAGGGTAAATGATATTAGATTGAAAGCACGAGAGAAAGCAGTGAGGTATTTCTCGTTAACTAAAATGATAGAAGAAACGAAAAATATATATGAGTTAAACAAATGACCGGGTAGGTCGTTTGTTTTTTTTATTATAGAAACTTTTAAGAGAGAACTCACATATTATATGAAAAAAGGTAATATGAGGAGTGAATTTATTTTGTCAGAATATATTTCTTCCCAAGAAGATTGTGCGCCAGAAAGTAGCGTTCACATTGATTGTTTTGGCGCAGTTCCAAACTCGGTAAATGATAGCTCATTAGCAATTCAACAAGCTATTGATTATTGTGTAGCTAACCGAATTTCGACAGTAAAAATTACAGGAGTAAATACGTACAAAATTGTAAAGCCGATTGTTATTAAATCAAACGTAAGATTAGAGTTAGATCCTACCGTAACGCTGCAAATTGATGGAGATTTTAATGCATTTGAGCTACAAAGTAACGCTTCGATAGTTGGTGGTACTATTCAAGTTATAAATCCATTGTTTCAATCTGCTGTTATTTATGTTTCTGGTTCACAACAAATCGAAGTACCTAATCAATCTGTTATATCAAATATAAATATAATAAATACAACTCCATCGTATAAAGGAAAAGCTATACATTTTTATTGTCAAAAGGCATGGGATTATATTAGTTTCTTTCAAGTTAAATTTATTCAAATTAAAAACTTTCAAACTGCAATATATTTGAAAACAGAGTATATAGATGATATTAATACACCTTGCTGGATTAACGCCAATGTATTTCAATCAATATTTATTGATGGATGTGTGTATGGGATTGAAGTAGATGGAAATAGTGATTTGCCAAATGAAAGTTCAGGAAATACGTTTCATGATATTCAAGTGCAATGTAGACAACAAACGAAAAAAGCAATTCGTTGCTCAGGTGCGTATAATACATTTGATTGTATGATTTGGGATACGTACCGGATGAGTAGTGAACAGATTGTCATTGAATTTTCTTCTAATTCGCATCGTAACTACCTTTTTTCAAATTTACTTTCTACAACTATTGTAGATAAAGGACAATACAATGTTTGTAAGTCTACCTATGAAGAATCTCTTCGAATTCAGTTACCGATTACGTTAAATAAACCACATTTAATAGGGAATCAAGATGATATTTTAGTAAATGCTCAGCAGAAGTATACGATTAAGCAAGTAAGTGGGAAAGTACCTTACGGGGGGAATCTCGCAAATTGCTTTAATTTAATAGATGAACAAAGTGTAAACTATATTGACGTTCCAGATAGTAATCCAGTTGTAATTGAACTGGATTTTACGAAAAAACCAATACAAATGTTAAATTGTTTTGGAATGTATTTTGGGTGGGGAGAGAGCCCAAAGAAAATTAAAATTGAATATGCATTAAGTGCAACTGGAAGCTGGGTTATCGCGTTGGATGTTCCATTAAATGTTGGCGATACAATTATATCGAATATGAAGGCGAGTCAGTTATATAAAGTTAGAATTACATTAAGTGGTTATTCTCAAGACCATAAGCGTTTTCGAATTAATCGTATTTTTGCAAGATCTTCTATGGAAAATGGGAGTGCTTGGTTAGCGACAACTGGAGGAAGAATGTTTGGAGATATTGAAATAGAGGCAAGTAAAGGTATAATCATGAAGACTGCTAGTGGAGTGAAATGGAAAGTTACTATTAATGAAGCTGGCCAACTTATTACGACTAAAATAACTTGAGATGGTGTTTAATCGTATATCATTGGACGAGTTACAACGTAGTGGAATATAGGTAATGAAAAAGAGATTGTAATTTGGTTTCAACCAAACTACAATCTCTTTTTTGTTTCAATTACTTCCACCAAATCCAAGTCCAAAGGTAATTTCGTACATTTCGAGGAGTAATACGAATGAAGCGCTCACCGTCAAAGAAGCAATTTAAATTTGGAAGTGTTTCATCTGGATTTTCTGGAACAAAGGTGACGATGTTTTCGTTACTTGTAACGGTTACTGTAATTGGTGGGTCGGTAGGTGAGACTTGAAGTTGTAACGAAATATTGGCCGTATTTTTAAATTCATTATTAACAGGTGGACTTATTACTTGTACTGTGAATAACACGATAATTGTTTCGTTTGGTTCCAAATTAGTAGCGACTAGGAAACCGATATTCGGATTCGCTAGTGGAGAGCGTTCACCGTTAATAAAGACAGTGCCGTTTATAAATTGTAAACCTGCTGGAATAGTATCTTGTAATGAAATATTTGAGAGTGAAATTTTGGAAGTATTCGTAATGCGCACCGTGTAATCAAAATATTGATTTAAATAAGCAGAGCTGACGGAAGCATTTTTCGTGACTGTTGTAGTTATAAATTGAACTGGTATACGAACGATATTTGAATTAACAATGAAAGTAATAATTGGATCCTGTGGTGTCAATTGAAAGGCAGCGGTAACTGTTGCAGAATTTATAATTGTACTGTTTGAAGGAATAGAAGTTACGAGGACTTGAAATGTTATAGTTGCTACTGAATCTGCAGGTAAAGAGCCGATATTAATACCAGTGTCTGGACGAACATTTGGAACGGGAGTACCGTTAATTGTTACGCTGTTTTCTATAAATGTTGTACCAGCTGGAATTGTGTCTATAACAGAAGTGCTGATTGTCGGAATTGGGGAGTGATTAAATACCGCTAATGTGAATGTAATGATATCTCCTATAACGACAATAGATTTGTCAGTTGTTTTTTCAATACGAACCATCGGATCAATGACTGTCGTTGTAACGGTATTTGTTTGCTTTGTAATTGTAATAGGTGGTTTTGTTGGATCAATGATAACGGTATAGGAAACAGAAGCATCGTTATTAATTGTAGGTTGAAGAGTAGAAGAAGATATTGTCACTTGGAACGTAATAAAGACAGAGTCATTAGGAGCAAGATTTCCTAACGTAATACCATTTTCAGGATTCTCATTAGGCTGATTGATTCCGTTAATCGTAACACTACCAGCAACAAAAGTCGTATCTATTGGTACGGTGTCTATGGCAAGAAGGTTTTCAATCGTTACATTACCGCTATTCGTAATCGTAATTGTATACGTCAAAGTTTGAGCAGGTAAGGCATTCGTTACATCAACAGATTTTATGGCAATGACATTATCATTTTGGACAGTAGTTGTGACGGTATTTGTTGTAGTCGTATTTGTAACAGGTACGTTATTTGGGTTGACTATATAGTTAAAAGTAGTAATTGCGTTGTTGTTTAGTTCATTTGGTGTTGGAATAGAAGTCACAGTTACTTGGAATGAAACGATAGCATTTCCGTCAATAGTTATAGTACCAAGTGGTATGCCGCTTACTGGATTCGCTCCTGGAAGAGTTTCTCCGTTTACAATGACGCTATTTTCTATAAACGTAGTACCTTGAGGAATAATATCTTGAATGATCACATCATTTGTTGCAACATTACCGGTTTGATTTAGTGTAATCGTATATGTTAACGTATCACCAACCGTTGCAAATGCAAGGTCAACAGCTTTATTACTATTCAAATTTGCGTGATTAATTTCTGTTGCGGCAGCTGATGAAATAATAGTTTCGGTAATAGGTGGTCGATCTGGTACCGTGTATTCATATTTAATTGTACTCGTGTTAGAGATTGGATTTGTTTGTGGAATCGAAGTAACCCGTACTTGGAATAGAATAGTTGCTGTCGTATTAGGTGGAATGGTATCAATTTGTATACCGTTAAGAGGGTTGTCATTTGGCCGAGCGTTGCCGTTCACGATAACACTATTCTCTATAAAGCTCGTATTTACTGGGATGATATCTGTAGCAATAATGTTTTCTACTTGTATATTCCCATTGTTTGTAATGGAAATGGTATAAGGGATAATAGTTTGTAGGTCAGCATATTGGATAGGCGTTGTTTTTGTCGCAATTACATTAGCAGAAATAACTTCAGTGGAGGTAATATTGCTAGTCGATATTTGTTCTTCCACGTTTATTGTATAACGAGAAGTTGATTGATTTTGAACATGGCCGCTAGCAGGAAGAGCTACGACAGTAACAGAAAATGTGACTGGGATAGAAATATTAGGAGCAATCGTTCCTACAAGTATACCTGCACCTGGATTGGCGTTAAGCTGAGGAATGTTATTTACTAAAACGCTACCGTCAATAAAGGTTGTTCCATCGGGTATATTGTCTGTAAATACAACAGCAGTGGCATCCGTATTCCCTGTATTCGTTAAAGTTGTTGTATAAGTTAAAATGTCACCAATTGTTACAGAGGTCAAATCAACAGTTTTAAGTGAAACGATATCAGCATCATTAATTTGAACGAAAGTAGTATTGGAAGTAGTAGATTTTTGAATTGGTGCAAAGTCAGGATTGAAAATAAAGTCGTAGACGATGTTTGCAGTATTAGGTGTTGGATTTACAGCAGGTAAATTCGTAACGGAAACTTGGAATGTTATTGTAGCCATTTGACCTGCTGCGACATTAGGAATGGAAAAGCCGATATTCGGATCTGCTGCAGGAAGTACAGTATTGTTAACTATTACACTTCCTGGAATAAATACTGTTCCATCCGCTATAGTATCTGTAAAAAAGATGGAGTTAGTTGTAGTCGATCCATTATTTTGAATGAATACTGTATATTCAATGGTTTCATCAATGTTAGCTAATACAGTATTAGCGGATTTTGTAGCAATAAGAATAGCATCAATAAATTGTATATTTGTACTATTGGAAGAGGTTGTTTCTGAAATTGGTGGTCCGCTTGGGTCTGGTCGATACTCATAGTGAATGACGGCGATATTATTAATGTTATTTTGTGGCGGTATAGAGACTACACTTACTTGGAACGTAACAATAATCGTATTATTTGGAAGAATTATATCAAGATTGATACCGGTAATTGGATTTTCGTTAGGTCTTGGTACGCCATCTACAAGAATGCTATTTGGAACGAATGTGGTGCCAGCAGCAATTGCGTCAAGTAGGAGAGTATTTGTAATAGGTATTGTACCGGCGTTTGTAACTGCGACTGTATATGTGATGATTTGACCGATACGTGTAATGGATCTGTTAGCGGATTTAATTGCACTAACATTTGCCGTTCGCACTTCAGTATTTACTGCATTTGATAACGATCTACGCTGAATAATTGGAGAACTAGGGTCAATTTGGTATTCGTACGAAGTGTCTGAAATATTAATGACTGTATTGCCCTCTGGTATATTTGTAAGTTGTACTTGGAATGAAATAGTGACTGTTTCATTTGGTTGTATCGTGCCGAGAGTTACTCCGTTTTCAGGATTAGCGCCAGGCTGAGTTACATTATTTATTGCTAAGCTATCCTCAATGAATATAGTACCTTCTGGAATGTTATCAATGAACACGGTATTGTTAGCCGGAACGGTTCCTATATTTTGTAGTGTATTTGTGTAGGTAATAATTTGCCCGATTGATATGAAATTTACATCCGCGCTTTTAACAGAAATAATATTTGCATTTTGAAGTGATGTTGTAACAATGTTAGAATTTGCAGAGCGATTTACTGGTGGGGCTGTAGGAATACTTACATATTGGTAAGTTGCTGAAGATTGATTTGCAATTTCGGTTTCAGTAGGTGGATTATTTGTTTGCACTTGAAATAGTATCGTTTTGGAACTGTTTGCTGGAATTGTTCCAATCGGTATTCCGTTTTCAGGATTTACACCTGGCTGAAGGACACCATTAATTGTGACACTATCGGGAACGAATGTAGTCCCAGCTGGAATAAAATCTGTGAAATTAATATTTATTGCGTCAACATTACCGATATTTTTCACTTCAGAAATATAAAGTATAGTTCCACCGATATCTACAGTTGTTGGATTGGATGTTTTAGTAATTGTCAATTGTGCTTGCACGAAATTTGTAATGACGATATTACTAGTAGATGTTTCAGTAATAGGCGGTTGCCCTGGGTCTGGTTGGATTGTATATGTTGTATTGGATTGATTTGTAATCGATTCTTGCGAGAATGAATCGTTAATA
The DNA here is from genome assembly GCF_003217275.1 of Bacillus sp. 196mf. NCBI lineage: Bacteria > Bacillati > Bacillota > Bacilli > Caryophanales > Bacillaceae > Bacillus > Bacillus sp. 196mf. Next base: position 411,058 of record NZ_QJTG01000001.1, read on the forward strand.
AGAATTTGGAACGAAATAAGATGAGTAGCGTTTGCTGCTAGGGTAGGTAAAGTAACACCTACATTTGGATTAGCACCAAGTATAGTTGTTCCGTTAAGTGTAAAACTATTTTCTACGAATGTAGTATTTGGGGAGATAGTATCTGAAAATATGAGATTAGTAGCTGGAATATTTCCGGTATTTTCTAGTGTTATTGTGTAAGTCAAAATATCACCTGTTGTTGCTTGTTGTGAATTGACTCCTTTTAAAGAAAGGATAGTCGCATCCGAAATTTGTGTGAAAGCAGGATTAGACGTAATTGTTCGAGAGATGATAGGGGCAGTTGGATCGGCGATAAAAGTATAGTCAATACGGGCTGTATTAGAAATTGGGTTCACGCTTGGAATAGATTGAACGATAACTTGGAATGTTACAGTGACGTTTTCTGACGGTGCGATGGAGTTTAATGGTATTCCTACGTTAGGATTGGCACCTGGAACGGAAATACTATTAATAGTTACGCTATTCGGAATAAATGCAGTTCCTTCTGGGACCAAATCTGTTAAAGTAACTGTATTTGCAGTAGTATTTCCGTTGTTTTGAACGACTACTGTGTAAGTGATTGTACCGTCAGTAGATTGTACGAGAGAATCTGTACTTTTAATTACGGATAACGATGCATCAACAACAGCTGTATTAACCGTATTAGACGAGGATGTTGCTGTAACAGGAGGTTGACTTGGATCGACAATATACGTGTAACTTGTAAGTGCTTGATTTATAATCGCTCCTTGCGGTGGAATAGAACTTGCAAGAAATTGGAACGTAATAGTAGCGGAATCACCTGGTGCGATAATACCAACTGGAATACCGAGAGTTGGACTTGCATCTGGAAGTGAAATCCCGTTGAGCGTAACACTATTTGGAACAAATAATGCTCCTTCAGGAACTCCGTTAATGAGTAATACAGAGTTTGCAGGGAAGTTTCCAGTATTCGTTAATGTTGCTGTATACGTAATTATATCCCCGATAGATACAATTGAACGATTTGCTTGTAAAACAGTTGTAACAGTCGCGTTATTAATTTGTGTTGAAGCGCTATTAGAATTTATTGTGCCTGTAACAGGAGGAGAGGCCGGATCAACGATGAATGCGTATTGAATAGATGCTACGTTTGTAATCGGATTTGAAGGTGGAGTTGATGTAACTATGACTTGGAAAGTAACGGTTAAGGAACTACCTGCGCTAACTGTTCCGACATTAACTCCATTATTTGGATTTGCGCCTGGAATGGTACTTCCATTTACAGCAAAACTATTTTCAACAAAGGTCGTACCTGCTGGAACCATGTCTGAGAAATTTACATTCGTTGCATTTGTATTGCCGCTATTTTGAATCGAAACTGTATAAGTGATCGTATCTCCAATATTTGCAAAGGCTGTATTAGCAGTTTTTACAGCTGAAAGTATTGCTGAATTAATAGAGGTAACGAAGACGTTCGTTTCCACATTGCCAGGTTGAGCCTGTAATGCATTGCCTACGTTATATTGGAAGTTAACAAATCCTAAGTTTTGGAGTTCAGGTGTGAACGTTGTTGGATTACTTACGATTTGTACTTGGAATATGATTGTAACAGTTTGATTTGGATTGATTGTATTTATGCCAACACCGTCAATGATAGAAGCCGATGGTAATGGAGTGCCATCAACAATAACTGATCCTGCAACAAATTGTGTCCACGATGGTAAAGGGTCTGAGAATATAGCGTTGTTAGCAGGAATATTGCCTGTGTTCGTAATAGTCGTTGTATACGTAATTGTATCACCAATCGTTGCAAAAGTTTTATCTCCTATTTTAATAGTATTTAAAATAGCACTTTCAATTTTTGTTGTAACGTTGTTAGAAATAATATTTTTTGAAACTGGAGGATTAGCTGGATTAACGATATGTTGAAAGCTAACGCTAGCTTGATTAGTAATTGGATTTATAGGCGGAATTCCATTGGCGAAAATGTGAAATGCTACGATGACAGATTCGTTTGGCGCGATATCACCGATTGGAACGCCTGTAATGATATCTGCATTTGGGATGCTAGTTCCGTTTAGTGTAAAGCTATTCGGTTCAAAGGAAGTTCCGTCTGGAATAAGGTCGGTAAAAATAACATTCGTTGCACTCACATTTCCGCTATTTGTAATTGTAACGGTGTAGGTAATATCCTGCCCGATATCTACCGTAGATACATCTGAATTTTTTTGTGCAGTAAGGATAGCGCTATTAATTTGTGTTGTCGTTGTATTAGATTGATTGGAAGTTGTAATAGGTGGCTGGCTAGGATCAACGACATAATGATATGTGGTAGAAGCAGAGTTAGAAATGGGATTAAGTGTTGGAAGTGTAATAACAGTTGCTTGAAATGTAACGATTGCCGTATTACCACCATTAATGGAACCAATATTTACACCAGTTGATAAATCGGCGTTTGGAATGGTTTGCCCATTAGCTGTGAAACTATTTGGAACGAAACTTAAATTGCTATCAAGAATATCGATAATAGTTACATCAGTTGCGGTCACATTCCCGGTATTAGGGAGGTTAAGTGTAAATGTTATTGTATTACCAATATCCGCGAAAGTAAGATCTGCTGTTTTTGTGCTAATAATAGTTGCGTTGTTTATTTGAAGAAGTGTAGTGTTGGAAGTAGCTGCACTTGAAATGGGGGGATTAACAGGATCAACAGTAAACTCATACGTCGTTGCTGCTGTATTTGGTGCTGGGTTACTAGGGGGAATATTGTTTACTGTAACTTGAAAGACGATACTATATATTTCATTTGGTGGAAGTGTTGCAAGTAATACACCTGTATTTGGATCCGCGTTAGGTTGTAAAACGCCATCGACAGTTAATGTGTTAGGAACAAATGTGAGTCCACTTGGTAATGCATCTGTGAATACAATATTAGTTGCATCGGAATTGCCTACATTGGTAATAGAAGTAGTATAAAAAGCAGTTTGCCCGATATCTGCAAAGGATACACTTTCATTTTTCGTCATAGATAATATTGCTTCTTTAATTTGTGTTGAAACAGGATTACTAATTGAAGTTTCTGAGTCAGGTGGTGAGACTAATTGATATGATGTTGATGAGAAATTTACAATTGGGTTTGCGGTTGGTAATGATGTTACAGTAACTTGGAACGAAACTGTTACTGTAGTCCCGGCGGTTATTGTCCCAATATTCACACCGTTCGATGGATTCGCCCCACTTTGAGGAACTCCATTAATAGAAAATGTGTTTGCAATAAATGTAGTGACGCTTGGCACGGTATCTGTAAATATAACATTTTGTGCGGATGAGTTTCCATTGTTTGTTAAAACGACAGTATAAGTGAGTGTGTCTCCAATATGACTAAAGGATTTATCGACTTGTTTTAATGAAAGAATGTTAGCTGTATTAATCGTAGTAAACACTGTGTTTGAAGTAACGTTTCTTGAAACAATCGGTGCATTTGGATCAGCGATAAATGTGTAAGAAGCAGTAGCGGAATTGGCAATAGGATTTTGAACAGGGGTAGAAGTAGCAGTCACTTGAAATGCTATAGATATTGAGCTGTTAGGGGCAATTGATCCAATCGTTATGCCTGTATTAGGATTCAATCCAATTTGTGTGATTCCATTTATTGTAACGCTGTCAGTAATAAATGTTGTACCATCTGGTATAAGATCAGTGAAAGTAATATTCGTTGCATTTGTATTGCCGTTATTCGTTAAAATTGTCGTATAGGTAATGGTATCGCCTAGTGTTACAAGCGTTTGATCGACCGATTTTATCATCGTTATCATAGCATCTAATACTGGGTTTGTGACAATATTCGTTGAAGTAGAAGTAGTAGCAGGAGTTCCGTTTGGATCAACAGTATAAGAATATAAAATTGTATCGTTACCCATAATTGAACTTGAAAGAGGAACAGAAATAACATTTACTTGGAAGGTAACAGTTACTGTTTCACCAGGCGCGATATTTGGTATATTTACTCCGAGTGCTGGCTGTGCACCAAGCTGTTGGATGCCATTTATTGTGACGGAATCTGGTATAAAAGTAGTACTAGCTGGAATTGCACTTGTAAAAGTTATATTTGTAGCTGGTGTATTTCCTGTATTTGTAATAGTTGTTGTATACGTAAGTGTATCCCCGACGGAAATAATAGATTTATCCACACTTTTTTGGGTTGTTAATATCGCACTGTTAATAGTTGTCGAAACCGTATTAGATACATTCGTTTGTGATACGGCAGGTTGGCTAGGGTCGACCACATGTGAAAATTGTACAGAACTAGAATTAGAAATTGGATTTATACTTGGAATGTTTGTAACAAGTACGTTGAGAGTAATAACGGCCGTTCCATTTGGGTTTATATTTCCAATCTGAATCCCGTTAGCTGGATTTCCGATTTGCTGTGTACCAGAATCGTTTGTAAGAGTGCCAGATATGAATGTCGTTCCGTCAGGTAAAATATCTGTGAAAATTATATTTTGTGAAGTGACATTTCCAGGGTTATTTAATGTAATCGTATAAGAAATTGTATCGCCAATTGTTGCGAAAGTTTTATCTACAGATTTGATTGCCACAATTTCCCCAGAATTTATTTGTGTCGAAACGGGATTAGATGTCGTATTTCTTGAAACGAGTGGTAAATTAGGTCCTGTCATAAATTGATAATCAATGGAAGCTCCGTTTACAACTGGTGAGTTTGGCCCCCCAGGTCCAATTGTGAAAATTGGATTTGGAATGCTAACTACTTGCACACGGAAGGTAACGTTTGTAAAATCTCCTGCAATAATATCCCCAATTGGTATCCCATTCGCGGGATTTACCCCAGGTAATAAAACCCCGCCTACTCGAACGCTATCCTCTATAAACACTGTATTATTTGGAATTGGATCTGTAAAAATGATATTCGTAGCAGTTGCGTTTCCTATATTCTCCAATAAAACAGTATACGTTAAAAATGAATTTCCAGGTGCTACGTCAGAAAATAGTCGATCCACACTTTTCGTTGCTTGAATAATTGCTTCGTTAATTTGAACTAAAGTTGGATTACTTGTAGCTGTTTCTGTCACAGGCGGCTGGGTAGGATCAACAATGATCAAGTATGTTGTGCTAGATTGGTTCAAAGTTGGATTGGTAGCTGGTATTGAGCCAACGATAGCTTGAAAGCTAATTGTTGTCGTTCCTCCAACTGGAATTGAGTCTAAAGAGATCCCGCTATCTGGTCTAAATCCAAGTTGTGGGATGGTATTAATTTGTACGCTATCAGGAACGAATGAAAGTTCAGGTGGTAATATATCGATAAAAACAGGTGTGTTTGCGGTAGTATTTCCGCTATTGGTGAGGGTAGTTGTATACGTAATTGTATCTCCAACAGCAGCAAAAGCACTGCTTGCAGTTTTTGTTGCGATAACAGAAGCAGTATTTACTTGTGTAAAAGTTTTATTAGATTGAACTGTTCGTGAAACTGGCGGTTCATTTATATCTACAATAAAGCTATATTGAAGCGATGATTTGTTCGGGATTGGATTCGGGTTTGGAAGTGTTGTAATGTTTACTTGAAAACTGAGTGTAGCAGATGCATTTGAATTCAAGTTACCAATATTGATACCGTTTTGTGGATTTGCATTCGGAACGGTTACACCATTTATCTTAAAGCTATTTGGGATAAAGGTAGTACCGTTTGGAATTGTATCAGTAAAAATAATGTTGTTCGCAATAGTATTTCCGGTGTTTGTAATAGATGAATTGAATGTAATTGTATCACCAATTGTAGCGAAAGTTGTACTAGCGCTTTTATTTATTACTAAAGTAGCGTCAATAATTGGTGTAACTGTTGTATTTGTTACGGTGCTACCAACAGCAGGAGATTGGTTTGGGTTCACGGTATATTCATAATTTACAAGAGCATTATTTGTTAATGTGCCACTAGGTGGTATCGCTAAAATTTGTGCTTGAAAAGTAATGAATACAGTATCTCCTGGCGAAATATCTGCCAAGTGAACACCAAGTGATGGATCTAATCCTGGTTGTGGAACATTATTGATAGTTACGGAGTTTTGGATAAATGAAGCTCCTGCGCCAAGCCCATCTGTTAAAACAGTTGCACTAGCAGGGATATTACCTGTATTTGTTACTGCAATCGTATAGGTAACAATATCACCAATTGCAGCTGTCGGTGTATTCACAGACTTAGTAGCGACAATAGTAGCGTTATTAATTTGAGTTGTTATTACGTTACTTAACGTATTGGCGGATGCTGGAGGTAAGTTAGGATCTACGACATACTGGTACGTTGTATTGCTTTGGTTCGGGATTGGATTTGGGTTCGGGATAGAATTTACTTGTACTTGGAATGAGATGATTGTATTTGCATTCGAATTTATTGGGTCGATTGCAATTCCGCTTGCTGGATTGACATTAGGCAGTGTATTCCCGTTTACAGTAACACTATTAGGAATGAACGATGTCCCGTTTGGAATTACATCTGTAAATATTACATTTGATGCAAGTGTGTTCCCGTTATTCGTTAAAGTAGTTGTGTACGTAATAATATCATTTACGTTAGCAAACTGTTTATCTGCCGATTTAGTAGCGGCAATTGAGGCGTTATTAATAGTTGTCTGTACAGTGTTAGAAGCAACCATCTGCATTACAGCTGGTTTGGATGGATCATACGTATATTGGAATGTTGTGCCTGATTGATTTGTAATTGGGTTTACAGCAGGGATAGTTGGTACAAAAACTTGGAATGCAACGGTGCGTGATGAATTCGCTCCTATCGTACCAATTGAAATGCCGTTAGCAGGATTTGCATTAGCTATAGGGACATTATTAATCGTTACAGTATTAGGAATGAAGAGGGTACCCACTGGAATGATATCTGTAAATGTTACATTAACAGCAGGGATATTCCCGTTATTCGTTAAAATAGTCGCATATAGTATGACATCACCGACATCAGCGAAGTTCGTACTCGTTAGTTTTGTAGCAACAATATTAGCAGTATTAATTTGTGTAGTTACTATATTGCTAGCAGTGTTTCTAACAAGAGCAGGTAAGTTTGGATCAGCGATAAAGCTATATTGAAGTGAAGCGCTGTTTTGAATTGGGTTTGGTGAAGGTAGCCCATTTGCACTTATTTGAAAAACAATCGTTGTAAAACCACCCGAAGGAATGGAGCCGACTTGAAGACCGGTACTAGGGTCTGCACCTAGTTGTAAAGCACCACCTATAAAAATACTATTTGGTACGATAGTGGTGCCATTAGGGATTATGTCGGTAACGATAACATTATTTGCTGTAGTATTGCCAAGATTAGCTAAAGAAATTGTATATGTGATTGGTTGCCCGACATCGGCGATAGTTAAATCTACTTCTTTGACAATCACTACATTTGCTAAATTAATTTGTGTACTTACAGTGTTACTTACAGATGTTTCTATAGTTGGTGGATCGCCCGGATTTAGAATAAAGCTATACTGTGTACTAGATGAATTTAATGTTGGGTTTTGTGTTGGTAAAGAGGTGACGGTTACTTGATAAGAGACAGTAAGTGAGCCATTAGCAGCAATGGAAGGTAGTGGAACACCTATATTTGGATCTGCGTTATTTTGAAGTACACCATTAATAAGAAAAGTGTTTGGAATAAAGGTAGTACCGTCTGGATTCGTATCTACGAAAGTAGGGCTATCAGCAGAAACACTTCCTGCATTCGTCAAAGTAACAGTATAAGTTAATATATCCCCTACGGTAGCGAACGCTCGATCCACTGTTTTGGCTGAAATGACATTTGCATCGTTTACTTGAGTAAATGTAGTGGTTGAAGTAGTGTTCTTACTTACAGGTGAAGTGTTTGGATCAACGATAAAGTTATAGGAGATGGAAGCGCTATTTGAAATAGGGTTTGGATTTGGAATGCTAGTTATTACTACTTGGAATGAAGCTGTAATTGTAGTATTAGCATTGATGTTACCAATATTGATGCTAGCTGGTGTAACGCCTGGCTGAGTAACACTGTTAACTATAACACTGTTTGGGACAAAGGCGGTTCCATTCGTAATTGAATCAGATAGTAATATATTGTTCGCTGCAACATTTCCATCGTTAGTAAGGGCAAAGGTGTAAGTTAATACATCACCAACTTCCGCAAACGTTTTATCTACAGATTTATTAACGTGGAGATTTGCTAGTCTAATTGTTGATGTAACAGAATTAGAATTTGCTGTTTTTGAAGTCGGTGGCAAACTTGGATTTACAGTGTAAATATAAGAGGCGAAAGCGTTATTAATGATAGGATTTTGGGCAGTGATGTTAATGACTGTTACTTGAAAGGATAGGGTAAAAGTAGCTCCACCAGGAATTGTGCCGATAGGTAAAGCAACGAGAGAATCTACATTCTGCAAAACCCCGTTTAGTGTTACAGTACCAAGAGTCAATATCGTTCCGTTTGGAAGTGGATCTGTTAGTTGAACGTTATTAGCGGCTGCATTTCCACTGTTTGTAATAAGGATTGTATAACTTATCGTTTCGCCAATTGTGGCAAATTGTTTGTTAGTTGATTTTGTTAATGTTAAATTCGCATTGTTAATTTGAGTGGAAACGAGATTAGAAGAAATGTTTTTTGTAACGGGAGATTGGCTAGGGTTGACGGTATATTGATAAGAAGCGCTTGATCCGTTAGATACGACATTTGACGCGGGTATTGTGTTTACTACTACTTGAAATACAACATTTTTTATTGTGCCGCTTGGGATGGATCCAATGTTCACGCCGGTAGCGGGATTTGCGCCCACTTGTGTCGTGCCATCTATTGTTAAACTGTTTAGAACAAAAGTTGTTCCAGTAGGAATGATATCTGTAAAAATAACATTGTTCGCATTTGTATTACCTGTACCTGTAAAGGAAACGGTGTACGTTAGTGTATCACCAATATCTGCGAAATTTTTATCTACTGCTTTTGCCATTGTTACAGTGGCGTTATTCACTTGAGTAGATACGATATTGGTCGTATCAGTCCCACTTACTGCAGGTTGATTTGGTACAGGAATGTATTGATATGTTGTTGTACCACTATTTAATATTGGATTTGTTTGGGGGATAGAAGGAACGAATACTTGAAATGAAATAGTAGTAGTAGAATTTGCGGCAATTGATCCAATTGATATACCATTAGCGGGATTTGCGCCAGCTTGAGTAACTCCGTTCACAGTTACACTCCCTGGAATGAAAGTAGTCCCGCTAGGAATCGGGTCCGTATATATAACATTTGTTGCAGCGATATTTCCTATATTAGCTAAGGCAATACTGTAAGTTAATGTTTCACCAATATCGGTAAAAAGTTTGTTAACTGATTTTGTTCCATTAATATCTGCCAGGTTAATTTGTGTTCCAGCAGAGTTGCTTGTTGCAAGACCGTTAAAAGTTGTTCCTCCGGCAATTGGTGTATATTGAAATGTAATATTAGCAGTGTTAGAGATAGGATTTTGACTTGGAAGAGAAACGACAGTAGCTTGGAAAGTTACTGTGCGAGAAGCACCATTATTAATTGTTCCAAGTGATATACCAGCCGCGGGATTTGCATTTGTTTGTGGTACGTTATCTACTGTTACAGTGCCGGGTATAAAAGAAGTACCGTTAGGGAGACTATCTATAAAAATAGCGTTATTGGCAGGAAGAAGTCCAGTGTTAGGGATAGTAACTGTATAAGTGAGAATATCTCCAATTGCAGCAACACTTTTATTTACGCTTTTCGTTGCTTGTATATTTGGTGAGTTTATATTAATTTGTAAGCCTACTGTATTCAACATATATGCGTCTCCGTTAGTAGTTAAACGGATTGCGGCGGATACTTGTGAGTTTGTTAAATAAGGAGAAATATCAATAGAAGTAATATCCCAGCCCTGTCTTCCAGCGGAGATGTTTGTACCTGTAGAAGCACTTTGATTTCGCGTTCCAAATGTCCCAGTTGTATCTAAATTTCCTGCAGCATTATTAACTTGAGAACCGAAGAAATTATTTACAGCATTATTTGGCCCAGATAAAGCATTTAATGAACTGAAATTTGGTCCAAATAATGCTTGATCCCCTATTAAATCTGCATCTCCTTCAATAGAACTTAAAAATAATCTCCCGCTTACAGGTCCTCCTGAAGGTGTTAAAAATCCAGAAACAGCTACATCGGCACTACCGGTATCAGCAGAAACACGGTTACCCGCTACATAAATGGTTAAGTTTCTTGCTGGCAATGTCCCGTTTTGATAAGCGACGATAAGCGTCCATCCAGCCGAATTAATTGTTCCATTAGAAGCATCTATAGGATCTACAAGTCCAGGAACCGCGCCTGTAGTATAGGAACCAGCACCTCCCGCTTGAATAAGGGTTGTTACGTCTGCTGAACGAGTGTAAAAGCCAAATGTAATAGAGTTTGAAACGAATGTTTGGTTTGAAGCCGTAACAGCTGAAGGAGTAATCGAGTATGTTGAAACAGGTGTTGTAAAAGAAACTGGGTTTCCTAATACACTCGTAATGTTTTGATCACGAGATAAATAGTTTCCACCCCAAACGAGTTCTGCGTAAAGAATAGTACTACCAGCAGGGATATTTAAAATAGCGGTAGAACTATTTTGTGTATAGTTTAACGTTGTACCAGCAGGAAAAGTAGGTACTTGTAAAGCAGTATTCGTAGTTGCGAATGCACCAATTGCCCCGATTGTACCAGCACGGTTTTGATTACTAATTTTACTTAAGCCTAAAGTATTTCCAGTAATAGCGAGTGCGCCGTTAGTGGTGGTAGAAAATCGATTCGTAATGGGCATGTTGTCACCTCATTTACAATATAGTCTTGGTCAAAATAACATATGTATGTGACAAATGAATGGAAACATGTACAAGTTGATTTAGTAATAATGATTTAAATGTCTAGATAAGGGGATGGAGTATGATTGAATTGGAAATTAGGGTGGAGCGTCTTAGTAAAGAACAAATAGGCGATATTGTAGCATTATCTTCTTATATTGGCTGGGATTATAACAGAGAAGAAATTGATACAGTTTTTAACTCAGGTATTGTATACGGCGTATGGAATGAGCGAAAGGAACTTATTGCTAGCGCAGCAATAATATTATACGGGGAGGCGTTGGCATCTATCGGAATGGTAATTGTACATCCAAATTATAAGGGAAGAGGAATTGGAAAGGTGATAACGAATTCATGCATGAGTAGCGTATCAGCTCAAACTCCAATTATGCTTATTGCTACGGATGAGGGAAAGCCTCTATATGAAAAATTAGGATTTAGAGTAGTAAGCTATGTTTCTAAATACATATGTAACTCGTACAATGTGAATGATTATTGTGTAGGAAATGAAGATTATATGGTGAAGTATGAAGAGTGTGATTTAGAAAAAATAATAAAAATAGATGAAAATGCGTTTGGAACAAATCGAAAGGTGTTTTTAAAGAAAAGGATTATGCAAAGTGAACAATGCAATGTTGTGAAAGATAAGGAGCAAAATGTACTAGGATATGGTTTGAGTATACAAACGCCAGAAAATAAAATAATAGGACCAGTCGTTGCTAAAAATAATGCGATGGCAATGAGAATAGTACATGATTTAGCAAGAGGGCATAATGGAAAATTAAGAATGGATGTACCAGAAGGAAAGAACGATTTTATGAAAGAATTAGAGATTGCTGGTTTTAAAAAGGTGAATACACCACCAATTATGATGAAAAATAGTAATCGGTTATTAAAAAGAAATGGTGAACTATATAGTATTGCAGCACAAATTTTTGGATAAAAAAAGAATCCTTTTAAATGAAGGATTCTTTTTTTATCCAAAAATTTGCCGGGCAGTAAGACTCCCACCCAAAAAATTCAGCGGAAGCAAAGAAGTTAGGTGGGGGATCAACAAACCACCACTGATTAAAGTTTCACTTTATCCAATTTAATCACGATATTGGTCATGAGTTGGCTGAAAGAGGTCTTCCTCGATATCTCTCACCATAGAAAAATTATCAACGTTATAATGACCGTGTAAAGTTTTATTGTGATGACCAATAATTTGTTCTGCAGACAATACGTTAGAATCAGTTGTTGAATGCCCGTTTTTAATTAATGTAACGTCAAATCCTTGTACAGTTGCTGTTCTAACGGCAGTGTCGATACAATGTTCTGTTTTACATCCACCTATAACAATATGATTAATGTTTTCTTCTTTTAAAAGTTCAAGTAAAGAAGTGCCGTAGAATGAATTGGTTGCTGCTTTATTAATAAGGATTGCAGACTGGGGTACTTGAATTTGATTATGTACTTCAAATCCTTCGCCACTACCAGAAGCAACATCGATATCTCTTACGAAAACAATAAGAGCATTTGAATCTATTGCTTTCTGCAGTGCTATATTTAGTGTAGATAATAGCTCGGTTTTACGAAAAACTTCATTTTCTTGCTCATTTCCATCAATTAATTCTTGTTGAGCGTCGATAATTAATAGTGCTTGTTTCATCGTGTCTCCCCTTTAATATGAAATAAGTTCCACTTTACATATTCCTTCAGATTGTTAGAAAATCCTCCATTGTAAGCGAAGTAGAAGATTGATTTACAAAGTTGTCAAAGAAATTTCATTCTCATAGCGTGTAAAAACATGTATCATAGGAGATGGAGAATTTTTGAGTAGGTGGGAATAACATGCAAACAGTAGAAGATTATCTTTCATTCTTACATACGAAAGGATTTAAATTATCAGAGGAAGCGCAAGGGTTTATTATGTTTGGACAAGGATATACTGGTGCGTCTGATGGGATTGTGAACGCAGCAATAGAAGCGACAATTAAACATCAATTGCAGTTTGATGGTAGTTATTTCGTTGCGTTATTAGAACGATTGAAAGAGGAAGAAATTACAGATAAAAAAAGCGCTAAGGCTTTTATGCGGAAGTTACAAGCGTAACTTCACGCAGCCTGCGCTTCTTTTTTTGTTTTGGAAGGTAATTCAACAAAAATCATGCCTAGAAAAATACATAGACATCCGATAATAGCAGAAATAGAAAGTTGTTCATTTGCAACGAGAACGCCTGTTAAGGCAGCAAAAACGGGTTCCATGGCGAAAATGATTGCTACTCTCGTTGGAGACGTATGTTTTTGTGCTGATGTTTGAATGAAAAAAGCAATGGATGTCGCAAATAGGGAAGTTAAAAATAGAGCGAATAAAAAGGAAGAATTCGTCCATAGTACTACTGAAAATATTTTTTCCCAATCTTCAAACAAAAAGGCGCAAATAGAAGAAAATATACCGACAGCTAATACTTGCGACGTGCTTAACAATAAAGGTGATATTTTCTTAGAGAAGAAGCCGTTAACAAGAATATGGGCAGCGAAAGCGACTGCACAACCGAGAACGAGTATGTCTCCAATGTTTAATTGAAAAGAATCAGCAGCTGTTAATAAGTATAAACCCGTTGTAGCTACAGCAATACCAAGTACGATGAAAATGGTAGCTTTTTGTTTTAAAAAGATAAATGATAAGATTGGGACCATAACAATGCTTAGCCCAGTTAAGAAACCTGCTTTTGAAGATGTTGTATAGAGTAAGCCAAATGTTTGCAATAAATAACCGACAAATAAGAAAAAACCAACGATTATCCCTGCCGTGCTACTATGTTTTATATCTTGTTTTGAAGTTTTTTGTGAGAAAATAATTTGAACGAATAATAAAATAATTCCAGCGAATAAAAAGCGAATACCATTAAACGTAAATGGACCAACGAAAGACATAGCGTTTTGAACGACAACAAACGTAGCTCCCCAAATAAAAGAGACAAATAATAAAGCAAGAGGAGCAATCCACTCTTTTTTCACACTCATACCCCCGTTAATTTTGTAATATAGCTTTTCTAGCTAATTCATCAGCTACTTTATTTTGACTACTTGGAATCCACTTAATAAAAAAGAGATCGAAGTTTTTTATGTACTGCAGTGCTTCATCTAAAAGAGGTGCAAATATTTTATTTTTTGCGTATTCCTTTTCAACAGCCCGTTCGACAAGCTGGGAATCTGTACGAAAAGAGACAGTGCTATAATTATGCTCGATGCAATATTTTAATGCTAGAAGTAAAGCGCGGTATTCTGCTTCATGATTGGACATTGTTCCAAGTGGTAATGATAATTGTACAGGCGGCTGAACGCCTTTAATAAACACTCCTGCACCAGAAGGACCAGGATTTCCTTTTGATGCACCATCAATATATACTTCAATCAAAATGAGAAACCTCCAAATTATAAGATTATCCCCTACTTAAATGCTTTTTGAAGTAGGGGATAGAGTAGTTATCCGATTGTGATGCTATAACGACATGTAAATGTTTCATTCGCTTGTAAAGATTGAATTCCCTTTTTGTCCTTGAAATCTTTTGCTGGATTTATTTCATCAGCGATTCCATGCCAAGGTTCAATACATAAGAAAGGTGCGTTATTCCCTGGTGTCCATACGCCGACAAATGGGAAGCCATCAAATTCTACTTTTACAAATTTATTATGTTTATGAGAACGAATCGAAATTTCATTCGTATTCATATTTTCAAAAATAAGCGCATCATTTTTAAATAAATCATATGTAAGTGGCAATTCAGTTGTATTTTCAGCGATTAATTGCTTTTTGTTTGAAAGATAAGGTCCTTCTAATACGCTTGTTTCTAAGCGTTCCGAACCATTAAACGATAAATGATAATCTGTAAATGATTCACCGTCCAATAAAGGGAAGTTGAAGCCAGGATGTGCTCCGATTGAGAAGAACATCTCTTTTGAAGTAGGATTGTTTACTTCATATGTTACATGAACGATTTGTCCATCTAGCTCATAAGAAACGAGTAGTTCGAATTCGTATGGGTATTTTTTTAATGTTTCTTCATTACTAGTAACGATATAAGTGATTTTTGTTTCGCTTTGTTCTTTCACAGAGAAAGTAAGATCACGAGCGAAACCGTGTTGTGTTAATGAATATGGTTTACCGTCTACGTAGTATGTATTATCTACTAATCGGCCGACAATTGGGAACAAAATTGGTGCACGGCGTCCCCAATAAGTAGAATCACCTTGCCATAAATATTCTGTGTTGTCTTCTTTTAAGCGAACGCTCTGTAATTCTGCACCTTTGTCAGAAATGGAAACGATCACTTTTTCATTTTGAATTGTTGCTGTCATGAAGTGAAACCTCCTAAATCTTTCATATGTTTCATTATACGTTGTCTAAAAGGAAAAAGGTAGTTTATGATAGGAATCTATTGACGAAAGAGGGGCTACCACGTAAAATATAATCTTGTTGCTTAAAAAACGAATAACGTGGTTCGAAACCATCCCACGTAAAAAAACTAAGGAGATTTTGTCATGAATATTAGAACTTTAGTAGGTAATGGTATTTTAGCGGCATTATATATTGCTGTTTCTATGCTTATTCAGCCATTTGGCTTTACGAATGTACAATTTCGTATTTCAGAGATGTTTAATCATCTCGTTGTATTTAACAAGAAAGCAATTTACGGAATTGTATTAGGTGTATTTTTAACGAATCTCTTTTTCTCACCTATGATCGCTTACGATTTAGTATTTGGAGTAGGGCAATCTATTCTTGCGTTAGTTGCAACGATTATTTCTATGCGATTTATTAAAGGTGTTTGGGCTCGTATGATTTTTAATACAGTTATCTTTATGATTACAATGTTTATGATTGCAATTGAACTTCATCTTGCATTGGGTTTACCATTTATGTTGTCTTGGTTAACTTGTGCAATCGGTGAATTTGTTGTCATGGCGATCGGTATGCCTGTAATGTACTGGATTAATAAGCGAGTACAATTTGAAAGATTTATGTAATAGATGAAAGAGCTATTCCTATAGGGATAGCTCTTTTTGTATGTAATCATATTGAATATAATGCTGTGACTCTAGATAAAATATAATAAAATAAAGTGAGGCTTCAATTAGCCGGATATATATAAGAAGTCTTACATAAGGGGAATGTAGTATGAAATATAAAATTCATTGGTTGTATAAAACGAAGCGTGGATTGCAGACGGAATTAACAACAGAGTATATGAACATAGAAGAAGTACTTCAATTTGCAGAGGATTTTGAGAAAACAGGAAGAGCTAAGGAACTTTTATTTTACGATGAAATGGACGCAGAATGGTCATTAAAAGAGATGAAAAAGTTAAGTAAGCAAGTAGAGGAAGAGCCCCAAGAAATACTCGTTTATTTTGATGGGGGGTATGATGTGCAAACGAAAGAAGCTGGCGTTGGTATATGTGTGTATTATAAAAAAGGAAATACAAACTACCGCATTCGCCGCAATGCATATATAGAAGGTATATATGATAATAATGAAGCGGAATATGCATCATTATTATACGGTATGAATATACTCGAGGAACTAGGGATTAAGTATGAAGCAGTTACACTTCGCGGAGATTCACAAGTGGTACTACAGCAATTAGCCGGAGAATGGCCTTGTTATGATGAGCATTTAAATCATTATTTAGATCAAATTGAACAAAAGGCGAAGCAAATGAAATTAAAACTTGTATGTGAACCGATATCTAGAAAACAAAATAAAGAAGCACATCAATTAGCAACGCAAGCATTAGAAGGGACAGTCATTGATAGTCATAAAGAAATAACCGAATAGAGAGGTGCAAAGGTGGATAAAAAGCAACTCATTACAGAGGTAAATGACTTATTAGAAACATATTGTGAAGGATGTTTTTTGCGAGAACATAATCGAAAGACAAATAGTAAGTATTATGCTCATTCATTTTGTATAAGACAATGTACAGTTGGAGAAACATTGAAAAAGTATGGAGAACAGTTGTCATAAAAAAACATCCAGAGAAAATTCTCTGGATGTTTTTTAGTGCTTTGCTTCGTTTAATTGCTGCTCGCATTTGCTTAGTTTCTTTTCCTCGTTCATTAAAAATGGTTCATCTAAATCTACTGCAACAGATTTCATAATTTCAAGCTGTGAGCGAGCTGCTTCTACTGCAGTAGTAGCATGCTCTAATGTATCTGGATCCATTGAAATTGTTGCTGATCCTACCATTTTTTGTGCTGTTTCTACACGGAATTTTACTTCTTCAAAATCATTTACTTCTGATCCCATTGTTACTGCCTCCTTTGTATATTGCGCATTTCACATAGTTTTTGCTCTGTAAAACGGAAATATACAAAGGAATAATAAAGGAGGTTACCAAGTAAGGTAACCTCCTGTTATATGTTGGATTAAAGTTTTACTACGTTAGCAGCTTGAGGTCCGCGGTTACCTTCAGTAATGTCGAAAGATACTTCTTGACCTTCTTCTAAAGCTTTGTAGCCGTCTCCTTGAATAGCAGAGAAATGTACGAATACATCGTCAGCGCCTTCCATTTCGATAAATCCAAAACCTTTTTCGTTGTTAAACCATTTTACTTTTCCTTGCATGTTATAATTCCTCCTAAAAGCGTTTACTATTTTCATTTAGTGAAATTCATTTAAAAAATAATCTAAACTAAAAATGCTATATTCTTGAATATTCTGCTAAATGATTAATTTAAATATACACGAATTGGGAGAATTTAGTCAAGTAAGCGATTTTATTTTTTGTATTTTTAAATAATTTTTCAGTCGAATTTTTAAATAGGTATAGGACAGGCCGAGTATGTAATATTCTTAATTGAATGCTATACATAATGAGGTGAAAGAATGAATAAGTCTTATTTATTAGATAATGAAGGAATAAGAACGAGAACCGACATACCGGATTGGGTTGCAAAAGAATTTGAGATTTTTTCAAGTGTCGTGTTAGAACCAACTTTTCCATGTTATTTCGGTTTAACAGCTTTGAAAAAGAATGAACTTCGTTATTCATTTCTTTCTCATAATGATTGGAGTCATTTGCCGCATACAATGTTATCTTTTTTAGAGTTAATGAAAGAGAGGCCGATTGTAAGAAGGGGCTTTTTCCTTTTTATAGAACCGGAATGTGAAGAACAATCACTCGAATATTACCGCGATTCTTTTTGGAAAGTGCTACAGTATTTGCATGAAAACGATGATCAAGCATGGCCAAAGCAAATTCCTGAAGATCCAGACCATTATTTATGGGAATTTTCATTTGGTGGTGAGCCAATATTCGCATTTGGAAATGCGCCAGCTTATAAACAACGAAAAACTAGACATTTAGGGAATGCTCTCGTTATTGGGTTTCAGCCACGCACTATTTTTGATGGATTAGAGGGAGATCGTCCTAAAGGAGCATATTCAAGACAAATGGTCCGTGAGCGAGTTGAAAAGTGGGATCAATTGCCGAAACATCCTAACATTAGTCATTATGGTGACCCAGAGCATCGTGAATGGAAACAATATTTCATAGGAGACGATGTAGAACCAATAAAAGGGAAATGCCCTTTTCTTCATAAGATAAAAAAGTAAGAGCCATCACCTAGATGGCTCTTTTGTATATTTTGGATAAAAAAGGGTATTTTATTACGAAAGCTAGTCTATTTTTTCAAATTACATCATTAACTAGTAGTAAAGAGAGTAGAAAGGATAGAGCGATGATTGGAGCAATTATACAGCAAATTGTATTAGGTATATCATTAGCTGCGCCAGTAGGGCCGATTAATATTGAAATGTTAAAACGAGGAATTGAACGTGGGTTTTGGCACGCTTGGGTTGTTGGAATTGGTGGAATGACTGCAGATGTTTTATTTATGCTTCTCATTTATTTCGGTTTATCTTCTGTGTTTATGTATACATATGTACAAGCCTTCATGTATTGCACGGGTTTTTTCTTGTTATTTTATTTAGGATTTCAAAGTGTAAAACAAGGAATTTTCGAATCGAATATGGAATATAAAAAAGAAGAGGTAGGTGGCCTTAAGCAATCGTTTATGGCAGGGTTTTTAATTGCGATATCCAATCCATTAAATCTTGTTTTTTGGTTTGGTATATACGGAAGTACACTTAGCTCATTACTTACGAAGGTAACGAAACAAGAAGCTTTTTTGTACAGTCTTTGCATTATTGTTGGTATTATTTTATGGAATTTAAATATTGCATTTTCTGTACATTTTGGAAGAACTTTATTAAAACCAAAAGCGCTGGGCTACATAACAGCCGGAGCAGGTATTATTTTAGTAGGTTACTCTATACATTTTGCATACAAAGCTTTACAGTTGTTCACATAAGATTGAAGGGGAGATTTTTATGTATCGAACCACTATTGACGGAAAAGAAATTATCATTACGTTAGCGCCAAAAATCCGAAAAGAAATTACTGATAGAAATCCACTATATGAAGCGGTATTTCATAATGCTGCAAGATTGCTACAAACAAAGCAACCGACGTTTGCAGTAAATCATGAAATATTTGGTCTCATTATTGGAGAAGTGCAAAGAGGAGAAGTAACAGTGTTTGCAGTGGAACATATTATTCCGAAGCAAAATATATTTGGACCAAATAATTTTTTCTCGACAATAGAACAGCAGGCAAATTTGTAAAGTGAATAGAATAAGAATAGAAAAGAAATAGTCGTAACGATATGTTGCGGCTGTTTTTTTGGAAAAGGGGGAAACAAGATGAAAAAAGTGGGGAAAGAGTTCTTTTTACAACATGATATCGTTATTATGTATAGCATTCTATTTATTTTCATTATTATTTTAAAAATGCAATTTTTTACGTGGTTTGGGATGTTAGTATGTATGTTTGGGATTGTTTTCTATACACTTAATGAATATATGACACATCGTTTTTTATTCCATATAAAGCCACCTAAAAACACATTTCTATTAAAAATGTTAAGAAGATTGCATTATGATCACCACGTATATCCAGATGATTTAAAACTTTTGTTTTTACCAGTATGGTTTAGTATACCTAGTTTTACTATATATTTACTTGTAGCATATGGTATTACAAAAAGTGTTACTATTACACTTTCATTTGGAATCGGAATGATTATTATGCTGCTCGTTTACGAATGGAAACATTATATTGCCCATAGACCGATTCGTCCCGTCACTAAGTTTGGAAGATGGCTAAAAAAACAACATATATTACACCATTATAAAAACGAAAAGTTTTGGTTCGGTGTTTCAAATCCAGTATTCGATTTTATATTTGGAACACTTAAAGACGGAAAAGATGTTGAGTTAAGCGAAACAGCTCGTAATTTAGAAAAGGAAAAAAAGACAAAAGTAGTGCGTTAAGCACTGCTTTTGTCTTAATGAGGAAAAAAGTAAAGTGTCACTTTATTTTGAAAAAGTATATTAAAAATTTGGGGGAATTTGCCGAAAAATGTCTATCGAAAAATCTTTGCATGAATGTATGGATTGTCTAAAATGAGTATAGGTTTCTGAATATTTATAAAATTTAGTCTTTAGGTATGCAAAGGGGAAGTGTATTTCAAGTAAGAGAGGGGATCGGTTAATGAAACGAGATGATACGTCAGCACGTAAGTTGCAAAATGAGGTGAATTATACAGAGGTCGTTCAGTCGGAAGAATTTCAATTGTTATTAAATACGAAAAAGAAGTTTATCGTTCCAATGAGTATTTTCTTTTTTAGTTTTTTTATTGCACTGCCTATTTTAACGTCGTATTCAAAGGTGCTTAATACACCTGCATTTGGTGATGTTACATGGGCGTGGGTATTTGCTTTTTCCCAATTTATCATGACATGGGCACTATGTATGATTTATAGCAAAAAAGCAGAATCATTTGATGAAATCTCCCAAAAAATTCTGCAAAACATGCAAAAAGGGAGGGGCTGAACTTGAATACTACTGCGTTTGCACTATTTTTAATTATCGTTCTTGGTACGCTAGTCATAACCTATTTTGCATCGAAAAAAACGAAAAATGCGAGTGAATTTTATACGGCCGGAGGGGGATTAACTGGTTGGCAAAATGGTCTAGCCATTGCTGGAGATTACATGTCTGCTGCTTCATTTCTTGGTATAGCCGGAGCAATCGCATTAACTGGGTTTGATGGATTCTTTTATAGTATCGGTTTTTTAGTTGCTTATTTAGTTGTACTGTATCTTGTTGCAGAACCGCTTAGAAATTTAGGAAAGTACACTTTGGCGGATATGATTGCAGCACGCTTTGATGCGAAAAAAGTTCGCGGAGTTGCAGCTCTTAATACGATGACGATTTCTATCTTTTACATGATTGCACAATTAGTTGGCGCGGGTGCACTTATTAAATTATTATTAGGGATTGAATATACGACATCTGTATTAATCGTTGGAACACTTATGACGGTGTATGTTATTTTTGGAGGTATGACAGCAACGAGCTGGGTACAAATTGTAAAGGCTGTATTACTTATGGCTGGTACGTTTATTATTTCTGTTATCGTTTTCGCAAAATTCAACTTCAGCGTGACTGAAATGTTCGCCCAAATGAAAACAGCTACACCTTTAAAAGATTCATTTTTAAATCCAGGTGTAAAGTATAAGGATGGTCTTGATACACTTTCTTTAAATTTAGGACTAGTACTTGGTACAGCTGGATTACCACATATACTAGTCCGCTTTTTTACAGTACGTGATGCAAAAACTGCACGTCAATCTGTCGTATATGCGACGTGGTTAATTGGTGCATTTTATATTATGACGATTTTCTTAGGATTTGGTGCGGCAGCGTTTGTAGGAAATGAAGCGATTATTAAAGCAAACCCAGCTGGTAATATGGCGGCACCTTTATTAGCCAAAGCGTTAGGTGGAGACTTCTTATTTGCTTTCGTATCAGCAATTGCTTTTGCAACGATTTTGGCTGTAGTGGCAGGTCTTGTATTAACAGCAGCATCAGCATTCGCTCATGATTTTTATAATGAAATCATTCGTAAAGGAAAATCAACGGAAAAAGAGCAAGTATCCATGGCTCGTTATGCATCTATTGGAGTAGCGATACTATCTATCATACTTGCATTATTTGCCCAAACACTAAACGTAGCATTTTTAGTATCATTAGCATTTGCAGTTGCAGCGAGTGCAAATCTACCAGTAATTTTATTTACAATATATTGGAAGCGTTTTAATACAACGGGTGCTATTTCGGGTATGATTGTAGGTCTCGTATCGGCAATTGTTCTCGTAGCGTTGAGTCCGAATGTTTGGAACCCTGTAGCTGGAAAAGCTATTTTTGTTGGGGAAGCATTATTCCCATATACGACACCAGGAATTATTTCAATTCCACTCGGATTTCTTGCAGCATATTTAGGAACGGTTTTATCTAGTAAGAAAGAAGATGCAGCGAAATTTGATGAAATTCTAGTGAAATCTAATACTGGTCATGGCATTAGCGATGCGTCTTCACATTAAATAAAAGAGGAGCTTTTCGATAGATAAGAAAAGCTCTTTTTTCTTTTGTCATTTTCTTGTAAATATTACTGATTTGTAAGTAGGATTTGTCTTAATTTTGTGGAATGAAAATAGCAGGGAGAAATTTAAGTCATCATGGCACCAGCGCAGCTTTTGTGAAAAATAAGTTGTTATGGAAGGTGGAAGTAATGATGAAAACGAAGCAAACTGATGAATTATTAGCAAAAGATGAGCAATATGTTTGGCACGGAATGCGTCCCTTTAGTCCAAATAGTACAATGGTAGGGGCAAAAGCTGAAGGGTGCTGGGTTGAAGATATACAAGGAAAAAGATATTTAGATGGTATGAGTGGCCTTTGGTGTGTGAATAGTGGATATGGAAGAAAAGAGCTCGCAGAAGCGGCTTATAAGCAATTACAAACATTATCATACTTTCCAATGTCACAATCCCATGAGCCAGCTATAAAGCTTGCTGAAAAGTTAAATGAGTGGCTTGGGGGAGAGTATGTTATTTTCTTCTCAAATAGTGGTTCAGAAGCGAACGAAACAGCTTTTAAAATAGCAAGACAATACTATGCTCAAAAAGGTGAACCACATCGTTATAAATTTATGTCACGTTACCGTGGGTATCACGGGAATACAATGGCGACAATGGCAGCGACGGGACAAGCGCAGCGTAGATATCAATATGAGCCGTTTGCTTCAGGTTTTTTACATGTAACACCACCGGATTGTTACCGTATGCCTGAAATTGAAGGGCAGCATATTTATGATGTAGAATGTGTGAAAGAAGTCGATCGTGTTATGACGTGGGAATTAAGTGAAACAATTGCTGCTTTTATTATGGAACCTATTATTACAGGCGGGGGCATATTAATGCCACCACAAGACTATATGAAAGCTGTTCATGAGACGTGTCAAAAACACGGTGCCTTGCTTATTAGTGATGAAGTGATTTGCGGTTTTGGACGTACAGGAAAAGCATTCGGATTTATGAATTATGATGTGAAGCCAGATATTATTACAATGGCAAAAGGCATTACGAGCGCATATTTACCATTATCTGCAACAGCTGTGAAAAAAGAAATATATGAGGCTTTTAAAGGTAAAGGAGAATATGAATTTTTCCGCCATATTAATACATTTGGTGGAAATCCAGCAGCTTGTGCATTAGCACTTAAAAATTTAGAGATTATGGAAAATGAAAATTTAATTGAGCGATCTGCACAAATGGGTTCCCTTTTATTAGAGCAACTAAAAGATGAAATTGGGGAACATCCACTTGTTGGGAATATTAGAGGAAAAGGTCTATTAGTTGGGATTGAATTAGTAAATGATAAAGAGACGAAAGAGCCAATTGATAATGATAAAATAGCAAGTGTTGTAAATGCTTGTAAAGAAAAGGGTTTAATTATAGGACGAAACGGTATGACAACAGCAGGATATAATAACGTCTTAACATTAGCACCGCCGCTTATTATTTCAAGTGAAGAAATTGCCTTTGTTGTTGGAACGTTGAAGACGGCGATGGAACGTATTTAATAAAAAGAGAGAGGAGCGAGCTGTAATATAAGGCTCGCTTTTGTTTAGTAGGAGGGGACTTTTAATGGAGAAATATGATCCTAACAAACATTATCACATCGGATATTATGAAGACGGATATGATTTAGAAGTGACGGCGTACAAAAGAATAAATGAACCAGTTTGGGATGCTTATATTCCGCACTATGAGGCAGACGATTTTTATAAGAAAGTGGAGGGAATGAAGCTAGGTAAATATATAGATGATTATGGCATTATGGTGTATTCATTTGGGAATGATATTGATGATGATGAAGCACGAATTATTTTTGAAAATGGTTAAAAAAGAACGGGATTGTTTAAAGATAAAACAAAAAGGAGATTGCTATCTTATAAAATAGCAATCTCCTTTTATTATAGTAAGTTTATTTACTTGCTTTCATTGCTTTATCTTTTGCACCAAAAGTGTATTTTAACATTGGTGGTGTAATCATTGTAGTTAAAATAACGACAATAACGATTGCTGTAAAGTAATCTTGTGCCAATAGACCTGAAGAAAGTCCTGTTCCTGCGATGATAAGTGCAACTTCACCACGAGAAACCATTCCAGCACCGATAATTGCAGAAGACTTAGCGTCAAATCCAGTCATTCGTGCACCGAATCCACAGCCGATTAATTTCGTTAATACAGCAATAACAGTTAATGCTAAGATGAACCAAATTTGATTGCCGATACCGTCAAATGTAATATTCATACCGATACTAACGAAGAATACGGGAACGAACATAGCGTAAGCAATTGGTTCTACTTTCTTTTCTACTTCATGTTTGTAGTTTGTTTGAGAAATTGCAATACCAGCAGCGAAAGCACCGATAATACCAGCAATTCCTAATAATTCGCCGAAATATGCGAATGAGAAACAGATGATAAGAGCCGCGCTCACGATAGACTCAGATACGCGTAGTGGTGATAACCAGCGCATAATCGCAGGAACACCTTTCCATCCGATTAAAATAATAGAAGCGAAGAATACAACTTTCTTCAAGATAACCATTGTTAAGTTAACATCATCTGTGCCTAAGAAGCTCATTGCAAATGCTAATAAAATAACAACAAGAATGTCATCAAATACAGCGGCTCCAAGCATCGTCGTACTTTCACGTGTTTTCATTTTACCTAAATCACGAAGTGTTTGTACGGAAATACTAACACTTGTCGCACATAGAAGTAATCCTAAGAATACAGCGTTTCCTTGTTCCATTCCCATCACAAGACCGGAAACGTAACCACCTACGAATGGAAGAATGATACCTCCGAGTGCAACTGCTAAAGAAGAATTACGATTTGCGTTTAATTCTTCTAAGTCTGTTTCAAGTCCAGCCATAAACATTAAAAGAATAACCCCGACATTACTTAATTGAGTTAGAAGTTCTGAATTTTCAATCCAACCTAATACAGCTGGACCGATAACGATACCGACAATTAATTTACCTAGTACAGAAGGTTGACCTAATCTAACACTAAGATCACCAGCAAGCTTTGTACTTAATAAAATAAGTGCAATTTGAAAGAAAAATTCGAATTCCATCTGATCCTCTCCTCGTCATTTTTAATTTTATCATACGATTTCTCGGAATTTGCCTAATGAAAATATGTAAAACCCATTAAACAAAAGGGTCTGATTACAAGTTCTTTTGAACTCGTAATTTGAACCTGTAATTAATATATAATAAAATTTATTAAAAATCAATGAAAAAATAGCAGATTTTCATGATGGAATTTGATTTAGGTATGAAGGGAATGGCTATATAATAAGAAGAAATAAAGCAATATTTTTAATGAATTGGAGAAGGAAACATGTTATTAAATAAACGCTTTACAATTGGAGAAATGGCAAAAATGCATAATATCGCAGAATCTACATTGAGGTATTATGATGAAAAAGGAATTTTTCATCCGTCCATTGTTGATCCTCAAACGAATTATCGTTATTATACAATCGATCAATTTTCACTGTTAGATACGATTAAATTTTTACGCCAGTTAAATATTCCGTTAAAGGAAATTAAGAAATATATTGATGAAAGAAATCCAACATACGCACTCAATTTACTGGAAAAACAACAAGAAATGATGCTGAAGAAACAAAGAGAAATTGAATATGCTTTAGCAAAAATGGAACATAGAATTCATTTAATAAAGAAGGCGACGAAAGCGGAAACCGATCGAATACTTATTAAAAAAATACCAAAAAGAAAAATAACAGCGATTGCAGTGGCGCCAAATACGACAGATGATATGTTTGATTATTATATCCATTCGCTTCAAAAAAATATGAAGCAAATGGATGATAGTCTATTTTCAGGAGATATAGGTGTGACAATTTCCAAAAAAGCATTCATGCAAAAGGAGTTTCAAGCATATAGCAGCGTATTTATTCTTTTGGATTATATGCCTTATCAAGTACATAGTTCAGATTCAATTAAAGCTGGTATGTTTGCGTGCGCTTATCATCATGGATCATACGAAGAAACAGGTGAAACATATAAGAAATTAATGGAATACATTAATCAAGAAGGATATGAAATAAGTGGAGATTCGATTGAGATTGGATTAATTGATTGGTCTGTAACGGAAAATCCAGAGGAGCAAGTAACAGAAATTCAAATTCCAGTAATGAAAAAATAGAGTGTAGGACTTTCATTAATTACAAGCCTGCATCAATTCCGATAATTAAATTGCCTATTTTTTTAATTCTCTCTTGACCTTCAAGTTACTTGAAGGTTTAAACTGTGAACAGAGCGTTGAAAAAGGAGCATAATAGTATGGAAGCAACAGAAAAATTAAGAGAAAAACCAGTTAAAAGTTTATTTATTTCTTATTTAATACCAGCCGTTCTTGGAATGGTTTTAATGTCAGTGAATATTGTAATTGACGCGGTTATGATTAGTAGAGGAGTTGGGGCGAACGGTTTAGCAGGAGTAAACGTGGCTATTCCAGCGTTTTCGATTTTCTTCTCTATTTCATTATGGATCGGGATGGGCGGGGCAACGTTATATTCTATTGCATTAGGTGAAAATAAACGAGAAAGAGCAAGGTCTATTTTTACTCAATCCATGACGGTAGCAGTTGTTATCGTAGGTGTTTTAGCGGCTATTTGTTTATGGAGAATAGAAGATTTAGCGTACTTATTTGGTGCAAATGAAGTGATTTTACCATATGCGTTAGACTATTTACACGTATTACTAACATTTGGAATGATATACGTTTTAGAAAATATTTTAAGTACATTTATACGAAATGATGGAAATCCTAATTTAGCAATGGCTGGTCTTGTTGTAACAGCTGTATTAAATATACTGTTTGACTATATCTTTATTTTTATCTTTGGATGGGGCGTAACAGGTGCTGCTTCAGCGACTATTCTTTCAGCAGCGATTGGTTTCCTTGTATTATTAACTCATTTCTTTAGAAAAAGTAGCATTTTAAAATGGACGAAATTCCATTTTGAATGGGATACTGTCAAACAAATTATGGTGATTGGTTTCCCAAGTTTTACAGCAGAAAGCACAGTTGCAATCGTAACGATTGGTTTTAATATCGCATTTGTTCAATATGCAGGAGAAGTAGGAGTAGCTTCCTATGCGATGGTGAATAGTATTCATGCAATGACATTACTATTATTCTTCGGTGTTGGAGCAGCATTGCAACCAATTGCTAGTTTCCATTACGGGGCAAATTTATCAGAGAGACTTCGTGAAGGATTGAAGTTTGCTGTGAAAATTGCAGTTGTCCTCGGAGGCGTTGCGATAATTGTCGGATTATTCTTCGGGAAATATATCATTGGTTTATTTGATGTTCAATCTCCAGAATTATTGGAGTTAACCTTAACAGGTATTAGTTTATTCTTTATCCAATACGTATTTTTAGGTTATAACATTGTGTATGGAGAGTACTTCCAATCAGTGCGACAAACGAAGAAATCAGTACTTATTATAATGAGCCGAGGGTTACTATTTATCATTCCATTGTTATGGATTATGCCAAAATTATTTGGGATAAACGGAATTTGGCTCGTTATGCCAGTTGCGGAAGTAATGACAGCGATTATCGTATTTACGATGAATCGTATGAAACATCCTGTTCCATTAAATATGGCAGGAGAGAAAGAAGCGATATGATGAAGAAAATCCCCCTAAGCAATTAAGGGGATTTTTTTATTCCTTTAAACTAATCGCAAAAGATCCATCCGTTTCTTGAACAGAAGCAAAGGCAACGTTTTTAATATGTGTAATTCCTTTTTCTTTTAATTCTTTATATAACCATTTTTCATCTTTATGTATCAACTTTAAGTTATCATATTGAATTTGTGAATCGACAATAAGTGCAATTGGTAATCCAGCATACTTAACATCTATGTTTAAATCTTTTGGAGTTAATGGTACAAGTTCTCTTTTTGGTAAAATACTAATAGCTCCGTTCGCTTCTAAAATGGCGTATTCAATTTCATGAACACTCGGATATCCTGCAACGCGAAGATTAGAAAGTAGTTCGGCAATGGGATATCTACTTTTTTGTAAGTTCTCAAAAATAATATCACCATGTTTAATTAAAATGATAGGGTGTCCGAGAATAAAACGATTTAGTTTGTTGAATAGGCTTAATTTTGTAAGGAGTAAATGTAAACATGTAATAACAACCATACCGAGAAATGCTTGTAAAGCACCAGAGACGGGTATGGCCTGGAAAGCTAAATAAGATAAAAAGATTATAGCCCCAAAATCATGAGGAGTTAGTTGTGCTAACGCGGATTTACCGAGTAACTTAAGCGATAGTAAAAATAAGATGAAAAAGAACGACACGTTACATAAAAAGAGAAGCAATAGAGACACTCCTTGGTGTAAAGTTGTACTTACTATTCCCGAAAGTAATATAAATATTACCTTTCAGAGGATAATTTAGGGTTTATTGGAATTTGTCTGTATACAAACAAATAAATGGATATTATCATGAAGGAAGTAAAAGAAAATAGGAGTATATGAGTATGAGAAAGAAGAAAATAATAAAGTGCATTTTAGTTGTTATAATGATTTGCGCAGTATATGCGGGGTTTTTACAATATCACATTTATAAGCATGGACATATGAATGCAAGTGACGATGCTGAGTACATAATTGTACTAGGATCGAAAGTAAATGGAACGAAACCATCTTATTCATTGCAATATCGTATTGATAAAGCAGCTGAATATTTAAAATCACATGAGAAAACAATCGCTATCGTATCTGGAGGACAAGGAAAAGGTGAAGACATTTCAGAAGCATTAGCAATGAAACAAGGACTAATAAAACAAAACATCGCAGAAGACCGTATTATAATGGAGGACAAATCTAAGAGTACAGATGAGAATATTACATTCTCAAAACCGTTAATTCCAGCCGATATGAAAAAAGGTATGATCGTAACAAACGATTTTCATATGTTTAGAGCGAAAAAATAGCTGCCAAACAAGGTTTACAATTAGAAGGTCTTCCGGCAAAAACACCGAAACCAATCATCATTCCATCGAATGTACGAGAATATTTAGCAATTACACAGTATTGGTTTATGAATCGAATATAGTGAAAGTGATCCCGCCTGAAAATTCAGACGGGATTTAATTTGAGGAAAATCTTACAAATATGTCACGTTAGTGAAAGGTAAAGCGATAGTTTCTAGAATGGTTTCCTGACATAATGAAGGTAACAAAAACTATTTAGAGGTGAATCGGATGAAAGGAAATAATATTTTATCTTCGTTATGTTACTTTAGTATCTTTTTTGCACCATTTTTACTACCAATTATCGTGTACTTTGTTGCAGAAGATGAAGTGAAATATCACGCGAAAAAAGCATTTTGGTCACATGTTTTCCCATACGCAATCTTATTTGGAGGACTAGCAGTATCAGGCATGTACGGTTTAGGTTTTAATCAATCTGACGGTGCTGGAATTGGAATGATTATCACATATGCAGTGTTCATTCTTGTAGGAATTTACTACTTCATTTGGAATATCGTAAAAGGTATTAAAGTGTTGAAAACGGCGTAATAAGACAATAAAAAATTTCATTTACCGTATTCATAGACGTTTTAAAAAAAGAGCAATTCAAAAAAGAATTGCTCTTTTTGTGCTTATAAGTTGTGAATATTAAAAAAGATATGTTAATTTTTCATTATGAAGAGAAAAAAGGAGTGATTTTCATGAATGAGATCATACATAAGATGGAGCAACACGTTTCAGTTCGTAAATATAAAGAAGAAGCAATTCCGAAAGATGTAGTAGAAAAGATGGTGCACGCTGCGCAACATGCGGCTTCATCACATTTTGTACAGGCGTATTCTGTTATATATGTAACAGATCAAGACCTAAAGGCTAAACTAGCAGAGCTATCTGGAAATCGCCATGTGAAAGACTGCGCAGCATTTTTTGTTTGTTGTGCAGATTTAAAACGACTTGAAATGGCATGTGAAAAACATGGTACAGAAATAAAGCATGAAGGAGTGGAAGACTTTATCGTTGCGACGGTAGATGCTTCACTTTTTGCGCAAAACTTAGCGTTAGCAGCAGAGTCATTAGGATACGGAATTTGCTATATTGGTGGAATTCGTAATAATCCGAGAGAAGTGAGCGAATTGCTTCATTTACCGGATAAAGTATACCCTGTATTCGGAATGACAGTCGGTGTACCAGATGAAGAACATGGAGTTAAACCACGCTTACCGGCAGCAGCGGTTCTTCATGAAAATGGATATGATGAACAAAAATATGATGAATTATTAAATGAATATGATGAAACGATGAACTCGTATTACAAAGAAAGATCATCAAACAAGAAAAGCGTAACATGGACGGAATCAATGAGTTCGTTTATGTCTAAAGAAAAAAGAATGCATATGAAAGAGTTTTTAAGTGAAAAAGGATTAAATAAGAAGTGAGTAAAGAGGCAAACCTGTGATGCGGGTTTGCCTTTTTTTGAAGGAGAAATACCTAAGGCCAGAAAGTTGTCTATTCTTTCTGATCTTAGGTATTTTGTTTGTTATCATATACATAGAAATAAAAATTAATAATTTTTTACAAAAGTGATAGAAAATGAGAATGAAATGCCAATAGTAAGTAAAAGCAGCTGCTAAAGGGGAACTGAGGAAGGAAGAGGCTTATGATTTTCAATTCTGAAAAGGATTTAATTATAGCTATGAAAAAACATGATCAAGATGCTTTGAAAGAAGTGATTGATCAATATGGAAAATTAATTTTGTACATTATTCATAAATCATTAAGTACCCCTATTGAAAAACAATATGTGGATGATTGTTATAACGATGTATTTACTGTTATTTGGTTTAATATCGACCAATTTGATACAGAAAAGGGAAACTTAAAATCTTGGATGATTGGTATTACTAAATTGAAGGCATTGGAATATAAAAAGAAAGTATATAAAGAGAATAAAATCGATAAGGACGTAGAAATAGATACAAGTGTCCATGATAGGTATGAAATAGAACAAGAAGAAGAGATTATGGAAATTGTTCAAGATTTAAATAAGAAAGATCGATATATCTTTTTAAAGAGGTATATTGATGGGTATTCCATTGACGATATTGCAAAAGAATTAAAAGTAACGGCAGATTATATATACAATCGAATTTCTCGTGGGAAGAAAAAACTTCAAAAACTGTGGAAAGGGAGTGTGTAATATGGATAAAAGATTATTATCGATGTTAAATGAGCTCCAATATTCAGAGGAAGAAATTACATGTTTAGAGAAAGAAGCAAATGAGTCTATCAATATAGATAAGTATTATGTGAAAAACGGGGAGTTATTGAAGAAATTAACGGTGCAAATGTTGGAAGAATCAGTTCGGAAAGAGTTGCAAGAAGGAGAGGAAATACAATGTGAAATATTAGTGGAAGAAGGAAGTCTTGTAAATTCTAAAGTTATACCTAATATATTAACCACAGGTGCTACATTTTATTATTACATTGTTTTAACTAATACAAGGTTACAAATTATAGCGTTAGATTGTTATTTTAAAAAGTTAAATGAATACAGTGTATTAGTAAACTCAATTCAAGCAGTTTCGCAACATAAAAAAATGAAAAATGTATATGGAATTAAAATAAATAACAATTATATACAATTAGGAAGTAAAGAGTATAATCAAGAATTAACAGTTTTAATTGGAAAGCTAAAACAATGTGGAGTGAAAGAAGAGAGATATAAAGATTTCGAAAAAAGTTGGATGATTTTTTTCAATGTGTTTGTAATAGCGATAGCTGGGCTTCTAGTTTTAAAATATTTAATGTGAAAATAAAAAGCGGCATAATAGCCGCTTTTTATCGTTTGGTTAGTATTTTATTTATGATTTTGTATTTTGAAAAACTTACTTATAATAAATGCAAACTTTCAATAAGAAGATACATACCCGTGCAACTTAAAAGGATGTACGTAAATATTTTGAAAATTCGTTGATTAAGCCGTTTGAAAATAATTTGCCCTATATACAAACCTAGAAATACGATTGGAATAGCGTAAAAACTTGATTCCCAAATTGTTTTGTTTGTGCCAGTAAAGAGTATTTGAGTTAGTAGGCTAATGAAATATATAAATAGATAAAAAGCTAAAGTAGTTGCTCTCAATTTCTCTTTTTTCGTATCAGTTCCTGTAAAGTAAAGTAACAGGGGTGGTCCTGGCATACCAATACTTGTCGTTAAAAGACCGGATAATCCGCCCACTAAGAAATCTCTAGATTTTGTTGGTTTAATCTTAAAGTTGCATATTAGCATCAACGTTAATAGTAAAAGCAGGATGCTAATTGCTAATTTAAAAGTGTTGATGTTAATGGAAGTGAAAATGAAAATGCCAAAAGGAACACCAACTATACTTCCGAAAATTAATCTTTTCAGTAGTATAAAATCAATATCTATTCTTATTTTCCAAATGAGTGATATGGAAATAATTAATGATAAAATGATATTTATTTGTATAGCTTCTTGTGGTAGAAATAACATGAGTAAGAAAGGTGTTGCCATAATAGAAAAGCCAAAACCTGTACTTGTTTGTAAAATAGAAGCTACTAATATAATACATACGAAAATGAATGTGATACCCAAAACAGCCCTCCTATTTAATTCAGTTTAACTAGTTAAAGTCTATTATTTAAGTGCAATATTTCACAAACTTGTTTATATTTTAACATAAATATCTAGTTTTTTCTCAAATAGTGTTGCCATATAAGGCTCTTTAACTAAAAAATCCGACTTACATTTTTAAACAATTTTATTATGGGGAAACAAATAATGAATGGGATCAAAATTTATTGATTATCATTAAATTATTCACTGAGATCCCCGCGATAAAACAAGAACAGCCATATAAAACTTACAAAAATACAACATATAGCTAATAAACTGCCAATCATTTGAGGAGAAAGAATTTCTAACAGCCCTCCTGTAAAAAACATCGATAACTGAATAAGAGATCCGTAAATAGAATAATGGAATGAAAAAACTTTACCTATCATATTTTCGTGTGTGTAAGTTTGAAGTAATGTCGTATCAAGTGGAACGATGATTCCTCCTGCTATACGCATACAGAATAAAGTAATGATACCGATAATAAGTTGATCGGATAGAATGAATCCGAGAAAGAAAATTCCTTGTAATAAGTAGGCCCAACCGAATACTTTTTTCATTTTTTCTTTATTATGAGACATATAAAGATTAACGAGGAGGCTTCCAATCATAAGCCCAGTACCTTGAACTGTATATAAAATTCCAATGTTAGTGTGCAAAATTCTTTCGGCATAGATCGTTAGAAGTAGTTGATAAGCGCCTCCAATAATGCCCCATGAAATGCCGACAAGAATTAATGTTAAAATGATTTTTGTTTGTAATATGTATGTATAACCATCTTTTATATCAGTGAAAAATGCTTTGTTCTTGTTACAAGTATCATGAGCAGGAATACTCATATTATAAATAAAATAGGCTGAAAGAAAGTATGATAGGCTATTTACTAAAAAAGCAAACTCAATATGTAAAGATTGTGCAATTACTCCGCCCAAAGAAGCCCCCATAATAGACATAAAACCATTAATTGTACTAGAAAGAGAGTTAGCAGTTACGAAATGGTGTTGGTGTACGATATTTTTTAGGGCTGCTTGTTTAGCCGGCTCAAATACACAGGAAAGTACGGATAAACATATATTGGCAATGAAAATGATTTCAATTTTATAGATTGCGAGTAAGTATGTAAGGACTAGAATTCCTCGTGTAATATCGGTGAAAATCATAATATTCTTTTTAGAGAAACGATCTACAATTAAGCCTATGAATGGACTAAGAAGAAGCTGTGGTAAACCTTTACTTATAAAAGTAAGTGCGATCATAAACGGCGATTCCGTTATGCTGTAGACAAATGTTAATAAAGCTACCGTATGGAACCAATCCCCAAGTACACTTAATGTTTGCCCATAAAATAGTTTATTGAAGTTTTTATTTGTTTTAAGAAGTGTGGAATAAGAAACCGACATAAATAGATTACTCCTTATGTAATGACGATGTTTGAATTTGTTCTTTCCACTCACTTAAATACACTTTTTCCGCTGTAGGAAGTCCAACAGGTAATTGTGCAATCAATTCTAAACTATTTCCATCAGGGTCGTTAAAGTATACGGCTGCATGTGCTAATTCCGGAAAAACAATCGGTTCAATTGGTTCCATTCCAAAGTCTTTTCGTGCTGAAATTCCTTTTTGATTTAGCCAATGAATCGCATTTTCTAAATCATGTAAACTTATTTGAAAGGCGATATGTCGTAAAGAGGGGTGATAATTCACTTTGTATTCTGTGCCTTCCCAAAGGCCGAGCCAACTCTCATTTTCTTTAATCCAAAAGAAAGCAATATTATCTCCTCGTTTATATAATTTTAGCCCTAGTGATTCATAAAAAGGTATTGATACTTTTAAGTTGCGGACAGGTAAATGTGCTTCGTAAAGACCTCTAATCATTGTAATCCCCCTTAGTAAAAATGTTTCTTATTCCATAGTAAACAATATGTTGCTAGTTGAAATCGCAAATAAGAGGGATATAAATTCATACGAAAGTATGAAAAAAACAGCTCAAATATGAGCTGTTTTTCTATAGTTTTTCGTTCATTTGTCAAGGATAGGATATATTAATATCCGTATCCGCCGCCACCCCAACAGCTACATCCAATGATGATTAGAAGGATGAATAGTACGATAAGCAAAGCAAATCCACCGCCGAAACCAGCGCAACTTCCACCATAACTCATATGTTTTCCTCCTTTTTAGTAAGTTAATCTATATGGTTCATGGACTACTATATACAGTATGTTTTTTGTATAGAAAACGAGCCAGTCTCATTTATAATTAGACAAATGCCTGTAGATTCATTAGGATTGTATGTTAGTGATTTGTAAATAAACCTTTACATGATTTGTAATTTAGGCATAGAAAAATAAAAAATTGTAAAAAAAACCATTTTTTTATTTTTTTATGAGAGAATATGTACTATAATTTTACAAGTAATATTATGGGAAAAGGGAGTTTTAGTATAGAGATGGAGATGGGACAATTACAAAATAAAATAGAAAACAAAAAGAAAGAATTAATTCAACTTGTTGCGAGACACGGATTGGATCATGATAAAGTTTTGTTATTTAGTCGTGATTTAGATATACTAATTAATAAGTTTATGAATATAAAAGACAAAGTGCATAAATAAAAAATTTATAGTTTTTTATATTAAGATGTTTCACAGGAAGGAGAGGATAGTAATTGGAACATTTACAGGAAGAATTGTATAAATAAATAAAAGAAGAAAAAGGTACAGTTACAATTTTCTTAAAGAGTGGCGTTAGAATAGTAGGAGAAGTTGTTGGAGTAGATAAATTTACAGTTTTAATTTTAGTGGATGGAAAACAACAGCTTATTTATAAGCAGGCTATATCAACAATAATGAAATAAGACACTCTTGTTGAGTGTCTTATTTCATTATAGCTTGCATGCTTCAACATCAATGCCGGCAGCAATTAACTTCTTTTCTCCATCTTGTTCAATAATTTTTTGTAATTTAGATAGGAAAGAATCAAAGTTTGTATGCTTTGCTACTTGGAATGTCATTTTATGTTCAATTGGTAGCCACGTATCAATATCAGCTTCGTTATGCTGGATTTTCACCTCAAGTTTATCGAGTGCATTAGCAACTTTTGCTTCGTACGTATCTTTTGCTTCAAACTCCATCCATAAGTCATATAATTCCTCACCGAGAGAACCTGTTAACGTTTGTTTAATATTTAAAATAGCTTCTAGTTCATTTTTTTGTTTTTGTAGCTGTAATTCGTGACTATTCATCGTATCAAATGCAGGGATATCACCAGCTTCGGCTTCGACTAGGTCGTGAATAATAACCATTTTAAGTAATTTCTCAATATTTACTTTTTGATCCAAATAAGGTTCAACTAAAATGGCCATTAGAGACATACGCCATGTATGTTCGGCAACACTTTCTTGACGCCCGTTGGAAAGCCAGCTATGTCGCATTTCATATTTTAGTTTTTCTGCTAATGCAATGACTTGTAAAATGTTGTGTTCCATCGTGAGCCTCCTCATGTTTTTATACCATAATTCTAATATAGAAATGAAATGTGTCAATTTCATGAGTATATTGCGATAAACAGATGATAAGCGTATAATACATGTTATATATGAAAACGTATTATTAAAATAAAAAAATGTTATATGAAAATGGAAAGGAAAGGGCAGAAATATGGGAGAAAAAAATCAAGTATTGGCTAGACCACAAAGAAGAAAAAGGAAGTTTGATATTTCTAGCCCAGTGGGCATTATAGTAGGTTTCATCATAGTGATAGCGGCGATTATGCTTGGTGGCGGTGGAATAAAAGCTTTCAAAAACTTTTTAGATATTTCATCTATTTTAATTGTCATAGGGGGAACAACAGCGACAATTGTTGTGGCATATCGATTTGGAGAAATAAAAAAATATACGAAAAGTATTTTCACTGTTTTACATAGAAGAGAAGAAGATTTAGAACAGTTAACGGATTTGTTTGTTGATTTTTCAAAAAAGTCTAAAAAGAACGGCTTGCTTTCTTTAGAGGTTGATGGAGAGCAAGTAGACAATCCTTTTATTCAAAAAGGAATTCGATTAATGTTAAGCGGTTACGATGAAGATGAATTAAAAGAAGTGTTATTGAAAGATATTGAAACGGAAGTGTATGAGTTAAGAAAAGGAGCGGCATTATTAGATAAAATTGGTGATTTTGCTCCAGCTTGGGGAATGATTGGTACGTTAATCGGTCTTATCATTATGCTCCAAAACTTACAAGATACATCGCAAATTGGTACAGGGATGGCAGTTGCGATGTTAACGACATTATATGGGTCTGTACTTGCGAATATGATTGCAATCCCTCTGTCGGAAAAAGTATACCGTGGTATTGAAGATTTATATACAGAGAAGAAGTTTGTAATAGAAGCAATTTCAGAATTGTATCGCGGACAAATCCCTTCTAAATTAAAGTTGAAACTGGATACATACGTATACGAAACAAAGGTAAAAAAGGTAAAAGGAGCAGCCTAATATTTCAAGGAGTGGTATGATGAGTAAAGGACCGCAAAAGGGATCGCCTCGTTGGATGACGACTTTTACAGATTTAACGATGTTATTATTAACTTTCTTTGTATTACTAGTTGCTACATCAAAGCAAGATGCAGTAAAATTGTCAAAGATGCTTGAAAAGTTTAGTGATACGGGGCAAGTAGATGCAAAAGTAATGGAAAATACAATACCAGATATTTCACATGAAAAAAATGATGAAAAAATGATCTCAAAAAAGAGAATGGATGAATTATATAAGAAGTTGAAAGCGTATGTAGATAATAACGGTATTAGTCAAGTGAATGTATATCGAGAGGATACAGGGGTAAGCGTCGTTATAGTAGATAATTTAATATTTGATACAGGCGATGCGAACGTTAAGCCTGAAGCGAAAGGGATAATAAGTCAATTAGTTGGATTTTTTCAATCCGTACCTAACCCAATTGTTGTAGAGGGACATACAGATAGTAGACCTATTCATAACGAGAAATTCCCTTCTAATTGGGAGTTATCTTCAGCACGAGCGGCAAATATGATTCACCATTTAATTGAAGTGTATAATGTGGATGATAAAAGGCTAGCTGCGGTAGGATATGCAGACACAAAGCCAATTGTACCAAATGATTCACCGCAAAACTGGGAAAAAAACCGTCGCGTTGTTATTTATATAAAAGAGTAGTATATTATTATTTTAATAATAAAATAATAAAAATACGAAAATTCTTTTAAAAAAATATTAAATTTTATCATTTTATTTTGTATAATGAGTGAGAATGATAAGGTGAAATATTAAGATATATTTATACATAGAAGGAGAGAATTAAAAAGAATGGCACATAAAATTTTAGTAGTAGACGATGCGATGTTTATGCGAACGATGATTAAAAACTTATTAAAAAGTAATGCTGAATTTGAAGTTATCGGCGAAGCAGAGAATGGGGTAGAAGCAATTCAAAAATATAAAGAACTTCAACCTGATATTGTAACATTAGATATTACTATGCCAGAAATGGACGGGCTTGAAGCATTAAAAGAAATTATTAAAATTGATTCAAGTGCAAAGGTTGTTATTTGTTCTGCAATGGGACAACAAGGTATGGTATTAGATGCAATTAAGGGCGGGGCAAAAGACTTTATTGTAAAGCCATTCCAAGCGGATCGTGTAATTGAAGCTTTAACAAAAGTAGCAAATAGTTAATATAGAAGGGGTGCCACAAGGAATCAAAACAGTGATAGCGGATCGACGTGTGGCCCCCTTTTTTCTCATTATAAAACACTAAATTGTTATACATAAATGAAATGTTTGTTAGACAGGTAGGGGATAAAAATGCAAACAGATCTATTAAATATATTTTTCGAAGAGTCAGAAGAACATTTACAGTCGCTAAATGAAAATGTGCTAGTGTTAGAGCAAAATCCTGCTGATATGGATGTTGTAGGAGAAATATTCCGCTCCGCTCATACATTCAAAGGTATGTCTGCGAGTATGGAATTTACAGAGATGGCTGATTTAACGCATAAGATGGAAAATGTGTTAGATGAAATTCGTCATGGAAATATAGTTGTAAATGCGGATATTATTGATGTGATTTTTGAGTGCATTGATAATTTGGAGAAGATGGTTGCAGATGTGCAACAAGGTGGAATGGGCAATATTGATGTAGTCTCAACTAAACAGAAATTAGAAGCATTATTGAACGGAAATGTAGAAACTCCTACGGAACATGTAGAGCAAAATCATATAGACAACGATGATGCAGTTTCACATGAAGTGCATATAACAGTTGAACAGCAAGCAATTTTAAAAGCAGTACGTGCCATTATGTGTATTGAAGCATTGCAGAATGTAGGGAATATACAAAAAACAGCTCCGAGTATTGAAGAAATTGAAGCAGATGCTTTCGGATTTGAATTTACAGTATTTATGGATACTGATTGTAGTATAGAAGAATTGAAACAAGTAGTACTTCATGTTTCTGAAATTGAGAAAGTGGAAGTAAAGCAAGGAGAACCTATATCGAGGGAAGTAGCTTCTAAAAAAGTTGTTACACAAGAAGTTGTGCAAGGAGAAGAAATGCTACAACCAGCTGTGGCTACGCAGATAGAATCACCGATAGTGGCAACGAATCAACCTACAAGTGCTATGCCAGCTAAAAGTACTACAAAAACGAAAAATGCTAAAGTGGAGAATCGTTCAATTCGTGTTCAATTAGAGAAAATCGAAAGATTAATGAATATGTTTGAAGAAAGTGTAATTGAACGTGGGCGCATTGATGAATTGGCTCAAACGATTCAAAACAAGGAGTTAATTGAACATTTAAATCGATTAGGCGATATTTCAAAAGATATTCAAAACGTACTATTAAATATGCGTATGGTGCCGATTGAAACTGTGTTCAATCGTTTCCCACGTATGGTACGTATGTTAGCGAAAGATTTAGGGAAAAAAATCGATTTACAAATTACAGGTGAAGATACTGAAGTAGATAAAATTGTTATTGATGAAATCGGTGATCCGCTCGTTCATTTAATTCGAAATGCAATCGATCATGGTGTTGAAACTGTTGAAAAACGACGTGATGCAGGTAAAAATGAGACAGGTACTATTAAATTAGAAGCCTTTCATAGTGGAAATCATGTCGTTATTCAAATTACGGATGATGGAAACGGTATTAATAAAGGGAAAGTATTAGAAAAAGCGATTAAAAATGGCGTTGTAACTGAAGCAGATGCAAATAGATTAACAGATCGTGAAGTGTTTGATCTTATTTTCCAACCAGGATTTAGTACAGCTGAAGTTGTATCAGATCTTTCTGGACGCGGTGTCGGATTAGATGTTGTAAAACATACGATTCATAGTTTAGGTGGACATTTAATCATTGATTCTGAGGAAGGAAAGGGAAGTACATTTAGAATTGAACTTCCGTTAACGTTGTCTATTATTCAATCTATGCTTGTTCAAACGAATGATAAGCGCTATGCTTTACCTCTTGGAAATATCGTTGAAGCAATTCGAATTAAGAGAGAAGACATCCAATCCTTACAAGGAAAAGATGTGTTAAATTATCGTAATCAAATTATTGAAGTGAAACATTTAAGTACTGTATTTGGTGAAAAAACAGTAGATGAGGCGTTTGCGTCATATGATGGTCAAATGGTTCCTGTGTTAATTGTTCGTAATACACATCGCAGCTATGGACTTATTGTAAACACAATTATCGGTCAAAGAGAAATAGTCTTAAAGTCATTAGGTGACTTCTTTGCAGAGAGTTCTAACTATTTCTCTGGTGCGACGATTCTCGGTGATGGACGAGTGGTCCTCATTTTAAACCCAGAAGGTTTATAATAGGAATGAAGGAAAGCTCCCCACTTGTATACAATTGGGGAGCTTTTTGGCTAATCGTTACTAATCTAATAATGGGAATACATACATATTAACGTTTTATATAATAAGTTTGCTAAAATCAAATGAGAGTTTATATTATTTGATAGAAAAACAGAAATGAGGAGGCAGGGAAAATGCCTGAGCAACACACAAAAGGGGATACGAGCACGATTGTGCTAGAAAAAGAAAATGAGCATTTAACGCCTCAAGAATGCGATATTCTTGGCGAAATTGCAAATATATCATTTGGTTCAGCTTCGACTGTATTATCAACGATTTTAAATAGGCAAGTAAGCATTACTGCTCCTCGCATAGAGTTGGTAGATTTATATGATTCAAGAGATGTCGAAGTTCCACATGTTGTATTAAACATTCATTTTACAAAAGGATTAGATATGGAAAACCTTCTTGTTCTTAAACAAGATGTTGCATTGTCCATTGCTGATTTAATGATGATGGGAACAGGTGAAGTGGAGGATGGAAAAGAACTTGGTGAATTAGAACTAAGTGCTGTACAAGAAGCGATGAATCAAATGATGGGATTCGCAGCTACATCTATGTCGGAATTCTTCCAAGATACAGTAGATATGTCTCCGCCGACGATTAATGTTGTAAAGTTATCAGAAGAAATGGAGAAAATCTCTGAAATCGATGGGAATCATACGATTGTTAAAGTGTCGTTTGATTTAAAGATAGATAATCTTGTAAACTCTAAACTTGTACAAATTGTTTCAGTTGAGCATGCGAAACAAATGGTAAATAAATTAATGCAATTATCTGGTGGAGTAGAAGAAAAAGACGAGCCAGCAGAAGTAGTGGAAACTAAGATTGTAGAAGAAGTTGAAAAAGAGCATTTAACACAAGAAGAGAAAGATGTGCTTGGTGAAATTGCAAATATTTCAATTGGTTCCGCTTCAACAGTATTGTCAACGCTTTTAAATCAGCCAGTTACAATTAGTACACCAAATGTGGAAGCAATCAATGTTCGTCATTATGATGGAGTACCAGTGCCATTTGTTATTTTAAATGTTGATTTTGTTGAAGGGCTAAAGAATGAGAATGTATTCGTATTTACGAAAGATGTCGCCTTAACAATGGTAGATTTAATGATGATGGGAACAGGGGAAGTTGATCCGGAAAAAGAGCTTACTGAATTAGAACTGAGCGGTATTAAAGAAATTATGAACCAAATGATGGGTCACGCTGCTACGGCGATGTCAGAAATGTTCCAAGAAAAAATGGACATGACGCCGCCAAATGTTAAATTTGTAACGTTAAAAGAAGAAATGGAGTATTTGGGAGA
The DNA here is from genome assembly GCF_003217275.1 of Bacillus sp. 196mf. Classification (NCBI taxonomy): domain Bacteria; kingdom Bacillati; phylum Bacillota; class Bacilli; order Caryophanales; family Bacillaceae; genus Bacillus; species Bacillus sp. 196mf. The sequence goes on from NZ_QJTG01000001.1 coordinate 453,328, forward strand.
GTCAATGGAAGTGGACGAACTCGTTCAAATTACGTTCAATCTTGAAATTGGTGATCTGCTTCAATCGAAAATGTATCAAATTTTGCCAATTTCTGAAGCGAAAGAAATGGTAAGGCGACTTCTGTATCCAATGGTGGAAGAAGAAGAGATTGCCACAGAAGAAATTGAAGAAGAAAAAATTGTAGAACCAGTTGTGCAACCTATTGAATTTAAAGAAGTAAAACAAATGGAACCAGTATATATGGACACGTCCATTCTACAAAATGTAGAAATGAACGTGAAATTTGTATTTGGAAGTACAGTGAAAACGATTCAAGATATATTAAGTTTACAAGAAAATGAAGCAGTTGTACTAGATGAGGATATTGATGAACCAATTCGTATTTATGTAAATGATGTATTAGTGGCGTATGGTGAACTTGTAAATGTAGATGGATTTTTCGGAGTAAAAGTGACGAAATCACTATAAGGCATTGAAATAGGAGTTTGAACTAGTAGATGAAAAACGTAAAGTTTTTTCTAATGAGTTGGCTATGCATACATGTGTGCTTGTTCTTCCCCTTGCAAAGTCAGGCTGAGGAACAAATTGAGCCAGATCAAAAAATAAGTGAAGTGAATGTACAAGAAGAAAATAAGGAATCTCAAGAACCGCCAGAGCAAGTGGAAACGAAACAAGATGAAGAGAAACAAAAAGAAGCAGAACAACAAGAAGTAGCAAATAAACAATTGAGTGAAAGAAAGATAGAAACAGAACAGGGAATTATTACAGTAAATAAGCTGGAGCTTAAAGTTGGCGAAGAGGTGCGAATTGCTGTAGAACCGAATGGAAAAAACATTCAAAGTATGAAAGGTATATTGCAGTTACAAAAAAATGGCGAGCAATATGCGCAAGAAAGAATGTTATCTTTTGAGTATGATGAAGAAACGAAGAGCTGGGTTGCTAACTATAAAGCAGGGGATTTTGATTTGCAAGGTGATTGGAATCTTCAGCTCGTTCAAAGTTACAAAGAGAATGAGAAAGAAGAGCTCATAAAAAATGAAGTGAAAGTCCCGCTCATTCGTATTAAAAATGAAACGCCAACTATAGATAAAGAATTGCCAAAGTTACAGAAAGTTACTATTGATGAAGTGAAAGAGAACTTAGTTGAACGAAAACAGGGAGATTCTATACATATACGAGTAAAAGCGTCAGATATAGAATCGGTTGTAAAAGAAGTGCGCGTTACATTAAAAGGGAAAGAAAATAAAGAGCTTTCGTTTTTATTAGACTACAACAAGCATGATATGGATTGGCAAAAAGTATTTGAAATAACAGAAGCATTGCCGGCTGGTCCATATGAATTACTTGTAGAGATAATAGATGCAGCAGGTAATAAACTTGTTGAGAAAAGTGAATATATCATTTCTGTTTTGGCACCAAAAAACGAAGATGATAAAAAGATAGAAGAGAAAGAGAAAGAAGATAAATTAGATAATAAACTAGAAAATGAATTAGAAGATAAGAAAGAAAATGAGAAGCAAGAAGATTTGAAAGTCAAAAACCCGCTTCCAGAAGAAAAATTGCCAGTTGTTCAAATTCCGAAGCAAGATGAGATAGTAAATAAGTTTATAAAAGAACCGTTGAAAGAGAAAGAGGAATTTACTTACGTTATAAAAGAGCCGTTCGAAGACAACAAGGAAGTACATAAGGCGAAGGACCAAAAAGAGAAAAATAACAAACAAGTTGTCTCTAAAAAGAAAGAACCAAAAGAAGAACCGAAAGACAAGAAAGAAGAAAAAGGTGAACAGGGAGTGCAAGCTTCTGATGTGTTTACTATCATGTCAGGTTTATTCGTACTGTTTTTAGTTTTAAAGAGTAATAAAGAATGGGGCTAATTATTTCATAGTAGTGGAGGCGCTTAAATGGAGATTAAACGTACGACAATTGAAGATAAGGCGTTACAACCATTAAAACAGCCTGCAGCTATTTCGGAGCATGAAATCCAGAAAGAACGAAAGCGTAGCAATTTAGTGTTTACTGGACAGTCTAAAATTATTTCGAAAAATAATGAAATAGGTATTTTACTTGCAAGTTTAAGTGATGGAAAGATTATGAAGGAAATGCTTTCTAAAGAGATGGATACAGTGTTACAACTTTTTAAAAAGTTACATACGTTATCCGGAGAAGGTAAGCAAACAGAAAAAATATTTGAACAAGTAATTAGAAGCCTACAAGGGCTTGTTAAGCAGGCGCATATAAAAGAACTTCCTTTGTTAGATGGAACATATGATTTCGCTGAAGTACAACTATCATTTGGTAGAAAAGTACATATTCCGTTATTAGATGTGAGTGCACTTATCTCTAGAGTGGAAAGTGATTCTTCAGAAGGAAATATAAATTTGATGGTAACGGTTATTACTGCTTATATAACGAAATTGTCTAACGAAACAATTTTAATTAGCGTTACAGACCGCATTGCTAAAGATCGGGATGTAAGTGTATGGAGAGCGCTTGCGGAAATGAACATGACACAATTGTCACAGGTGTTGAAACATACGGTGCAAGAACATAAATGGTCTATGACGTTTCTTTTTCTCTTTATATGGATTGTCGGTATTATTTTAATTCGAGTTATGTAAAAAGGTCGTCACTCCATTGTGACGACCTTTTTTATATTTTTTCGTAGAAGAATGTATCAAATCGCTGAAGATTGTAACGTTCGGGTGTTAAAATTTGTTCCGTACTACCAACAAATAGTACACCGCCTTTTCGTAAAGAACGACTAAATTTTTCATAAAGTTTTACTCTTGCTTCTTCTGTAAAATAAATCATTACGTTACGACAAATAATCAAATCATAATTTGTATCGAACGACTGCATTAAAAGGTCGTGCTGTTTGAACGTAACGTTTTGTTTAATGTTTTGATGCAATGAATATATATCATTCTCTTTTGTGAAATGACGTTCTTTCAAATCATTAGGTAATTCCTTCAGAGAACGTTCTGTATATTGACCGCGTTTTGCGGTTTCTAAAATATGAAAATCAAGATCTGTTGCTTGAATTTCAAAACGAAATGGAGCTAGATGCTTTGATAAAATTAAAGAGAGTGTGTACGGTTCTTCACCAGCAGCGCAAGCGGCACTCCATACCTTTAATTTTCCGCTATTTTGTTCGAGTAATTTTGGTAGTGCTTTCGACTCTAAAGTTTGCCAGCGTTCTTTATTTCTAAAAAACTCTGAAACGTTAATTGTAATATAGTCAATAAAATTTAAAAATAAATTTTGATCAGCGCGTAATTTGTTTAAAAAATTAGTGTAGTTGTCGAAGCCTTTTCTCGAAATGAAAGCATCGATTCTACGGCGCATTCTATCTTGTTTATAAGAAGCGATATCCATATTGAATTGTTGTTTAAAACTCGCGATAAAATGATCATAATTTTGTTCAATTATCATATTTACAATGGGCACAATAATGATATTGTGCCTCCCCCTTTACATCATACGAATTTTTTGTTCAAAGCTTTTTTTCATTTGCTTTTCATGTAATCCTGGTAAATCATAAATGACAGCATCAATACCTGCTTCTTTTGCAACATCGACAGGGATAACAGATGTATGTTTGTCCCCATTATAAAAACAGAGAACTAAATCAGTGTCTTCAATAATTTGTTTAACAAAAAACATATAATCTGCTCGGTAAATGGAGTCAGAAGGATGATCGAAAGCAACATATTCGGCTCCGTGTTTTTTTAAGTAATCAACGACTTCTTGAAATTCATCTGTTATTGCTTGCAATGGTTGCAGCGTGTAAAGGCATAAATTTTGAGCGAGTCTTTCATTCTCAACGAAAAAACGAAGAACCTCATTTTCAATAGATTTATAACATAATATGTAAATTTTATGTTTGTGAGCATAGTCAGTTAAAAATTTTTTAATTTCTTCTTGATCTAATGCTGTTAATTGATTTGAACCACAAAGGAAAATATTCATAGAATTGTGCCACCTCATGCTAAATTGTAACATATCTTTTATAAAAAATAACTGCAAAATATTACTGTTCAGAGTATAATTATAAATAACTGGATTTTACGATTAAGTTTAGGAAGAAATAAAAAAATAAATAGGTGATATATATGCTACGTTCTATCTCGCATAATCCAATTTTATCGCATATACCGCCTGCTACTCAAATGCCGAAAGAAGCAAATGTCAGGACAGGACTTGCATTTTCGGATAATTTGCATGCAGATCCGAAAAAAGATAAATTACTAGAACAAATGGAAGCGTTTGTCGATAATATTGGAGAAATTAAAGAGAAAATTGAAATGGAATTAACGCTTGATAATGTAATGGAATACAAAAATACAGTAAAATCATTTTTGAATTTTTACGTTGATAATGTATTGCAGTATAAAGATGTCATGTCTCGTCACCCACGTTACGGATATTCACAGAAAATGACGATTGTGAAACAGGCAGAAATGGGATTGAATGAATTAGAAGATGTTATGAATTTAATTAATACGAAAACAGGACATTTAGAAATGTTAAATCAAATTGGAGAAATCCATGGTTTAATTGTGAATTTAGTCTTGTAAAAGAAAGGAAGCTATATGTACATACAATTATATGAAAAACTCGTTATTATTCAAAAAGCGTATGAAAATATTCAAGCGCTTGGAGAGCAAATATATGAGAATTTAAAAAATAAAAATGTAAATGCAGTTCAAAAGTTACAAGTAGAGCAATTGCAGTACATTGATGGTTTAAAAGGGTTATCAAGCTCATTTGAAGAAATGGTTGTTCATTTCTGTAAAGAACAAGGAGTTGAATCGTTTCGTGTAAGTGCGTTATTTTCGTATTTTTCTCAAGAAGAAATTGAAAAAATGGAAGAAATACAAAAAAACGTAACTGAATTAGAAGAGAATGTAAAAATGATTCTTTTGAAAAATCAATATTACTTAAACGTACTATTAAAAACTACAGAAAGTATTGTGGATTCTGTTTCTGAATATAACTTAGAGCGAAACAATAATTCGCAAATCTTTATGAACGAACTATTGTAAAGGAGAAGTGAAGCTTTATGAGATTATCTGATTATAATACACCGCTATCGGGTATGTTAGCGGCTCAAATGGGGTTACAAACAACGAAACAAAACTTGTCTAACATTCATACACCGGGTTATGTTCGTCAAATGGTGAATTACGGATCTGCTGGAGGGAGTAAAGGGTATGCACCAGAACAAAGAATAGGGTATGGTGTACAAACATTAGGTGTTGATCGTATTACAGATGAAGTGAAGACAAAGCAATATAATGATCAAATGTCACAGTTCTCTTACTATGCATATATGAATTCTACTTTGTCGCGAGTAGAGTCTATGGTAGGAACGACAGGTAAAAATTCATTATCTAGTTTAATGGATGGGTTTTTCAATGCTTTTCGTGAAGTTGCAAAAAATCCGGAGCAATCAAATTACTACGATACATTAATTGCTGAAACGGGGAAGTTCACAAGTCAAGTAAGTCGTCTCGCGAAAAACTTAGATACAGTGGAAGCACAGACGACAGAAGATATTGAAGCGCATGTTAATGAATTTAATCGACTTGCTGCTAGTTTAGCAGAAGCGAACAAGAAAATTGGACAAGCTGGTACACAAGTACCAAATCAACTATTAGATGAACGTGATCGTATTATGACAGAAATGTCTCAGTATGCAGATATAGAAGTATCTTATGAAGCTACAAATCCTAATATTGCAAGTGTTAGGATGAATGGTGTTTTAACTGTAAATGGTCAAGATACATATCCACTTCAATTACAGAAGGATAAAAAGCCAATGTCTGTACAAATATCTGGAACAGATATCCCATTAAGTGGTGGGACAATTTTATCGGCAATTGATACGAAAGCAAAGATTACAAATTATAAAGATAATCTGAATGAGTTTGTAAATTCGTTAAAAAAACAAGTGAATAATACTATGAAGAAAGAGCTTTTTGTAGGAGAAGATGCGAAGAAACTTGAATTAAATCCTGATTTTATAAAAGATATTTCAAAAATGAAAATTTCGGCTGAAACTGCCAACAACCTTGCGGCTATTACAGATAAAGGCTATAAGGATGGACTTACATATAAGCAAGCCTTAGATCAATTTTTAGTTGGTGTAGCCTCTGATAAAAGTTCAGTAAATGCATATCAAAATATTCATAAGGATTTATTAGAAGGTATCCAGCAAGAAAAGATGAGCATTGAGGGCGTAAATATGGAAGAAGAAATGGTTAATTTAATGGCCTTCCAGAAATACTTCGTGGCGAATTCTAAAGCTATTACTACGATGAATGAAGTGTTTGATAGTCTATTTTCAATTATTCGATAAGTGATAATAATTGATTGGAAATATATAAGGAGGAGATAGAAATGAGAGTATCTACATTTCAAAATGCAAACTGGGCAAAGAATCAGTTAATGGATTTGAATGTGCAACAGCAATATCATCGAAATCAAGTAACTTCAGGGAAGAAAAACCTTCTTATGAGTGAAGATCCACTTGCGGCAAGTAAGTCATTTGCGATTCAACATTCATTGGCGAATATGGAGCAAATGCAGAAAGATATAGCGGATTCGAAAAATGTATTAACACAAACTGAAAATACTTTACAAGGTGTTTTGAAATCTTTAACAAGAGCAGACCAATTAACAGTACAAGCATTAAATGGTACAAATAGTGAAAAAGAATTGCAGGCTATTGGTGTAGAGATTGATCAAATTTTAAAACAGGTCGTCTATTTAGCGAATACAAAAGAACAAGGTCGTTATATTTTCGGTGGTGATAGTGCAGAAAATCCACCATTTACAGAAGATGGTACGTACCAGGGTGGGAAAAATGATGTGAACTGGAAACTAAATGACGGTTATGAATTCAAAGCGTTCCGTAACGGTGAAGCATTATTATCCCCTGTTATAAAAACTTTAAAACAGATGAGTGAAGCGATGCAAAACGGTGACCAAAAAGCATTAAAACCGTTATTAGAAGGAAATAAGCAAAACTTAGATGGCATCATTAACCGTACAACGGAAGTTGGTTCAACAATGAACACAATGGAGACGTTTAAAACAATTTTAAGCGAGCAAAATGTAGCACTTCAAGAAAACCGTAAAGAAATTGAGGATGTTGATTTAGCGGTCGCAATTTCTGATTTAGCTTATATAAACGCAACGTACGAAGCAACATTAAAAGCTGTTAGTACAATGAGTAAAACGAGTATTTTAGATTACATGTAAATGATAAGGAGTGAAAAATATGGCAGGAACAATATCTGATTATGGTGGTAGACAACAAATATGGAATTTAGGAAATAACATAATAGATACAAAGAAGTTAGTAGATTTAGAGTTACAAGCATTGGAAATGAAAAAATCCCCTTATACTACACAAAAACAAACATTAACAAATGAAAAAAACGTGTATGCAAGCATGAAAAAAGAATTTGGCAATCTTGTACAAGTGTTCAAAGATTTATCCGCATTTAAAGGTGATGAAAAGAAAATAACTCTATCCAAAGATGGCTTTATGAAAGCACAAGCGGACGCTGCTGCAATTCCTGGAACATACACGATTACAGTAGAACGGGTAGCTGAAAGACATCAAATAACTACAGCTCCACTTACTCCTTCAAAAACTCCTGAAGGTATGGAGCAAAAATTCAGTTTAGATTTAAAACTTGGAGTAGATGATGTATTTCAGATAAATGGAAAAGAAGTTAAAATCTCAAAAGATATGGCATATAAAGATCTTGTCAATAAGATAAATAATGGGAATTTTGGTGCATCAGTATATACATTAGGGGATCAACTATTTTTCACATCGACTACTGCAGGAGAAGCTGGAGAGCTGAAATTAACGGATGGCGCCAATGGTTTTTTACAAAATATAGGGCTAGTTACTTCTGCGAAAAATCCGGATGGAACGAATGCTGTTGCACATCAAGTGACAGGAGCAATAAATGCTGAGTATACAATAAATGGAATAAAAGGAACTAGTAAAACAAATAAGATTGATACAATTCCAGGATTAACTATTAATTTAGAAAAGGAAACTACAGAGCCAATAAAATTAACTATTGAAGATTCTGATATAAAAAATTCAATAGATTTAATAAAAAAAATGAAAGACGAGTATAATAAGGCAGTTAAAAGTTTGGATTTATTTGCTGGAGAAAATGGAGTAATGCAAGGGAATAATGTGTCATTTGCTATCAATAATGCAATGACAGGTATTTTTAAATTCTCCCAAGATGATAAGTATTTATTTTCTTTTGGAATTCAAATTGATAAAAAGGGTAATATGACTCTTGATGAAGAAAAATTAAAAACAGCTTTTAAAGAGAATCCGGAATCTACGAAACAATTTTTCTTTGGTTTAAATGGTTTAGGTCATGATACAGAGAAAAAGTTAGACGGGATATTTGGAGATGAAGGAATTATTGGGAAACGTTCTAAAAGTATTGAAAAGCAAGTAACTGATTTAGAGAGAAAAATTCAAGATATTGATACAGTTAATAAGGAAAAACAAAAAACAATTATTGATAAATATGCAAAATTAGAAAGTCAGTTAGCATTGCTTGATAGTCAGTTGAAGACAATTCAAGCAATGACAAAAACAAAAAGTGATGACTAATGAAAGCTGAGGAAGTGATTGTATGCAAGCATGGCAACGTTATATGCAAAATGATATTATGACTAGTAATCCAATTAAAAATACAATATTTATTTATGAAAGATGCATCATTGAGTTTCGTAAATTGGAAGAATTTTTAAATGCATTCAAACTTCAAGAGGGTGATGAACTTCTTGAAAAGTTAGAACGTATATTTGAAGAGTTGAAGCTCCAGTTAAATCCTGATATTACGAAAGATTTATACGATAGTTTATTTGGTTTATATGACTGGATTAGCATTCAAATTCAAACGATGAAAGTCACGCGTGAAGTAAAAGATATTGATGCCATTGTGCAAGTGCTACAGGATTTAATAGACGGATACCGTGGAGCGCTTGAAAATGAACAATGATATTTATCGAACGTTTGTCGGCTGTTTTAATGAAATCGGTGAATTGCAAGTGTCAGATGAAGAGTTTGCTGAGAAGAGTGAGATGTTAAATCGTTGGATGATGACACTAGATGAAGAAAAACGTACGCAAGTTGCAGCAGAAGTAAGCCCATTCATTATTAAGGCAGCTCAGCATATTCGAGATAAGCAAAAGATTTTGGAAGAAATGATTATGACAAATGATGGGCGAATGAAGGCTAATTCATTTTACGGTAAATATTAATAATAACGTCTGGAAGCAGATCCCCCTTTTAAAAGGGGATCTATTCCTTCGTTTACATAAAGAACTCCGCTGATTGAGGTTTCATTTTATGACTGTGATGAAAAAATAATAGTAATCTAAATAATAGAAAAATGGACTTTAGTTTGTAGTTTATATATTGAAATGTTCTATAGATTACTATGTGTATACAGTTTTTTTGCATTCTTTTTTATATTTTTGTATTTTTCTAAAGACAATAATGAAAAAATGGAATAAAATATGTAAGGGTACATAATAGTAAATATTTTAATAAACGCATATAAGAAAATAAATAATGAAGTGAAACTTCTATCAGTGGATCATTACGTTAGAAAAGGAAGGGTGTGGAATATGCCAGATTTAGTGAGTGATGTAAGCCATTATATGAATTATTTAGTGACGAAACGAAATACTGTTTCTAGTAATATTGCAAATGCGAATACACCTGGCTATAAAGCACAAGATGTAACATTTGCTGAGCAGATGAATAAAAGTAGTGCATTATATAAAAACAATGCGGCTGATTTAAAGAGCAATCCAGATTTATATCAAACGAATGAAATGCACTTGCCGACAGTAAATACGAAAAATACATATGCAAAGATTCAAACAAAATCAATGCAAACGAATAAAGACGGAAATAGTGTGGATGTAACGACAGAAATGCTAGATTTAATGAAAACAAATCAGTTATACGGTATTTCAATTAACGCAATTAATACACAATATGCAATTAACCAAGCGGCACGCGGACGTTAAAAGTAGAAGGAGAGACAACGGATGTTTCAGGCAATTAATGCAAGTGGCTCAGGGCTAACGACAGCGAGAAAATGGATGGAAGTTACTTCTAACAATATTGTAAATGCGAATACGACGGCGGCTCCGGGGGCAGATTTATATGAGCGTCGTAGTGTGGTGCTAGAATCAAATAATAGTTTTGCAAGTATGTTAGATGGGTCTCCTACTAACGGAGTGAAAATAAAAAGTATTGAAGCAGACAAAACAGAAAATTTAGTGTATGATCCGACGCATCCGCACGCAAATGAAGAAGGATATGTACGTTATCCAAATATTGATGTAACTGCTGAAATGACGAATGTAATGGTTGCTCAAAAAATGTATGAAGCGAATACGAGTGTATTAAATGCGAATAAAAAAATGCTTGATAAAGATTTAGAAATCGGCCGAGGATAAGGGGGAAGATAGTAATATGAAAATCCAACCAATGTTAAATACACAACCATTTGGAGCAATTCAGTCAATTGGTGCACCGAAAACTTCTGAAACATCTGTAGCTCCGGGGAAAAAGTTTATTGATTTATTGGAAGATATGAATCAAACGCAAAACAATGCACAAACAGCAGTATATGATTTACTAACTAAAGGGGTAGGAGAAACACATGACGTTTTAATTCAGCAAAAGAAAGCTGAGTCTCAAATGAAAACGGCTGCTCTCGTACGTGATAATCTTATTGAAAATTATAAGTCACTAATTAATATGCAAATTTAGGAAAGTGGACGGGTGTGTTTAAATGGAAAAGATGAAAAATGTTATCAAATCGTTAAAAACGTGGCATAAGTTAGTAATTGGTGCTGCGCTTTTAGCGATTGTAACAGGAGCACTTTTATACTTCACCTTGCCAGATAAATATGTTGTTGTATATCAAAATTTAAATGATACAGATAAACAAGAGATTACAGCAGAATTATCGAAGTTAGGTGTCGATTATCAATTAGCGGCCGATGGTTCGATTCGTGTGCAAAAGAATGATGCTCCATGGGTTCGAAAAGAAATGAATGGGATGGGCTTACCGTTTAATTCTAAAAGCGGTGAGGAAATTTTATTAGAAAGCTCGCTCGGTTCAAGTGAGCAAGATAAAAAAATGAAGCAAATTGTCGGTACGAAGAAGCAATTGGAGCAAGATATTGTAAGAAACTTTGCGACAGTTGAAACGGCAAATGTTCAAATTACATTGCCTGAAAAAGAGACAATTTTTGATGAAGAAAAAGCAAAAGGAACAGCGGCGATTACGGTTGGAGTGAAGCGTGGCCAATTGTTAACAGCTGATCAAGTTGCAGGTATACAGCAAATGATAAGTGCAGCAGTTCCTGGTGTAAAGGCAGAAGAAGTAAGCGTTATTGATAGTAAAAAAGGTGTTATCTCAAAAGGGACAGATGAAGCACATTCTAGTAGTTCTTCTTCTTATGAGAAAGAAGTAGAGATGCAGCATCAACTTGAAGGTAAATTAAAGCAAGATATTGATGCAACGTTAATGACGATGTTTAAACCGAATGAATATAAAGTGAATACGAAAGTATCTGTAAACTACGATGAAGTTACACGTCAGTCAGAAAAGTATGGTGATAAAGGTGTACTTCGTAGTAAACAAGAGCAAGAGGAAAGTTCTACTGCTCAAGAAGGGACAGATACGAAGCAAGGTGCTGGTATTACAGCGAACGGTGAAGTGCCAAACTACGGTACGAACAATAATCAAAATGGTAAAGTTGTCTATGATAATAAAAATGGTAATAAAATCGAAAACTATGAAATAGATAAAACAGTTGAAACAATTAAGAAACACCCAGAATTAACGAAAACAAATGTTGTTGTATGGGTAGATAATGATACGCTAGTAAAACGTAGAATGGATATGACAACTTTTAAAGAAGCAATCGGAACAGCGGCAGGACTTCAAGCTGATCCGAACGGTAACTTTATAAATGGTCAAGTTAACGTTGTAACTGTTCAGTTCGATCAGCCGAAAGCCGAAAAAGAGAAAGAGCCAGAAAAAAGTGGTATGAACTGGTGGTTATTCGGTGGAATTACAGCTGGCTTATTAGCAATCGGTGGTCTAGTATGGTTCTTATTAGCAAGACGTAAGAGAAAGAAAGAAGAAGAGGAATATGAAGAATACTTAGCAGAAGAGGAAGTGGCTGCAAGTAATGAAAGTATCTTGGAAATTCCTGAAGAAAAAATAGTGCCAGAGCCAAAACCTGAACCAGAAGAACCGAAAGAACCAACGTTAGATGAACAAGTGCAGGATGCTACGAAAGAACATGTAGAAGGAACTGCAAAAGTAATTAAAAAATGGTTAAACGGACAGTAAGGGAGGAACAACGATGTTAGATGAAATCTCCTCCAAAGAAAAAGCTGCCATCCTTATTCGTACATTAGAAGAAGGGGTGGCAGCAAAAGTCATTGAATATATGACAGCTGAGGAAAAAGAAGTATTACTTCGTGAAATCGCAAAGTTTCGTGTATACAAACCAGAAACGTTAGAAAATGTACTAGGAGAGTTCTTATATGAACTAAATGTAAAAGAATTGAACTTAGTCACTCCAGATAAAGAATACATTCGTCGCATATTTAAAAACATGCCAGAAGACGAACTGGAAAAATTATTGGAAGATCTTTGGTATAACAAAGATAATCCATTTGAATTCTTAAATTCACTTACAGATTTAGAACCACTTCTTACAGTGCTTAATGATGAGTCACCACAAACAATTGCAATTATCGCTTCTTATATTAAACCGCAACTTGCGTCTCAATTAATTGAGAGATTGCCAGATCATAAACGAGTAGAGACGGTAATGGGTATTGCGAAGTTAGAACAAGTTGATGGCGAATTAATTAATCAAATTGGTGAGTTGTTAAAATCGAAATTAAATAATATGGCATTCAGTGCAATTAATAAAACTGATGGCTTGAAAACAATCGTAAACATTTTAAATAATGTTTCACGTGGTGTTGAAAAAACAGTCTTTCAAAAGCTGGATGAAGTCGATTATGAGTTATCTGAGAAAATTAAAGAAAATATGTTTGTCTTTGAAGACTTACTTGGTCTTGAAGATCTTGCGCTTCGCCGTGTATTAGAAGAAATTACAGATAACGGTGTTCTTGCGAAAGCACTTAAAATTGCAAAAGAAGAAATTAAAGAGAAACTATTTACATGTATGTCTTCAAACCGTAAAGAGATGATTCTAGAAGAATTAGATGGCTTAGGACCGCTTAAGATGACGGATGCTGAAAAAGCACAGCAAACGATCACTGGTACAGTGAAAAAGCTAGAGAAAGAAGGAAGAATTATCGTTCAAAGAGGTGAAGAGGATGTCCTTATTTAAAAACAGAATTCCGAAGAATTCTGTTTCTTTTTCTGAAGAAACGTATGAATTACAATTTCCAAAACCACCTTCAGTTCAAATAGAAGAGGAAGAATTACAAGCTGATCATGCAGAGCTTCGCGCCCAGCAAGAGTCATTACATATGGAAATGAATCAGCTAAGGCAAGAGAAGCAAATGTTAGAACGAGAGCGGCAGCAGTTATTACAAGATAAAGAACAATTTCAAATGCATATTCATGAACAAATGGAACAGATGGAAGCAGCGCGTGTGCAGTTTCAAAAAGAACAACAAGAAACAGCATATGAATGGACAGAGTTATTATGGGATCAATCTTTTCATCTAGCAGAAAAAATCGTGAATCAAGCGGTAGATTCACGATCGCTTGATGTGTTACCTATTTTAACTGGCATCGTGCAAACATTGCCAACTTCGTTTGAAAAATTAATCATTACAGTACATCCAGAAACTTTTGAACGTATTCAAGAAGAGAAGGAAAATACGAAAGAATATTGGTTACTACAATTAGTAGAATGGAAATATGATTTCTCCCTGCAGTTTGGTGAATTTGTTCTGGAAGAAGAGAAAGAGTTCTTTGAATTTAAATTTGCACCTATATTTGCGAAACTTCGTCAGAAATGGGAAGAAGAGAAGTTATTTGAGGAGCAAAATGTATGAGCCGTCTGTTAATGAATGAGAACGAAAAATGGAATAAGTTCATTGAAACACCACTGTATACGAAAGTAGGCAAAGTTCATAGTGTACAAGAACAGTTTTTCGTAGCAAAAGGGCCGAAAGCGAAGATCGGAGATGTTTGCTTCGTTGGAGAACATAACGTCTTATGTGAAGTGATTGCCATTGAAAAAGAAAATAATATGCTACTTCCATTTGAACAGACAGAAAAAGTATGTTATGGAGATTCAGTGACTTTAATTTCAGAAGATGTTGTTGTACCACGTGGTAATCACTTGCTCGGAAAAGTGTTAAGTGCAAATGGTGAAGTGTTAAATGAGGAAGCTGAAAACATTCCATTACAGAAAATTAAACTAGATGCACCGCCTATACATGCATTTGAACGTGAAGAGATTACCGATGTATTTGAAACAGGAATAAAATCAATTGATTCTATGCTAACAATTGGTATCGGTCAAAAGATTGGTATTTTTGCTGGGTCAGGTGTTGGTAAATCTACTTTACTTGGAATGATAGCAAAAAATGCAAAAGCTGATATAAACGTTATTAGTTTAGTAGGAGAACGTGGCCGGGAAGTAAAAGACTTTATTCGAAAAGAGTTAGGCGAGGAAGGGATGCGAAAAAGCGTCGTTGTTGTAGCGACGTCAGATGAAAGTCATCTTATGCAACTTCGTGCCGCGAAACTCGCAACGTCTATTGCTGAATACTTCCGTGACCAAGGCAATAACGTATTACTTATGATGGACTCTGTTACTCGTTTTGCCGATGCACGAAGAAGTGTTGATATTGCTGTTAAAGAGTTACCGATTGGTGGTAAAACACTGTTAATGGAAAGTTATATGAAGAAGCTGTTAGAACGGTCCGGGAAAACACAAAAGGGATCTATAACAGGTATTTATACGGTGCTTGTTGATGGGGACGATTTAAATGGCCCTGTACCAGATTTAGCACGTGGTATTTTAGATGGACATATTGTATTAAAGCGTGAGCTTGCAACGCTTAGTCATTATCCTGCAATTTCAGTATTAGATTCAGTAAGTAGGATTATGGAAGAAATCGTGTCGCCACATCATTGGCAACTTGCAAATGAAATGAGGAAAATTTTATCAATTTATAAAGAAAATGAATTGTATTTTAAGTTAGGAACGATTCAAGAAAATGAAGAAAATGCTTATATTTTTGAATGTAAAAATAAAGTAGAAGGTATAAATACATTTTTAAAGCAAGGTCGATCGGATAGTTTCCAATTTGATGATATCGTTGAAGCGATACACCATATAGTATAAGGCCTCTGCCCAAGAGGTCTTATTTTTTTGTTTTTTAATATTTCACAGATTTTTTTGGGAAAAAACTATATAATAGAAAAAGAGAACGTTATAATAGGAAGGGGCTATGAAAACAGGTGGATAAACAGCAGTACGACACAATAAAATTGCAAATAAATCAAGAAAAAGAACATATTTTAAAAGAAGTGTATGAATTAACAGCTGAAAAAAGAAAAATAGAACAAAAAAAAGAATATGATTTATATGTTGTGAAATCACGTAGTAAAGTCGTACAAACTGGGCAACGTATTATGGCGGGCATGCTTTCTTCACATACGTTTTCACCTGAAAGAATAGAAGAATGGAATCGAAAAATTAAAAAAACGGAAGGTTTTATTCAAAAAAATGAAAGCCTTTTAGAGCAAGTAAAAGAAAAAGAACGTGTCATTGATGAGATGTATCAAGAAAATTGCAAAAAGCTTGCGAAAGCACAAGAAAAGCTGGAAGAAAAAATGCTTCTGGATTTGAAAATGTGTATGAATGGATGAGGTGAATGTAGTGATACAGTCTGTATTACCGGTGCAACAAAGTTTACCTCCGCAAAAAGAAAAAGGGCTAGAAGTACAATCAAAAAATGAAGATTCTTCATTCGATCGTACGATGAGAATGGAAAATAAAAAACAGCCGCAAACGGAGAAAACGAAACGAGAAGAAGCACCACCAGAAGAGAAAAAAGATTATATTCTTTCTAAAAAATCGGTAAAGAAAGAAGAACCTATTGTAAAGAAAGAAGAAAAAAAAGAGACAGAACAGTTATTATTAGCTGTATCTGAGCAAATGGTTGCAATTGAGCAATTACATGTGCAGCCGGAATTGTTATATCAATACATACAAAAAATACAAGAGCTATATAAAGAATATGGCAATATTAAACTTAATGAATTACCTGCAGCTGAATTACAACAATTACAAGAACTTCTTTCAAATATGAATATCAAAAATGCTATATGTTTAGAAGATACAATGCAAATGGTATTAAACAAAATGAAGATGCCAGAGCAAACGATGCAAGCATTGAAAGTTGTAGAAACAGAAACTTGTAATATTGCAAAGGAACAAGAAGAGTCTAAAGAGGTAGATCTTCCAAAACTTGAGAGCGATGATGCAAAGGTAGAGTTGCCAGAGGTTGATGTATTAAATGATTCGAGCTCTGCAGGTGCAGAGTTATTAAATAAAACGACGAGTACCGAACAAATAGGGAAATCAAATAGTGGTGCTGAGAAAGTTTCATTACCTGACTTAGGAAAGAAAATGGAAGCGCAAGTAGAAGCGCTGCAAAAATTTGTAGTGAAACAAGAACGTGTTTTATTCCAGTTAAATCCAGAAAAACTTGGTACATTAACA
The DNA here is from genome assembly GCF_003217275.1 of Bacillus sp. 196mf. Classification (NCBI taxonomy): domain Bacteria; kingdom Bacillati; phylum Bacillota; class Bacilli; order Caryophanales; family Bacillaceae; genus Bacillus; species Bacillus sp. 196mf. The sequence continues at coordinate 470,147 of NZ_QJTG01000001.1, forward strand.
GTGTTTATGAAAAAACACGGAGATCAAATTGATGTTCACGTAGAAATGGAAAAACACGATGCGAAAAAACGTGTTGAAATCATTTTTGATGAATTGAAATTAAAATTAAAAGAAAAAGAAATCAATATTCAAATTAGCTATTCAGATAAAGATGAAAATCGAAAAGAACAGCGAGAACAAGAGCAAAGGCAAAAACAGAAATTAGCAAATACAAATCATGAAAAACAACAATCAACAGAATTTGCGGGATTATTGGAGGAATAAAGCGTGCCAACAGTTGGATTAAATACAACGAGTACAAATCATATTCCGTTACAAGCAGGAGCGCAAAAAAGTAATGTACCTGTTAATGGTGTACAATCGCCAGTGCAACAAAGTAATGGAGTTTCGGCAGGAGCGCAAAAGACTCCTGGGGTAATGGGGAAAGATGATTTCCTGAAATTGTTTTTATCAAGTTTTCAACATCAAGATCCATTTAATGCGATGGATATGAATCAAATGATGAATCAGACAGCACAGTTATCTCTTATGGAACAAGTACAGAATATGACGAAAGCAGTAGATAAGCTGCAATCAACGATGTATACGACAGCTCTTGATGGAGGGATGAAATTTTTAGGGAAGTATGTTAGAGGTATAAACAATAAGGGAGAGCAAGTGACTGGTCAAGTGGAAACAGTTCGACTTGCCGAAAATAACGATGTACAACTTATTGTTGATAATCAAGTTGTCTCACTTCGTTTTGTAGAAAGGGTTTCAGATAAACCGATAGCAGAAACAAATCCAGAAGATGAGAAGAAAGATGATATAGAAAAAAATGAAGAGGTTAAGCAAAATTAATAAAAGGAGTGTATATAGGTTATGATTAAAGCGTTATATACAAGTATTACAGGGATGAATGCAGCACAAAATGCATTAAGTGTTACTTCAAATAATATTGCAAATGCACAAACAGTTGGATATAAAAAGCAAAAAGCTATTTTTGATGATCTGCTATATAATAATACGGTTGGTTCACGTGGGGATGGTGCTTATGCTGGTACGAATCCAAAGAGTATTGGTAACGGTGTAAAGTTTAGTGGGACATCTACAGATTTTAGTGATGGTTCTATTACTTTAACTAGTGATAAGATGGAGACAGCCATAGAGGGAAATGGTTTATTTTTAGTTGGTGATCGTAATAGTGGAAATGTAGAGTATACGAGAAAAGGGTCTTTCGGTGTATCGAAAGATAACTATGTTACAAATACAAGTGGACAGTATGTGCTAGGTTATGGTGTGAAAACAGGAACACAAGAAATAGATTTTTCTTCACGACCAAGTCCAATTCATATTCCAATGGGATCAGCTGTTGGTGGGATTCAAACAGATAAAGCAACAATAGGTGGAAACCTTCCTAGAAATCAAAATGCATTATCTCATGAATTCACAGTTTTTGATGAGGAAGGAAACTCGTTAACGTTACGTGTAAATATTAAACAAAAGACTACAAAAGAGACTGTAGATGGTAAAGAAGTTGACAAGCCTGTGCCAGGTGAATATACATATACAGTTTCTGTAAGAAATGATTCTAAAAACGAAAAAGAGTTTAAGCCTGTTGAAGGCATGACAGGCGAAAAAAATCTTAAATTTGATACATTAGGAAATCTAAAGGAGACAGATGAATCTGTACAAAAAAATCCAGTAACTGGTGAAATTACTAAAGGTGGAACGGTTAAAATTCCTTTTGGTAAGGGACTGACACTGGACTTAAGTGCTTTAACAAATTATCCGACAGGGAAAACTATTTCTACAACAGAAGTAACGGGGCGTCCAGCTGCAATTGCAAATGACTATTCAATTTCTGACGGTGGTTTCGTTATGATGAGATATTCGGATGGTAGTATGAAGGTTGTAGGACAACTAGCTGTAGCTACATTCCCTAATTCAGGTGGATTAATGAAAACTGGGAATGGCAATTACATTGCCACACCATCAGCAGGGATTCCAGGGATAGGTGTTGCTGGTGAGAATGGTGCAGGTAATGTACGAGGTTCAGCAAAAGAAAGTTCAAACGTAGATTTATCTGTAGAATTCGTTGACTTAATGTTATATCAACGTGGATTCCAAGGAAATGCGAAAGTAATTAAAGTGTCAGATGAAGTATTAAATGAAGTTGTAAACTTAATTCGATAATGTATTATAAAGAAAGATCGTAATATAGTAGAAAGGGTTTTTATTCGTATGACAAGACAAGAACGAATTTTACAATTACCATTTTTCGAGAATAAACGTGAACTTGCTGAACAAGTGCTAAAAATGGAACGGGAAGAGCATGTATATTTACCAGATCAATTTGAAATTAAGCAAGTGCCCCCGTATTCATTTGCTGAAAAGAAAGCGATTATTGGTCGCATTCATGAGTTTTATTTCGTCAGTGTTGGCAGTGATGGCGCATGGAAGTATCAACTGTTTAAGGACGAGATGAAGTGCCGTGAGTTTTTTGTTACATTATCAGGCATTACAGATCAACAAATTGCTTTTTGGTTCAACAATATCGAGCTGCTTAAAGGCGCGTAAAAGTGTTTTTAGGCTTAGGTGGCTCGGAGCTGTAAGAAGAGAACTATAGAAATCTACTGGAATGGTTGAACAATAATCTCTTTATAGCAAGCCAGTACTTTTTTATAGTCTGTGAGTTGTGACAATAGGGCAATGAAATGAGAGTATGCTAGTTTCATTTTATATGTTTGTGATGATAGATTTTTATAAAAGGAGAGGTGAGGAGGATGGCGCAAAATAAGTATCGCGTTACATTTATTTCGCCGAGTGAGGTTGAGCAGCGGACTGTAATGGCGGCGAATAGTTTGCCAGATTTGATTCGTAAAGTAGAAAGTATTATCGCAGATCCGAACGGTTATTTTGTAAATGATAAAAAAAATAATTGCTATTTTAAAGTGATTAAAGAAAATGTGACGTTTATTCAATATGAGTTACTATTTTCGGATAAGGAAATTCATATTGAAAAATTAAAACATATAGCGCCGGTGGTATTAAAACGATTATTCGAAAAAATAAATGAACCGGAACTATATGCACTCGCGCTACTTGATGTTGATATAGCAACGAAAGAATATGTGCTAGCAGAAATGAATTCAGAGCTGAGAATAAGAGTAGAGACGGAGCTTTCGAAAAAATGGGAAGCAATGCCGACGGAAATTGTAGGAGCACAAGAAGTGTTATTAGAGGCACTTGCTTCGTTTATACAAGATTAATTGTTTTTTAATAAAATGAATCGATCGACTATCTATATTTTTTATATAGGTAGTTGACTTTTTCGCTTTTATAAAGCTTAATAATTAGATATACGGAATTAATGGAAGGGGAGCGACACCTTTATGTCACAAGCACAAAGTATTTTATTAGAAAGCGGAACAAATGAATTAGAGATTGTTACGTATACTGTTGGTGAAAACCTATTTAGTATTAATGTTATGAAAGTACGTGAAATCATTAATCCATTCCCTGTTACAACTGTGCCAGAGTCTCATCATGCAGTTGAAGGTGTTGTTCAAGTACGTGGTGAAATTTTACCTGTTATTAACTTGGCAATGGCTCTTAATTTAAAGTCAACAAAGCCACTTGATCAAACGAAATTTATCATCTCAGAATTAAACCAAATGAAAGTTATTTTCCGCGTTGATGAAGTGCATCGTATTCAACGTATTTCATGGGAACAAATTGATGAACCAGCTTCATTATCTATGGGACTAGAAGAAACGACATCTGGTATTGTAAAACTAGATGGCAAAATCATCTTACTATTAGATTATGAAAAAATTGTATGTGAAATTAGCGGCACTGGTTATGACAATAAATCAATTGCAGGGTTAGAACAAAAAACAGATCGAGCTGAAAAAGTAATTTATATTGCAGAAGATTCAGCGATGCTTCGTCAAATATTAGAAGAAACATTATCATCAGCTGGATATACGAAAATGAACTTCTTCAGCAATGGTGCAGAAGCGTTAGCGCAAATTGAAAAATTAGCGAAAGAGCAAGGCGAAAAAATGTTTGAACATATTCACCTGCTAATTACGGATATTGAAATGCCAAAAATGGATGGACATCATTTAACGAAAGTGGTTAAGGATAGTGAAGTAATGAATCGTTTACCAGTCATTATTTTCTCTTCATTAATTACAAATGAATTATTCCATAAAGGTGAAGCTGTAGGAGCAAATGCTCAAGTAAGTAAGCCAGATATTCAAGAGCTAATTGGTTTAGTTGATAAGTTAGTGCTTTAAAAGCTTCTATTTAGCCAGAATAGAAGCTCTAGCTAAGTGTTGAGCGGTCAGTGCTTAATAGAGCCCTATGCGATGTTGAGACCAGAGATATGGAGTGGTTATAGGTAAGTAGAAGAGCTGGCGTATAACATTTTTCTATTTAGTAGGAATAGGGGAAACTACTTATGTAAGTAAGTTTTCAGTGATTAATAGAGTCTCATGCGATGTGAGTTCAGAGGTATGAAGTAGTTTTAGGTAAGAAGAAGTGAGACTTTGATTGAGGATTTGAAGATTGGGTTTATAACTCTATTCTGTTAGAGAGAGGAAGGAATTAGCCATATGTAGCATTGGCTAATTCCTTTTTGGTATTCTATACTCTAACCTGGCAGAAAAATGAAAGGTTTCTGAGATGTTTGGCGCTGTATGTATGAAAAAATCTTCAAATGAAGATTTTTGATTTGAAAATATAAGCAAACGTATTTTCGAAGGTTATTTTAGTAACATTTCGTGGTAACGCAAATTTTTTCGGTGAAAAAATATTCAAAATACCATATAATATAATTAAATGTAATTAATATGCAATTTTACATATTAATAAAAAAACATTTTCCAAATTTTTATACTTTCTATACATTTTTGTATGTTAATTATTTGACAGATAATTTCGAACTGTTATAATATGGATATGTAAAAATTGCTATTTTCTTAAAAGACATGGGAGTCAGATGAGAATTGTGAAAGGATGAGGGGGAGTGGCACAGATTATGTATCACCACACAGCAATTAATGTATTAGGTCTTTTACAAAACATGTCAAATAATAAAATGAACGATATGCAACTAGAGGTGGAATTAAAAAAGATAGAAAAAGAATTCCAAGTAAAGTATGAAGAGTTAGTTGATTTACATAATAGAATGGTATTATTTCAAATAGATATAGAAAAAAATGGCGGGATGCGAGCATATGAAAAATCAGCAATTACATGGCTGAAGTCTGAACTAGAGCTACTATATGAAGTATATCAATTTTGTCAACGTCACGGTTTAAACATTTTAAATATTTCAAAATACGTAAGTAAAAATGAACTAAATCTTTTTCCAAAAACAGAAAGTCAATTGCAAAATACGTATTATAAATTGAAAAAACGTGAAATACCGTTTGAAAATATTGAAAAACAAAAACCAGGACGAAAGCGAAAATATATACCAGTAAAAGAGACAATTGTTGCAAGAAAACAAGAAAACGAGTACGAATTAAAAGAAGAAATCCAGCATAAAGAGGATGAAAAAAGTCTTGTAACAGTTATATCTGGTATCGTTGATAACTTTGAAACAATTAATCAATGTAGTGAAAGGAAAGAAGATGAACTACATCAGTTTATGGAAGGTATTTATAAGCTTTCTAGTATGGCTGCAGGGCGTTTTAGAGAAGCAAAGAATACACGTAGCCTAGAAGGTGAATTGCAGTCGTTACAACTAGAAAATGAAAGGGTAAAACGAGAGAAAGAAGAGCTTGTGCAAGATATTAAAGGCATGACGCAGCTTTTAATTCATTTCATTACAAGTTCTGATATCGATCAAATTCGTAAATTACCAACTTTCGTACAAGATTGTAAAATGGAATTACATAAACTAGGGCTATATAATGCACAAGACGGTAAAATGAAAATTATGGTTGATCGTAGCGGACAAGTTATGACCGTAACACAGTAATAAAAATTGGGTACAAAATAAAAGGGAGATACATAGTTTATATGTATTTCCCTTTTATTTTGTATGGAATCGTTCCGAAGAAGGAAGATGAATTTTTACGATTGTAGTAGTTTAGAAACTATTTGCGGAATTTGATTCGCTTGTGAAACCATACTAAGGGCAACTTCAGTTAATAATTTGAACTTTAAAAAATCACTCATCTCCTGCGCCATGTCTGCATCTTCAACTTGAGATGCAGTATCTGTTAACGCCATACTTTGGCTATTTAAATTTTCAATATTGAATTGTAAACGATTTATCATAGAGCCAAGGTCAGCACGATGAAGTGATACATTTTGTAAAGCCTCTTCAATTTTAAGAATCGCCGCTCTGGCTTCTTGTTCTGTTGAAATCTTGATGTCATGTTGTGTAGGGGAAGGGGGAATATGTTTCGTCATATTTATTGTATGACCGATATCGTCTAATGTAACTGGGCGGTTTTGACCGTCAAATACGGATAAATCATTAAACTCAGTCGTCTCGCCAATATAGCCAATTTGTTCTGTTAAAGACTGAAACTCTTTATTAAGTGAATCACGGTTTTTATTTGAATTTGTACCGTTTGCGGATTGAACGGCTAAATCACGCATACGCTGTAAAATATTCGTCACAGTTTGAAGGGCAGCTTCGGCTGTGCGAAGCATCGATATCGCATCTTCATTATTACGAATCGCCACGCGCATACCACTCGCTCTCGCATGCATACGAGTCACAATTGCAATATTAGCGGGATTATCCGAAGCGTTGTTCAACTTCTTACCAGTCGCCAAATGCTTAATCGTAACATTCATACGCTTCTCATTCTCATACAACGACTGCCTAGCATTCATACTTAAAACATTCGTATCAATACGCATAATAGACACTCCTTATAGATTGATATAGTCAGTATCTTTTAATCTAATAAATAGTTATGGAAGGATAGAGGGGCTTATGCTTATTTACTGTTTGTGTTTTAACATAAGAGGGGATGAAGATAAGCACTGACCGCTTCTAAGCATCGCGGATACTCTCTTCCACATAAAAAAAGGTTTTATAAATAATCTATCTATATAGTAAAAATAAACCTCTCCGCAAGCAGAGAGGTTTATTCAGGAAACTAACTCAAATGGCTTATTGTAATAATTTAGAAACCATTTGAGGAGTTTGGTTAGCTTGAGAAAGCATGCTAATACCAGCTTCGTTCAAGATTTTGAACTTAGTCATTTCAGACATTTCTTTCGCCATGTCAGCGTCTTCGATTTGTGAAGCAGCAGCTGACATATTAGTAGCTTGGCTGTTTACGTTGTTTAAGTTATGGTCTAAACGGTTTAATTGAGAACCGAATGTTGCACGCATGTCAGCAACTGTTTGAATAGCTTTATCTAGTTGTACAATGGCACCTGCAGCATCATTATCTGCAGCAGGTGGTGCAGGCGTTACAGGCGGCGTTACAGGTGCTGTAGGTGCTCCGATAGTTTTTGTAAGGCCAAGTCCTGTAGTAGCCGTTGCATCAACCGCTGTAAGTGTAAGATTATCGCCAGATACATCAGAAAGCTGAATACTAATATTCTTATCTGTTCCAGCCTCAGCTAATAAACTTTTTCCGTTAAAGTTAGTTTTTCCAGCAATGTGATCAATTTCCTCTTGTAATGCTTTAAATTCTAAGTTTAAGGAATCTTGATCTTTACCACCATTTGTCCCATTGGCAGATTGAGTTGCAAGATCACGCATGCGAAGTAAGATATTAGAAATAGAATTTAAAGCTGAGTCAGTTGTACGTAGAGCAGACATAGCGTCTTGTGTGTTACGAGCCCCAACGTTTAATCCGCCTTCTTTTGCACGCATACGAGTAGCGATAGCTAAACCAGCAGCATCGTCAGCTGCACTGTTGATTGATTTACCGCTAGATAAACGGTTCATAGA